>JBEKKC010000120.1:0-16648 GCA_050010915.1 Tepidisphaeraceae bacterium | reverse complement strand
CCCTGGTCCCGTTCGTCTTGCTTTGTTTCCTGGCGATGGCGTGGCGGCGGGAATCGAAATGGTCGGGCGCCGCCGTCGCCGCGGCAAACTTTATCCTTATCGTCGCCGCCGAAATCAGTCCGATCGTCATCGACAGTTTTCGGCATTTTGGCGTGCCGTTTCCAATACAGGAGGCGGTTTACAATCATGCCCACGGGGTGAAGATTTCGGCGCTTCTGATTTGGCTGCGACGGGATCGTTGGTGGGTTTGGTGGTCGTTCTGCCAGCAATGTTTTCTGGATGGCGGACTATGGGTCGGCGGATGGAGCATTCTCCTTCCGCCACGCCTGTTTATCGTCGTTTACCAGACGCTGTTGTTCGTCGCTCTGATGGGCTGGCCGGCGGCGTGGCTTTTTCGCCGCGAGCGATTGGGGGTTTCAAGCGTTTTTCGCAGCCCTTGGACGGCGCCGGCGATCGTCGCGTTAGTCTGTTGCGTCCTGGCGGAGTTGAGCATTCACGCGGTGGAATCGATGACCGCATGGGGGGTCTGCGCCACCGCATCCTGGTATGCCGCGCCGGCGCTCCCCTGGCTTTTGGCCGTCTTCGCCACGGGCGCGTTAGCCTGGCGGCACACTCGGCTCGGTTATTTCGTTGCCCTCATCATGCCGGCATTCTTCGTCCTGGTCGAGTTCTTCGACGAGTTCGGCCGAATGGTGGCGACGTATTCACAGAAGAGTCTGAGCCTGGCTGCGCTGAACCGCCTGGGCAGCTTGCATCTCGCCTGGCTGCGTTTGCCAACGTTGGCCGCCGCGACGCTGCTGGCGCTGATCCTGCTGGCGACGGCCTTTGGCCTATGCCTGGCGGCATTTCGCCGCCGCGACGAAGCCTAACCGTTGGGAATGAAACGGGGACCCGCCTCATTGATGGGATGCCGCCCGCGCTGTAACTACTGTTTCAGTCGCCCGGCCGGTGGAACGGAGATGTCCGAATATGCGACTTCATCGTCATGTCGTGCCGGAGATGATGGACCGGCTCGATCTCCCGGAAGCGGCGCACGTCAGCGCACTGGCGGGACTGCGGCGGGCCAATCAGGCCACAAAAGCCGCCCAACACGTCGCCAAGCCGATTGTCGCCTTGGCTCGGCGGGATGGCATCGATCGGATTTCGATGCTCGATGTCGCCTGCGGAGGCGGGGACGTGCCCATCGAGGTTGCGCTGCGCGCCAAAACCATGGGGATCAGTATCGAACTGACTCTTCTGGACCGCAGCGCGACCGCCCTTCGCAACGCCGCCGCAGCGGCCCAACGAGCGGGCGTCCACTGCCGATTCGTCCAGGCTGATTTATTGAACGAATGCCCGCAACTGAATTTCGACGTGGTAGCCTGTAGCCTCTTTCTGCATCACATTCCCCAGCCGGGCCAGGTCGTTGATTTCCTGAAGAACCTGCGGCGGATGGCGCGGCGCAGGATCGTCATCAGCGACGTGCGGCGATCGTGGGCGGGATGGGCGACCGCCTGGGTCGGCAGCCGTGTTCTCAGCCGCAGTCCCATGGTGCATCACGATGGACCGGCGAGCGTGCAGGGGGCGTGGACTATGCGCGAGTTGGCCAACTTCGCCGCGGAAGCGCAAATGAACGGGGCCACGGTGCAACGCTCATGGCCTTGGCGCATGCTGCTGGTCTGGGATGGGGAATGAAACCGGGACCCGGCGAGTTATCCATACAAGTCTACATAAGTAATCCCCTATGCCAACGCCTCTTGATCGGCTGCGCGGGCCGGGGCATGATTGCCGCCCGTGAATCCACCGATCCCAAGGGAAGATCAATTGCCCCACCTTGCGAGCATTTCCATCTATCCCGTGAAATCGTTGGAGCCGGTTTCGCTGCAACAGGTCCGAGTCCTAGGCAGCGGGGCGCTCGAGGGCGATCGCCTGCTGGCGATGTTTGATTCCGAAGGAAAGTTCATCAACGGGAAGCGCAATCCGCTGGTTCACGTCATGCGGTCGGCGTACGACCCGGTGACCTGGGTTCTGCGCCTGGGCCGGGCGGAAACCGGCCTGACGGCCGCGTTCCACGTCGAACGCCAACGGGAAAAGATCGACGCCTGGCTGGCGGAATTCTTCGGGATTCCGGTTTGGCTGCGGAGCAATATCGAGGTGGGATTTCCGGACGATCTGGACTGCCACGGTCCCACGGTGATATCAACGGCGACGCTCGGCGAGGTCGCCGGCTGGTTTGCTCCCCTGGACGTAAGACAGATGCGAATCCGGTTCCGCGCCAACCTGGAGATCGGCGGCGTCGGGCCGTTTTGGGAGGACCGGTTATACGGCGTCAAAGGGTCGCACGTGCGGTTTGCCATCGGGGACTGTTTGCTGGATGGGAACAATCCCTGCCAGCGTTGCATGGTTCCGCCGCGCGATCCGTTCACGGGAGAGAGCAACCCGCAATTCGCGAAAGTTTTCGCCGAGAAGCGGCAGCAGACTCTTCCCCCCTGGGCGGAAAAATCGCGGTTCAACCACTTTTATCGTCTGGCGGTCAACACGATCGTCCCGCCCGACCAGGCGGGCAAAACGATCCGCGTCGGCGATGAAGTCAAAATCTGTTCGGTGTGAGCGGCAGAACCGCGGTTCAAGAAGATTTTCAGATCTGCATGCTTTCGGCCAGGGAGGCATCGTTGGCGGCGACTTGGCGGTCGGGGCCGGGCTTGGCCGATTGCAGCGCTCGCAGGGCGGTTTCGATGATCGACAGCTTTCGCCCGTCGTCTTCGGCCGCGCCGAAACTGCACGTGATCGGCACTTGTTTCTGCCGGCAAACCAAATCCATTTTGCCGATATCGCGGCGGCAACGGGCCGCGAGGGCTTCGGCGCCGGCGAGGTTGGTGCAGGGGCAAAGGACGATCAACTCGTCGGGGCCGAATCGGCAAACCACGTCTTCGGTGCGCGTGGCGTCGTCGAGCACGGCGGCGGTGCGGCGGAGGACTTCATCGCCGAAGGCGCGGCCGAAGGTTTCGTTGATCGAAGTGAAATGGTCGATGTCCGCCAGGACGCATGCCAGCGGATGGCCGTGGCGGCGCGCCCGGGAAAGTTCCTGGCAAAAGCGGTCGTCGAAATGGGCTCGATTCCACAACCCGGTGAGCGGATCGGTTTGCATGCCGTTTTCGAGAAGCGCCAGCAGGTTCCGGGTCCGCAGGGCGCCGCGAACGCGAGCCCGCAGTTCCGCGGGATTGAATGGCTTGCTGATGAAATCCGCCGCCCCGGTCTCGGGGCTGTAAATCCGGTCATCGGGAGAAACCGCGCCGGCAAGAAAGATCACGGGAACGGTCGCGGTGGCGGCGTCGGCCTTTAATTCCCGGCAGACTTCCAGACCGTGAACGTCCGGCAGATCAACGTCGAGGAGAATGAGATCCGGCGTGAACTTCCGCGCCGCGGCCAGGCCCTCCTGACCGGTGTAGGCGGACAGAAGCGTGACCGGCTCTTCGGTCAAGCGGGCGCGCACCAGGGCGTGAATTGCCTTGGAATCATCAATAAGCAGAATCTGGCGGGGCATGATCGACTCCTCAAATGGCCCCTCACCGGCGTTTCAGCACTGTTCGAGCTATCGGCGTGAAAATGGGGTGGATTGATCAAGCGTCAGGCGTCCGATAAGGAAACGCCTCGGGGCCCGCTAAAGGTTGCATCCGAGCGGCATCATCTCCATAGTGGTGGCGCTTTGCTCTGGCGCATGGAGTGATTATGAGCGGATTGATTCGGCGGATTTGGCTCGGGGTTGTGGCAATTGTTTTCGGGGCGTCGCTGTGCGGGTGCGGATCGGCGAACCCTTCGGCGCCGCCATCGGACGTGCCGGCAATCGGCGCCGACACCGTGACCGCGCCGCGCGTCGCGGTCAATCTCAATCCCGATTGGAAGTTCATTCGCCAGGACGTCGCCAACGCCGAACAGCCGGATTTTGACGATTCGGCATGGCAGTCGGTGACGCTGCCGCACACCTGGAACAACCTCGATGGGGAAGACGGGGGCAACAATTATTACCGGGGCCCCGGCTGGTATCGGCGGCACGTGACGCTGGGGCCTGAGGAGCGGGGCAAATCGCTGTTCCTGCATTTCGACGCGGCCGGCAGCGCCGCGACGGTGTTCGTCAACGGCAAGCCCGCGGGGCCGGAGCATAAGGGGATGTTTTCCGCGTTTTGTTACGACGTGACGCCGCTGATGAATCCTCAAGGCGATAACGTCATCGCCGTGCGGGTCAACAACGTGCCCGATCCGGCCATTCCGCCGCTGGCGGGAGATTTCAACATGGACGGCGGGCTGTATCGCGGCGTGCGGCTTCTGGCGCTGAATCCGGTCTCCATCAGCCCGATGGACGATGCGTCGCCGGGGGTGTACGTCAAGGAGGCGACGGTCTCGACGGCCCACGCCGATTTGCAGGTCACCAGCAAAGTTCGCAACGGCGGAGCGGCGCAAACGCCGGTGAAAATCACCTGCGAATTGCTCGACGCCGATGGCCGGGTTCTCCAGGCCGTGGACGCGACGCAGTCCCTCGAGCCGGCCGGCGACGCCGACGTGGTGCAGTGGCTCGGCATCGATCACCCCCATTTGTGGAACGGGCGGAAGGATCCCTATATGTACCTCGTGCGCGTGACCGTCGCCGAGGGATCGGAAGTCGTCGACCGCGTGATTCAGCCCGTGGGGCTTCGCTTCTTCAAAGTCGATCCGGACGAGGGATTTTTTCTCAATGGTGCGTCCTATCCGCTTCACGGAGTCAACCGCCATCAGGACCGCATCGACATGGGCTGGGCGATCACCTCGCGCCAGCAACGGGAGGATTTCGACCTCATCATGGAGATGGGCTGCAACGCGATCCGGCTGGCGCATTACCAGCACGCTCAGGAGTTTTACGATCTATGCGATCGCGGGGGCCTGGTCGTTTGGGCCGAGTCAAGCATGGTCAACGTGGTCGGTCCCTCGAGGGAGTTTGAGGAAACCGCCAAACAACAGCTTCGCGAACTGATCAAGCAGAGCTACAACCATCCGTCGATCTGTTTCTGGTCGCTGTTCAACGAACTCGCGGATAAAAAGCGTACGAACCAAACGGAGGCCGAGGGCGCGGCCATGCTGGACCGCGAGGTCCGGGTCGTGAAGGACCTGAACGAAGAAGCGCATCAGCTCGATCCCACGCGGCTGACCACGGCGGCGTCGTACTCGCAACTGGGCACGCTCCCGCTGAACCAGATCACCGACATTATCGGATTCAACTGGTACGAAGGCTGGTACGCGAAAACGCCCGCCGCCTGGCCGACGGACCTGGACGCGCTGCGCGCCCAGATTCCCGGGCGCGCGTTCGGTATCAGCGAATACGGCGCGGGCGCCAGCGTCTTTCAGCACGAGATCAACCCCAAACAGCCCGTGACGGTCAGCTTCTGGCATCCCGAGGAATGGCAGGGCGTGGTTCACGAGGCGGCCTACAAAGCCATGAAAAGCCGCCCGTATATCTGGGGCACGTTTCTCTGGAGCATGTTCGACTTCGGCGTCGACTCCCGCCACGAGGGCGATCACCTGGGCCGAAACGACAAGGGCCTGGTGACCTACGACCGCAAAACCAAAAAGGACGTTTTTTATTTTTACAAGGCCAACTGGTCCGACGAGCCGGTGATTTACATCACCGATCGGCGCTATACCCCGCGCAACGTCAACCAAGGCCCGATCAAAGTCTATTCGAATTGCGACACGGTGGAACTGAAAGTGAACGGCGCGGAACTGGGCGTGAAGAGCGGCGACGATTGCGTTTTCGTCTGGCCTGACGTGAGGCTGGTCCGCGGGGAAAACCGCATCGAAGCGATCGGCGCCCGGGCCGGGAAGACGCACCGGGACGTTTGCGGGATCGACTACGATCCCGGCGTGATCGACGTGAGACCGGTGGAGCCGGCGACGAGGCGGAGCGCGGCGCCGGCGACGCGGCCGTGAATGGCGGGTTTTGGAAGATCGCCAATCGGCAATCTGCCAAGTTCGCCTCTTTGCCTTCGATGGCATATCCTTATCCGCCGTGTCGGAACCGATCATCGAGATATCCAACGTCGATTTCGCCTACGGCCAGCGGCTGGTGCTGAAGCACATCAATATTTCCGTGGCGCGTGGGACGACGGTCGGCGTGATCGGCCCCAACGGAGGGGGGAAAACCACGCTGATGAAATTGCTGCTGGCGCTGCTGAAGCCGACGCGGGGGACGATTACGGTTGCGGGGATGCCGGCCGTGGCCGCGGTGCGCCGGGGAGACGTGATGGGATATCTTCCGCAGAATCCGCAGACGCCGCCGGGATTTCCGATCAACGTCGGGCAGTTCGTGCGCTTGGGATTGGCGGGAAAGATCGGAATCCTGGGCCGGGAGTCGGCGGACGATCTTCGGCACGTGCGATGGCTGCTGGGCAAAGTGGGGATCGAGGAACTGGCCGATACGCCGATCGGGGAGTTGTCGGGCGGGGAGCTTCAGCGCGCGTACATCGCGCGGGCGCTGGCATCCCGGCCGCACGTGCTGCTGCTCGATGAGCCGACCACCGGCATCGACCGAATCGGGCAGGATCAGTTCATCCGGTTCCTCAACGATCTGAAACAGTCGCTGGCGCTGACGGTGATTTTGGCGAGTCACGACGTGCGGACGGTCGCGGCGGTTTGCGATCGGCTGGCGTGTTTGAACGTGACGCTGCACTATCACGACGTTCCGGAAAACATGCCGCGCGAACTGGCCCGCGAAATGTTCGGTTCGGACCTGGCGGAATTGCGAACCAGCAGGGCGGGATAATGGACGCGTTGCTTTTTCCGGCAAATCTGGAATTGACGTCGAACACGATTCGGGCGGCGGTGGCGTCGGCGTCGGTGGGGGTGGCGGGGGCGGTGCTTTCGCCGTTCGTGGTGCTGCGGCGATGGGCGTATCTGGGGGATGGGATCGCGCACGCGGCGTTCGGCGGGATCGGGACGGCGGTGCTGCTGGCGATCGCGTTTCCGGCGCTGAACAACGGGGTGGCGATTTTCCTGATCGGGGCGGCGTTCGCATTGGCGACGGCGGGGGCGGTGGGGTGGATCAGCCGCCGACGGGCCGTCAGCGGCGACGCCGCCATCGGCATCTTCGTCGCGGCGGCGCTGGCGTGGGGGTTCATCGCGTTTGGGATTCACGCCCACCTCGGCCGCGGCAACACGACGGGCTGGGAAACTTATTTGCTCGGAAACGTCAACCGGTTGCCCCCCGCGGCGATGGCGCTGGCGGCCGGAGTCTGTGCGGCGATCCTTTTGGTCGTCGCCGTCCTGCGGCGGCAAATCGTTCTCTACTGCTTCGATCCGACGCTGGCGGAGGTGAGCGGCGTGCCGGTGGGGTTCGTGCATTACTTGCTGATTATGCTGGTGGCGGTGGTGATCATTGCGGGGATGCAGCTTGCGGGGAATTTGCTGGTGGCGGGGCTGCTGGTCCTGCCGGGGGCGGCCGGGCTGGCGGTCAGCCGGAGGATGAAGATCGTCGTGGCGGTTGCGGTCGGCGCCAACGTGGCGGCGACGCTGGCGGGGATCGCCGTCTCCTGGCGCTGGCCCTTCATCGCGCCGGGGCCGGCCATCGTCGCGGTTTTGTTTCTGGAGTTTCTCGTGGCCTACCTGAGCCGCGGCCGCGGCCTCAGCGAGTAGTTACAACAGGGGCGACGAGGTCATCGCAAGTCGTACAGATCGACGGCGCCGCCGTTGAATTGGCGTTGATCGAGCCGCCTGCCGCGCCGGTCGAGGGTTTGCTCGATGAACGGCTGTTCGCCGGCGGCGCCCATGGAAAAAACGATCCAGACCCTGGATCGCCCGCGGAGTTGAAGAAGATCATCGGCCAGAAGACGCAGGCGGGTCTTGGGGTTGGGGTCGAATGCTCCGTCGATCAGGTCGCCGCGCGGAACGGTCAGTGCCGGGGGGTTGGCCAGATAATAGTGGCCCAGAACGTTCGATCCCCAATGGAGGTAAATGAAGTCGCCGGCTTGCCAATGGGCCTTGACGTAACTGATCGCCGGCTTGGCGTCGTAGCGCACTTCGGGGTGGATGAGATATTTCGCCTGGATGTAAACGGGATATACGAACAGGATCGCACACACTGGCCATCGCAGGGCCGCCAGAGTCGGATTTCGCCGCCACCATTCGGCTCCGACGGCGAACGCCAGCGGCAGGACAAACAGCGGCGCGAAGAACAGAGTGAGCCGTTCGGCGAATGGGTATCGCTGGATCGCCGAAGCCGCCAAGGTAAGCGAAAGGGTCAGGAGGACGAATCCCAACGCGCGTTTCGATCGTCGCGCCATGACGCAACAGCCCAGCGAGAGCGCGACGACCGCGGTGAAAAGGATGGCCCGGCCCGCCAGCGCAAGGAGCATGCCCTGGGAGTTTTCGCTGGGCAAAATTCCCAGCGGATAGTGCAAGAGTTCGGCAATCGTCTTTGGATACCAGAGCAAATCGCTCGGCGACCGCGGCAGGGGGGCGAAGGCGTTTTGCCGTTGCCAGTAGTTCCGCAGGAAATCGTTGGAAACGTAGTAGCGGGAAATCAGCAGGTAATTGGCGGCGAAGCTGCCGAGCCAGACGAGGCCCATCAGGGCATCGGCGCATGCCAGCTTGCGGTTTCCCCGCCGCAGGTGTTGGATCAGCAGGGTTATCCCGATTCCACCCAGAACGAACAGCAGCGGGTGACTGAACCACAGCAGGAGTGCGCCGACGGCTGCCAGAACCGCCAGGGCGGGCAAGCTGTCGGCGGCCAGTGCCAGGGTCAGGACAACCGCCGCCCACAACACGTCGGTGGAATATTGCTTGCCCTCGGATGAATATCGCACCAGCGGCTCCGCCAGCGCCAGCCAGGCCGTGCCGGCCATCGCGATTGTCCGTCCGGCGATTGTGCGGATGCCGAGGAAAAAGACGGGCAGGACGATGACCGAGGCGAGAAAGGGAACCAATCGCAGCGCCAGATCGCCGCGACCGAACGCGGCCACCGCGCATCTCTGGAGGACCAGGAATCCCGCCGGCGCCGCCTGGTCGCCGATGTTCAGGGGCCGGAGCAACTGCGCCAGACTCTTGGAAAAGATGTTGGTTGCCAATTGAGCGTCGTCGTGCATGAGGCCGCGGTCCTGGAGATATCGCCGCAAGCGAAGCAGGGTCCCGAGCAACACGAGGATCCACGGGCACAGCGGATGTGCCCAGAGCCGCCCGATTGGGGCTACGGGCGAGGAAGGCCGGGATTTGACCAGGGATGTCATGCCACCTTACAAATTAACCCAAAGGTGAAAAAAGGGAACGGAGGCGTCAGGGTGTTATTCGCGAGCGTGTCACCAAACCCCCACCCTGACCCTCCCCCGGAGTACCAGGGGAGGGGAAGAAGAGGGCTCGTCGGGCTGTACTATGCCCTGGCCGCGCTCACGATGGCGGCGGGTTTTGTGCCGCGTGTCGCCGGTTATTTGACAAGAGCGGATTTCTGGGCGGACGAAGCCGCCATCGCATACAACATTTGCACGCGATCGTTTGGGCAACTCAGCCGTCCGATGATCCTCGATCAGGTTGCCGGGTGTGGATTTCTGGCCGCCGTGAAACTGGTGACCGAAGCGCTGGGACATGATGAGCGCGTCTTCCGTTTGGCGCCGCTGCTGGCGGGTTGCGCCGTGCTGCCGCTCTTTTTTGTTGCCGCCTGCCGGTTCGCGAGCCGTGCGTTGGCTCTGATTGGCCTGATGCTGTTGGCGGCATCGCCATCCCTGGTTCACTACAGCTCGGAGCTGAAACCCTATGGCACAGATGCCGCAATGACCGCGGCTATGATGCTGCTCTTTTTCACCGTCGTACGCGGGCGCGGCAGGTTGCCGCTGATCTTGCTGGGCGTCCTGGGAATAGCCGCGCCTTGGTTTTCGCTGCCGGTAGTATTTGTTCTGTGCGGATTCGGCTTGACGTGTTTAATCGCCGCCCTAAAGGAGCGGGATCGGCGATGGACAACGATCTGGATTTGGCTCGGGTTGCTATGGTGCGTCAGCTTTTTGATCGAGTACGCGCTGACGCTGAGGTCCTCGACCCAAAGCAGGTACCTGCTGACGTACTGGTCCGACGCGTTTGCTCCCTTTCCCCCAAAATCGCCGGCCGACCTCCGCTGGTTTATCGGGAAACCCGCCTACATGTTCGTCGAGTTATTCGGCACGGGATACCGCTATCTCGCCGTCGCGCTGTTCGCGCTGGGAGCTTGGGTCACCTGGCGAAAGGACAAACTGCGCCTTTGCATGTTGATCTCGCCTCTGCCGCTAGTGCTGATCTGCTCCGCCCTGCACAAGTATCCGTTCTCCGGCAGGCTGCTGCTTTTTTTGACTCCCTTGCTGGCCTTTTTGATGGCCGCCGGCGTTGAGGCAATTTGGATTCGCCGCCAGTGGTGGATCAAATTGGCGGGGGCCGCCTGCCTGGTGGGATTGCTGGCTGAGCCGATGGCCGAAGACATCCAGTCCACCCGCGCGGCTTTCCATAACGCCCCGCAACCCGGCATGGTGGCGGCCGTCGCGTTCCTGAAGGATCATGCACAACCGGCCGATGCGATCATCGTTTCCCGCGAAGCAAATTGGACCTACATGTTCTACGCCTACCGGGGCAACCTGGCGCATCCAGCCGTCTTTCTTCCCGAAGCGATCCATCTGGCGCCAACGTCGATCCCCCCTCAGCCGGGAAATCAACACCGCCTGTGGATCGTCCTCTCCACGTTCCGAGCGGATTCACCCGATAGCGAGATTCAACTGATTCTCCCGCGCGCTCGTGAAATAGGGCGAGAGATTCAGCGCTATCCCTTTGCCGGGATCTTCATTGTTGAATTCAGCGCTCCGCCTGGACGGTGAAATATCAAACGCGATCACCGTGGGCGCAAAAAGCCCTGGGCGCAAAAAGCCCTTGGCTGTTCTCGGGCTGGGCCGATTGCCGATAAAGCTGCGGAGTTATGGTGTCGCAAGAACCAGTGAATGCTGTGGAGGAAACCGAGGAGCCCAAGGCGCCGTGGACGCTGGCGGCGCTGGCGGTGATGGCCGTGGGAATGGCCATGCGGCTGTGGTTTTATCTGTACGACAGATCGATGGGCCGCGATGAATCGGCGCTGGCTCTGAACATCATCCGGCGATCGTTCGCGGGGCTATTGAAGCCCCTGGATAACGACCAGGGAGCGCCGATCGGTTTCCTGATGATCGAAAAACTGGTCGTCACCGTGCTGGGGAACCATGAGTATGCGCTGCGGCTGATTCCGGTCATCGCGTCGATTCTGGCGCTGCCGCTGTTTTATCTGTTGTGCCGGGAATTTCTTTCGCAGCCCTTCGCGGTGATCGGCCTGATTTTTCTGGCGATGAACGAGAAGCAGTATGACTATTGTGCGGATGCCAAGCAGTACTCCGTCGACGTATTTTTGACGGTCGGGCTGCTGTTTTTGGCGATGAAGGCGATGGGGAACCCGTTGCGCGGAACCTCGCCTTCGCGGCGGGGGTTGATGGCGCTGGGCGTTGCGGGGGCGCTGGCGATTTGGTTTTCCCATCCGGCGGCATTCGTGCTCGGGGCGATCGGGGTCATGGCTGCGATGGAGTGGTTCAACCGCCGGCCGCGGGCCGGCATCGTCCGCGAAGGCTTTGCCTTGCGCGATCTGCTGGTCGTGGCCCTGCCGTGGATCGCCAGCTTTGGCGTCAATTATCTGGTGGCCCTTCACCGCTTGAGCCACAGCCAATTCATGCAAACGTTTTGGGCGGAGGCGGACGCGTTCGCGCCGGTCCCCAGGTCGATGCAGGCGTTGGTTTGGTATAAAGAGAATTTCTTCGAGATGTTCCAAAGCGCCTGCTCGCTGGGCTTCGTGGGGCTGTCCGCGCTGGTTTTTGTGCTGGGCGTGGGTTGGCTATATCGGCGGCGGAAATCGGCGGCGCTGGCGCTGATTCTGCCGATCGCCTTTGCGCTGGCAGCCTCGGTCCTGCACGAGTATCCGTTCAAGGAACGGCTCATTCTGTTCATCTGCCCGCTGGTGGCGATTTCCATGGGCGCGGGCTTCGTCTATCTATTTGAGGGCCAGCGAAGAACCGTCGGCATCGTGGCCCTGGCGTTTCTGCTCATTACGCCGCTGAACAAGACTCGTGGGTACGTCAAGAAACCGTGGGTCCACAACGACATGCGAGGTCTCGTGTCGCTCGTGGGCAAAAATCACCGTTCGGACGACCAAATGTACGTCTATGAATTCTGCTATTACCCATTTGAATATTATCGCGATCGTTTCGGGCTGGCGCAATTGCCGACCGTCCGCGGCAAGCAGGGGATCAACAGCGTCGAGGGGTACAAGAGTGAATTTGCCGGCTTCAAGGGCAAACGCGTGTGGGTGATGTTTGAAGAGGCGCCGGATTCGCAGCAAGCCGCGCTCATGGTGCTGGATGAAATGGGAAAACGCGTCTTCCAAGCTCATTCCTACGACGACTACATCGCCTGCTACGATCTGCGATAAGCGCCGATCTATTTCCCTGTCATTAGTCCATAGGCGAAAAAAAGAACGGAGGCGTCGTGAGACGCCCCCGTTCAGGTGCGCGGGAACCTGATTGAACCGTGGTTACGAAGTCGGCAGAGGGGAGCCGGCCGTGAAGCCGTCCGCGTTGACCGAGTAGGTACCGCCGAGAGTCACGTTCTCGTACACGTCGCCGCTGGCGATTCCGGAGGCCTCCCATTCGGCCGGGGTGAGCCAGGCGGTTTGCGAGCTCTGATTGGACCCGACGAAGAATATTCCGCCGTTCATCCACGAGTTGATAGAGGTGGGTTGCGCCCAGACGTTGTCCAGGATCTGGCTGAAGCTGTTCATGTTGTCTTCGTCGATGCTGACGAGCGCTGTGCCCGAGTTGATCTGGTAATTCGGGTCGACGAAGAGGTTGTAATCCATGAGGATATCCTGGGCCTGGCCGTCGTTGATGCACAGCAATCCGCCGCCGGTTCCCGATTCGATGACGGTATTGTGCTCGATCCAGATGTTGTTCACCGTCCAGGTATAGGAGCCGCCGAATTGCTGGGCGTCGATGGTGATGCCGGCATCGCCGGTGGCGTTGATCACGTTGTTCTCAACCATGACCTGGGTGACGCCCGGAGTCAGCAGGATCGTGGTGTTGTTGATGGTGTTGGAGTCGAAGACCACGTCGGAGATATGGATGGTGGGATCGTTCACGACGGTGCCCAGAGGACCGGCATTGACCGGACCGGTGGAGAAGGTGTTGTGAAAGACGTAGATGTATTGGCCGACCTGCGTGGAGAGGGTGTTCTTGGGGCCGGTGCCTGCGATCATGGGGTTGTTGGTGAAGTTGTTGTACGCCAATTCGAGGTCGGTGGCGCCGGCGATGCGGACGATGGCCTCGCCGGTGGAGCTGGCGACGGAGTTGCCGAGCATGGCGATTTCGCTGCCCGCGGTCCAGGCAAAATATCCGCCCAGGGCCGTGGGATCGGGCGAAGTGTTGTCCTGAACCAGAACGTTAGTGGGGGCAAACTCAAGATTCATGTCGTTGCCCAGGTTCAAGAAGGTGTTGTCGATGATGGTGAGATCATTGCCGGTCGGGAAGAAGGCCGAGGGGATCGCCTCCTTATTGTCTTCGTTCTTGTAGATGGAGTCGAACGTCAGACCCTGGACGACGATGCCCGAGGTGGAATTGGACGTTCCGATAAAGGAACCGGTCTGGGCCGGGCCATTGTAGTACAGCACGGGCTGCGCGCCGGAACCGTAGGAACCGACGTAAACGTGCTGGAGACCGCCCAGATTTATGCTCGTCGAGTCGAACGTGAACGTGTCGCCGTCACGGAGCAAGGGTCGTTGGGCGAGGAGCCGTCGTTGGCATCGTTGCCATCGGCGGCAACGTAAATGGTCGGCCGGTTGTCCGGTGCGATGGTGACCGTTTGAGTGGCGACGCCGACGTGACCGTCGGGCGTGGCGATGCTCAGGGTGATGGTGTAGGTGCCGGGATTGGCATAGGCGTGGGCGGCGTTGTAGCCGACGAGGGTGTTGTACTCCGAGCCGGGGTCGCCGAAGTCCCAAGTGATCGTGCTGTTCAGGACGGTTCCGCTGCCGAAGTTGGAATTGACCGCCTGGACGTTGACGGATTCCAGGGGATAAACGGTCGCGGGGCTGGTGAGGGTAATGACCGCATTGGGGGTTGCCGGATCATTCGGATTGCTCGGCGTGGGCGTGGGATCGCTGGAGGATCCGCTGCCGGAACTCGATGAACCGCTGCCGGTGCTGGATGAACCGCCGCCCGTACTCGATGAACCGCTGCCCGTACTCGATGAACCGCCGCCGGTGCTGGACGAGCCAGTGCCGGTGCTGGAGGACCCACTGCCAGTGCTGGATGAACCGCTGCCGGTGCTGGATGAGCCGCTACCAGTGCTAGATGAGCCGCTGCCGGTGCTGGATGAACCGCTGCCGGTGCTGGATGAACCGCTACCGGTGCTGGACGAACCGCTGCTGGTGCTAGACGAGCCGCTGCCGGTGCTAGATGAACCGCTGCCAGAACTCGATGACCCACTGCCGGAACTCGACGAACCGCTGCCGGTACTGGACGCACCGGTGCCGGTGCTGGACGTTCCGCTGCCGCTGTTCGACGATCCGCTCACGGGGTTCGACGAGTTGGCGGAACCCTGGAAGGTTTCTGATACTCCCGCGTTGAGCCAACTGCTGGTGCCATCGGTGCCGATGACTTCCACCGGCGTGTTCACGTCGCAGCAGACGGTCACGGTGTCGGTATTGGCGCCGAGATAGATGACGACTTGCTGAACGGTGCTGAGCGAGGCCGCTTCGCCAAAGTTGTTGGTGAATCCAAGAATACGGTTGCTTGGGGCCGCTCGGACGACGAAGGCGTTGTCCTGGTCGGCATCACCATGCAGTTCCATCGCCGTCCCATTGAGGACGATCGATGAGAGGAGCCGGCGATTCTCAAGGTTTTCAAAACCCTGACGCAACGATTTGCGGCGGTTGTAGTTCTTCATGTGATCCGCATCGGAATGCGAAGCGGATCAATCCCGTGACTTTAGGAAGATGGTAGGAAGATTTTGACCCCTGGGCGCCGATTCAGACCGCACGCGCCGCGCCACCGGTCCATTTTTACGTCCGGTATGGAGATTGTCTCGCCGCCGAAGCTGGCGGCAAATCGATCGCACCTGCAACATACAATTCAAATTGGTCGCATGCAAACCGGATTGGATGCGTCCACAATTCTTCAGTTATTGGGACGTTGCGGCTTCTTGACGATCACGATCCGGCCGGGCGCTACGAAGTCGGCAGGGTGGAGCCGGCCGTGAAGCCGTCCACGTTGACCGAGTAGGTGCCGCCGAGAGTCACGTTCTCGTACACGTCGCCGCTGGCGATTCCGGAGGCCTCCCATTCGGCTGGGGTGAGCCAGGCGATTTGCGAGCTCGGATCGGATCCGACGAAGAACATTCCGCCGTTCACCCACGGGTTGATAAAGGTGGGCTGCGCCCAGACGTTGTCCATGATCTGGCTGAAGCAGCTCATGTCGTTTTCGTCGACCGTGACCAGCGCGGTGCCCGAGTTGATCTGGTAATTCGGGTCGACGAAGAGGTTGTAATCCATGGTGATTGCCTGGGCTTGGCCATCGTTGATGGTCAGCAATCCGCCGGTTTGTCCCGACTGGACGACCGTGTTGTGCTCGATCCAGATGTTGTTCGCCGTCCAGGTGTAAAAGCCGCCGAATTGCTGGGCGTCGATGGTGATGCCGGAGTCGCCGGTGGCGTTGACGACGTTGTTCTCGACCATCACTTGGGTGACGCCCGGAGTCAGCAGGATCGTGGTGTTGTTGATGGTATTGGAGTCGAAAACCACGTCGGAAATATTGACGGTGGGATCAACCACGACGGTCCCCAGGGGACCGGCGTTGACCGGGCCGTTAGCGAAGGTGTTGTGAAAGACGTAGATGTATTGGCCGACCTGCGTGGAGAGGGTGTTCTTGGAAACCGTGGCCCCCGCCGTTTCCGGGAGGATGGTGAAGTTGTTGTATGCCAATTCGAGGTCGGTGGCGCCGGCGATGCGGACGATGGCCTCGGTCGTGGAGTTGGCGACGGTGTTGCCAAGGATGGCGATTTCGCTGCCCGCGACCCAGGCAAAATATCCGCTCAGGGCCGTGGGATCGGGCGAAGTGTTGTCCTGAACCAGGACGTTAGTTGGGGCCTGGTTGAAATTCATATCGTATCCCAGGTTCAGGAACGTGTTGTCCATGATGGTGAGATCATTGCCGTTGGGGAAGAAGGCCGAGGGGATCGACTGTTGATTGTCGTTGTCAACGTAGATGGAGTCGAAAGTCAGGCCCTGGACGACGATGCCGGAACTTGAACTGGACGTTCCGATCAGCACGCCGCCGACGGCGGGGCCGTCGTAAAAGATCGTGGGCTGTGCGCCGGAACCGTAGGAACCGACGTAAACGTCCTGAAGTCCGCCCAGATTAACCTGGTTGGTCATGTCGAACGTGTCGCCATCATGGAACAGCACGCGCGTGTCGCTGCTCAGGAGCTGGCTCAGACGGGTGAGGCTTTGAATCGGGTCGTTGGGCGAGGAGCCGTCGTTGGCATCGTTGCCATCGGCGGCAACGTAAATGGTCGGCCGGTTGTCCGGTGCGATGGTGACCGTTTGAGTGGCGACGCCGACGTGACCGTCGGG
>JBEKKC010000119.1:0-14268 GCA_050010915.1 Tepidisphaeraceae bacterium | reverse complement strand
GGGGTGGACGTGATCGTCCTGCGTCATCCGGCCGCCGGGTCGGCCGAGATGCTTTCGCGCTCGGTGAAGTGCAGCGTGGTGAACGCCGGCGACGGGGCGCACGAGCATCCCACCCAGGGCTTGCTCGATCTGTACACCATCCGCGAGCGCTTCGGGAGGATCGCGGGACTGAAGGTGGCGATCGTCGGCGATATCGTCAACAGCCGGGTCGCCCGCTCGAATCTCTGGGGACTGAAGAAGCTGGGGGCGGAAGTGATCCTGGTCGGCCCGCACACGCTGCTGCCGCGGGCATTTGAATCGCTGGGCGCGCGTTGCGTGTACGATTTCGACTCGATCGTCGGCGAAGTGGACGTCATCAACATGCTCCGCGTGCAGTTCGAGCGGATCAAGACCAGCCAGTTCCCGTCCGTTCGGGAGTTCACGCGGCTGTTTGGCTTGACGACCGAGCGGTTCGCCCGGTGCAAGAAGGACGTGTTCGTCATGCATCCAGGCCCGATGAACCGCGGGATCGAGATCGGGTCGAACATCGCCGACGGCCCCAACAGCGGAATTCTAACGCAGGTGACCAACGGCCTGGCCGTGCGAATGGCGGTGCTGTACCTGGTGGCACAGGCGGGAATCGAGCAAAGTCATGACTCCAAGAAAAAGTAGCAACTTGGGAAGGATTTACCGCGAAGACGCGAAGAACGCGAAGTTGCGCGAAGAAATCAAATTGATATTACCTTCGCGCAACTTCGCGTTCTTCGCGTCTTCGCGGTTAATCTTTTGGGGAAGGTCGCGTTGATGCAAAGCATCCTGATCCAAAACGGGACGATCCTCGATCCGTCGCAAAAGCTGGAGCGGAAAGCGGACTTGTTGATCCGCGATGGCAAAGTTGCGGGGATTGGAACGAATTTGGGGAAGGCGGATCGGGCAATCGACGCCGAGGGATGTTTCGTGACGCCGGGGCTGATCGACATTCACGTGCATTTTCGCGAGCCGGGGGACGAGGAGGAGGAAACGATCGCCAGCGGGGCGGCGGCGGCGGTGGCGGGCGGATTTACCACCGTCTGCTGCATGCCCAACACCAAGCCGCCACTGGATAACGAGGGACAAATCGAATTTATCCTGCGGGAAGCGCAGCGCGTGGGGCTGGCGAACGTGCTGCCCATCGGGGCGATCACCAAGGGCCGGGAGGGGAAGGAACTGGCGGAGCTGGGCTCGATGCTCCAGCGCGGCGCGGTGGCGCTGAGCGACGACGGCGTGGGCGTGGCGGACGCCTCGGTCATGCGCAAGGCGCTGCAATACGCCAAAATGTTCGACGCCTGCATCATGCAACATTGCGAGGAGCCGACGCTGGCCGGGGGATCGATGCATTCGGGGATCGTTTCGACGTCGCTGGGCTTGAGCGGCATCCCGGCCGAGGCGGAACAACTGATGATCGCCCGCGATCTGCTGCTGAACCGGACGATCGGTTGCCGGTATCACGTTCAACACGTGAGCACGACCTGGAGCGTGGAGCTGATTCGCCGCGCCAAGCGTGACAAGCAGGTGGTGACGGCGGAGGTTTCGCCGCATCATCTGCTGCTGACGGACGAATCGTGCCGGGGTTACGACACGAATTTCAAGATGAATCCACCGCTGCGGACGGCCGCCGACGTGGCCGCGTGCATCGAAGGCGTGAAGGACGGCACCATCGACTGCCTGGCGACCGATCACGCCCCGCACCGGGCGGAGGAAAAGGAATTGGAATTCCCGGATGCGCCGATGGGCATCATCGGATTGGAATGCGCGCTGCCGCTCTACGCCAAGGCCCTGGTTGAACCCGGGCACGTCGATTGGATGAAATTGATCGAGTTGATGTCCACGCGGCCGGGGCAGATCGCGAAACTCGATCGGGGCACGTTGCGAGACGGGGCCGTGGCGGACGTCACGGTCATCGACCCGCGGCGGGCCTGGACGATCGATGCGCGAAAATTCCGCAGCAAGAGCCGCAATTGCCCGTTCAACGGATGGGAAGTGAAAGGGCAGGCGCGGGCGACGATCGTCGGTGGGGAAGTGAAGTGGGAAGCGCCCAAGGTTCAGCCGTAATACCGATTCCGGACCACGGCGACGAAATAAATGCAGGCCAACAGGGAAATGAGGATCATTAATACGTTGAGGGTGCGCGCGGAACATGGAAATCGAAATCGAGACGCGCGGCGCATCGCGGAAGAGATCACCAAGAATACGGCGGCCGACAATGGGATGAGATATCGGCCGCCGATGCCGTCGACAAATGCGGCTCGCACGGGCGTCCAATACAGATAACTCAGCAATGCGATGATAAGGAAGGAGCAGACAACGGCGGGAAAAACGACGGCGGCGGCTCGCCATGGCGATGGAAGCCGCGGCTTATCCTCGTTCGGCAAACATGCGAGGGTCAGCAGGATCAAATAGCCGATGACGAATGCGGCGGGGAGATACATGTCGAGCCATCCGATCAGGCCGACATATCCCTGAAGGAACACCCAGCCTTTCAAGTGAAAGGTTTCCAGCAAGACCGGAGCGAAGCGAAAGGGATTGTGCGCGAGCCATTGGAATTGAACTCGGGCGGAGACGTCGTCGGAGGTGCGGATTTTGGTGTCCAGGCCGGACCCGGCGGAAATCGAGAAGAACCAAGCGCAAGCGCCGGCGGCGGCGAGAACGAGCATCTGGGCGGCGTAACGAGCGGGCCGGCCGAAGTTTCGGGGCGGGATCAGCAGGAGCAGGGCCAGGAGCGGGGCGTAAGCAAACTTACAAAGACAAACCGCCAGCGAAAGAAGAAACAGAGCCGAAAAACGCCCCGGTCCGATTGAATCAGGCTCGGGCAAGACGGAGTATTTCAATACCGTCGCGGTAAAGAGCACCGCAAAGGCGTTTGTGGAAACGTCCGCTGACGCGGTTGCGGCGAGATACATCGACATGGGCATAAGCAGAAGCAGAAAGAGCGGCCGAGCAATCGCGGAAGCCGATCGTAGGGAGGCACAGCCGAGCAGAATCCAGGCGAGCAGATTGCCCTCGCGCCCGAGGTACAGCATCGCCAGCGGCCCAACGCCCAGCGCCCGGCCAACGACGATGCCCAGGCACTGCGGGAGATAGCATGCCGGGCTGTAGTGGGCGGTGGTTGGAAGCGAAATCAGCATTCGTTGGTCAGGATTCAGACGGATGCGCATCGCATCGCGGATGTCCTGCCCCGACGCCTTGGCCGATGGGTGAAAGCCGATGTGCGAAAATGGGAGCCAGACCTGATAGAGGCTGACCGGAAACGTTCCCGCGGCAATGCCGCGCGCATCGAGTTGGCGCGAAATGAAAACGCCGTCGGTAATCTGATAAGCGCGAAGAAAATGGAACGGCTCATCGGCGGCTTGAAACGGGGGGATCACAAAAACCAGGGCGTTGCCGAATAGGAGAGCGATTACCGCAAACGCCCGCTCCGGAGCAATCCAGCGAGCCAGAAGGGACGCAGTCGTCGCCGGTACGGCCGATGCGGGTGTATTGGCCCGGGGCAAATTCATTCAATATGGAGCCGACCGGGCTCGAACCGGCAACCCCCACGTTGCAAACGTGGTGCTCTCCCAATTGAGCTACGGCCCCGAAATCCGTCGGCAAGACAGCTTACCGCACGCCCATCAGCAGTTCCATCGTCAACTGATCGAGCCGCTCGTACGGCAATCTTGCTGCCGCCAAATCGACGCGATCAAGGGAGGCGTCGAGAAGCTTGGCGGCGTTGGATTTGGAATATCTGGCGGTCAATCGGGAAAGAGCCGGGTCCTGAACGTTGATGGATTTGACGATCTGCTGGATTTCACGGTCGGCGTTCCAGCGGGCGGCCTTTTCCTTCAGGATCATATAGGTTCGCATCGAGCCGCGGGCAAATTCCTTGACGTCGGTGTAATCGCTTTGGCGATAGGCATGGGCGTCGAAATGGCGCGGGCCGTTGTATTGGTGGTCTTCCAGCAATTTGACGAGGAAGAAGGCGTGTTTGAGGTTGGCGCTGCCGAAGCGCAAATCCTGATCGTATCGGCCGAATTCCTGATCGTTGAGGTCGATGTGGAAAAGTTTTTTGGCTTCGATGGCGGCGGCGACCTGGTGGACGAAATTCAGACCGGCCATGTGTTCGTGCGCCACCTCGGGATTCACGCCGCACATGTCCGGATGGTCGAGCGTGGGGATGAACGCCAGGTAGCTGCCCGTGACCGCGAAATAGAGGTGACCGCGCGGCTCATTGGGCTTGGCCTCGAAGGCGAATTTGTAGCCGAAGCGCCGGTCGATGCTGTATTGGCACAGGAAGTTGATCGCTTCGCGGAATCGCTTGATGGCATCCACGGGGCTTTTGGCGGCATCGGTTTCGGCGCCCTCGCGGCCGCCCCAGAAGACGTAAATCTTCGCGCCGCATTCGGCGCCCAGCTCCATCGCCCGCATCGTTTTCTGGATGGCATAGGCGCGGATTTGGGAGTTGTTGCTGGTGAACGCGCCGTCTTTGAAAACTGGATCGCCAAACAGATTCGTGGTGGCCATGGGAACGACCAAGCCGTTGGTATTCAGCGCTTTTTTGAAATCCCTGACGATCTGATCGCGTTGGGTCTGCGTGGCATCGATGGGGACGAGGTCGTTGTCGTGGAAATTGACGCCGTAGGCGCCAACTTCGCCGAGCAAGTTACAAATCTCGACCGGCGAAAGCTGCGCTCGCACGGGTCCGCCGAACGGATCGCGGCCGGTGTTGCCGACGGTCCACAGGCCAAACGTAAATTTTAGTTTTGGATCGGGTTGGTAGTTGCTGGGCATAGCCATAAATCCTGGAAAAGGGGACGGCATTGTTATTCAAACGCGGGTATGATGCAACGGGGATGCACAGCGAACATGTCCACGTAGACATCGATCTGGGTCGCGTCAGGGGGAACGTCGCTCGGATCGCCGGGCAAACGGGGGTTGACGTTATCGCGGTGGTAAAGTCGGACGCCTACGGGCTGGGCGCCCGGCGCGTGGCCGAGGCAATCGGCGATCTGGTGTCGGAGTTTTGCGTGTTCAGCTTGGCCGAGGCGCGGGCAGCGTCGCTGTGGGAGGTGGCGCAAAAGCCGTCGATGTCGCTGGGGCCGGCGATCGGCGTGGGCGCAAGTGAATTGGCCGAGGCGCACGTTCGCCCGGCGGTCTGGACGGCGGAGGAGGCTCGGCGACTGCGGGATGCCCGGCCGCTGCTAAACGTCGATACCGGGATGCGGCGATTCGCCTGCTTGGCGGCCCAGATCGATGCGGTGATCGCCGCCGGGGGAATCGACGAGGCCTTCACCCACGCGACGCGAATGGAGCACGTCCGGCTGCTGGTGTCGCTTGTGGGCGGTCGGGGTTTGCGCGTGCATGCGGCGGCGTCGGCGCTGCTGAATGAGCCGGAGGCTTATCTGAACGCCGTCCGGCCGGGCATGGCCCTCTATCGCGGAGCGGCGCGCGTGTCCACGCGGTTGGTGGAGGTGCACGACGGCGGCTTGCCGGCGGGATACGGCGGGTTTGTTGCCGATCGTTTCGGGGTGATTCTTTGCGGATATTCGCATGGCCTTCGCCGCGGCCCGTGCCTGGTCAATGGCGGTTGCCGGTCTATTCTGGAGGTCGGCATGCAGTCCGCATTCGTCGAAGTCGGACCGAACGATCGCAACGGAGATGAAGTGGTATTGCTGGGAGGCGGGCTGAGCGAGGCCCAAATCGCCGGCGCCTGGGAAAGCAGCGAGCAGCAGGCGCTGGTGGCCCTGACCGGAGCGGGAATGCGGGCATATCACCAAGCGTGACAAGCGCGGCAAACAGCCGTTACATGCTGCTGTTGACCGAGTTCCACCGAGCCAGGACTTTGGCCCCGAAGGCGCCGATGACCGTGATGGCGGCGATGGAAATGAGGCCCGCGACGATGGCATATTCGATCACTTCGCCGCCGGCTTCGTCGTTCGCCAGAATTGTCAGAGACCGGATTACTCGCGACATTTCGTTGTCTCCATCCAAGGGGTCCGATAGACCGCGACGGCCTCCCAAATCCGCGATATTCCAGCATTTCTTCGGCCAGAACGTTTCCCGGCTTAACAATGTGGGTGGACCAAACAAAAACCGGAAGACGCCAGGGTCTTCCGGTTATCATATTATCGCTGGTGAATAGGAACTTCAGGCCCGCGCGTGACGCCGGGAACGAAGCCAAGAGACCAACATGGTGGCCGCGACTCCAGCGCCCGCCATCTCGGCCGACGCCGGCAGGGGCACCGAGGCGGCAACCGTGCCATCGCCACCGCCGGTACCATCCGAGGGCGTGACGACCGGGTTGGTCACTGGGTCACTGGGGTTTCCGTTATCACCGCCGGTGTCACCGGACGTGACCGTCGAGCCGTTGTCGCCGGTGGTGCCGGTGTCGCCGGTCGTGCCCGTGCTGCCGGTGTCACCGGTTGTGCCGGTGGAGCCGTAGTCGAGGAATATGCCGGTGGTGCCGGTCGTGCCGGTGCTTGATCCGCCGGTGCTTGATCCGCCGGTCCCTTTATTGCCGGTCCCCTTATTGCCGGTGGAGGCATCGGTAACGTGAACGGTCTTGGTAATCACGATATCCGGCATGATCGGCATGCTGCCGATGCGGCAATTGTAAGAACGGTAAAAGCACGGCGAGGGCAGTTCCGAGGCGCCGGACCCGTTCGGATCGAAATACAATGTGCATTGCGATCCGCAGGAACTGAACTGGACCTGTGACGCGACAGAAACGCCCGGAAGGATCAGCAGCAATCCGGCGGCGCTCGCACGCAACAACGTTTTCATAAATCTTCCTCTCTAAAAGCCCGATCACGAAAAGCAATATGTGAACCGAATCTTGGCGTTCCAACCACGCCTTTCGACCTGCCGGGTTTGAATCGCCAAATCCGATCCGCAAAGAACTGAATGAACTTGGAACGAGTCTATCCCGAAATGGGAGACGGGGCTGAGAGAACAAGCGGTTTTCACCTTCCGAACCGCTCGATTGCTTAAACTGGGGGGATTTGTGCCTCGCGTATTGGCTACGCCGATTGGTCCGGGAGGCCACTGGAAGGGCAAAAATGGGCCCCACGTTAAAATGGCGAAAATCCGTCGGCTTTGGCTCGCCGGGGAGCAAGTCGGGATGTGTTGGGGTGGCAAATTTTGCACTTTCACGGGGCGGAATCGTGCAGCTCCGCCTATACCAAAACCTTGATTTTGCCGATAATTATTTGATAGATGAATTCCGTCGGTTTGGGATCCGGCTAGGAACGCGATGAGTCAGATCAATGCCATCACCGGTTCGATCGTGCAGGCGCCGACGGTGCAGCGGCAGCAGGAGATGGGGAAATCCCAACAGATTCGCCAGCGGCAGGACCGGCAAAAGAATGCCGCCGCCTCTGACGAGCAGGAAGTGGAACAATCCGTCGCCAGCCCCGATCAGGTTCAGCCCATCGCAAACGAACAACATGGCCAACCGCAACGTCGCAAGACCTACGCCCGCCGCCACCCCGCGGAGCCGGAGCCGCCAACCGACGGGGAAAGCCTGGATTTGACGGCCTGAACCGGTCTATTCGGAATCACTCATGCCCCGGCCAAACCGACTTCCAGCTTGAACACGGAAATTTCCGGCCTGCACCAGTCCTGGACGCGCTGCCCATAGCTCAGGCCGCGGTTGACGTACAGATGCCGGCCGCTGACCGAGTAATATCCGTGCGTGTAATGGCGGAACCGGTGGGGGTATAGCGCCCTGCCCAATTTGCTGGTCGCCACCTGCCGGCCGTGCGTGTGGCCGCTGAGCATCCATTGCCAGGGAAAACCCATCAGGTCCCGGACATTGGCGGGATTGTGGTTGAGGCAGATGGTCGGCTGGGAAGAATCGATCCCGGCGAATGCCTTGCCCGGGTCGATGTTTCCCGACCACTCATCGTCCAGGCCGACGATCACCAGCGGCTTTTGTGCCCCGGCGGATTTCACGCGGAGCGACTGATTTCGCAACACGATCAGCCCGCGTTTGCGCAGACAGGATTCCAGGAAATCCGCGCGGCGCTGCCCCTCGCCATTCACGCGCCGCCCGTAGATGCTGTAATCGTGATTACCGAACGTGCAGATGACCCCGTGCTTGGCCTTCAAGCGCGACAGGAGCGTGGCGATTTGGCGGGCGAAACGATACCCGCCGGTGATCAAATCCCCCGTGACCACGACCAACTCCGGTTCCAGATCGTTGACCCAATTCAGGTATTGAGTCAGATACCGTTGCCAGACTACCGGGCTGTAGTGAAGATCGGAAATCTGCACGATTTTCCAGCCGGCCATGGCTGGATCGAGGTTCTTCATCGGCATCGGCCGGCGATGGATGTCCACCCATCGGCGATTGACCGGCAGCGCGTGCATCCCCGTCAGGCCGAGCCGCGCCATGTTCATCCAAATCGCGCGGCGCCATTTCTCCTGGCGATGCCAATGGGGCTTGTTCAGATATTCGACCAGGCGGTGCATCATGACGGTTCGGGTGTGTTATGCTTCTCCGAAAAGATTAACCGCGAAGGCGCGAAGAACGCGAAGTTGCGCGAAGAAAAAAGACAAGACTTGATTTTAACTTCGCGCAACTTCGCGTTTTTCGCGCCTTCGCGGTAATCCCTATTTTGAGGCTCACCAGCAAAACAAAGGCTGGATGAAGATAAAGGCGGCATGTTCTACCCGGCCTTGGCCCTCAGCGGCTTATGTTGCATGTGCAGCGATTCGGCAACGGCCGAATTCGTGATCCGTCCTCCGGCCAGATTGATCCCCTCGGCAAGCCCGGCGTCCTCCACGGCGGCTTTTTCAAAACCGCGATTGGCGATCTTCAGAGCATAGGGCAAAGTGGCGTTGCACAGGGCGATCGTGCTGGTGCGTCCGACGGCGCCCGGCATGTTGGTCACGCAATAGTGCACGACGTTCTCCACGACAAACGTCGGCTGCTGGTGCGTCGTGGGCCGGCTGGTCTCGACGCATCCGCCCTGGTCGATCGCGACGTCGACGATGACGCTGCCATTGCGCATCTCCGCCAAATCCTGGCGCGACACCAGCCGCGGCGCCTTGGCGCCGGGGATCAGAACCGCCCCCACGACCAGGTCGGCGTTGCGCAAATGATCGCGCACGGTGTGGGCGTCGCTGAAAATCGTTTGCACGTTGGCCGGCATCACGTCCGACAAATACCGCAGGCGCTCGAGATTGACGTCCATCAAAACGACGTGGGCGCCCAATCCCGCCGCCACCCGGGCCGCGTGCGTCCCGACCACCCCCGCTCCCAACACCACCACGTCCGCCGGCGCCACCCCCGGCACGCCGCCCAGCAAGATCCCCCGCCCCATCATCGGCTTCTCCAGATATTTCGCGCCCTCCTGAATGCTCATCTTGCCCGCGATCTCGCTCATCGGCGTCAGGCACGGCAGCCGGCCCGTCCGGTCTTTGATCGTCTCATAGGCGATCGCCACGATCTCCGATTCAAGACACGCCTGGGTCAGGTCCGGGGAGGCGGCGAAATGAAAATACGTGAAGACGATCTGACCCGGGCGAAACAATCCGATCTCCGGCCCCTGCGGCTCCTTGACCTTGATCACCATCTCCATGCCCGAGATCGCCTCGGCAGCAGTCGGCACAATGCTGGCCCCGGCCTTCTTGTAGTCCTCGTCGCTGAAACCGCTGGCCACGCCCGCCGACGTTTCGACGAACACCTGATGCCCGCCTTTGACCAGCGTTTCCACGCCGACCGGCATCAGGGCGATGCGATACTCATCCGGCTTGATTTCCTTGGGAACTCCGATACGCATTGGTCTTAACGCCTTCCCTCGCCCCGGAATTCGGGGCGACATTTCTCATCTTGCTCACAGAATGGCTAACGGCAAGTGCTTAGCCGGAATAATTCATTGAACCGCGGAGTTCGCGGAGAACGCGGAGAAATACGTTGTCGCCACAGATGCAGACCGATAGACACAGATGGAATGCAAAGAATTTTGTTCTGATTTATCTGCGTCCATCTGATTCTCATCTGGAGTCCCGCCGCTTGAATGGCGGGTCCCGTGGCAATTATCCTCCCATTTCTTCTCGGCGATCTCTGCGCTCTCAGCGGTGAAAAATGCGGGTCAGATCCCCGATTCGCTCAATTTCGCGTGTCGCAAAAGCCGGGTGATTTTTCCGGTTTTACGTCAGAAAATGTCCCACTCGTGTCCCAAATGTCCCGTAACCTCCCCTCCCCCCTCGCGGAGCGAGACAGGTGAACAGGGGAGCAGGAGAACAGGAGATGGGGAGAAGAAGGAAGAGGCGAAAATGGGCCATTGGACAACACGTTGCCAAACAATAACCTAACTGTCGCCGGCTCGCAAGGAAAAAATTCGAGGCTGATTTGAGACCGGAAGCGGAAAGCGAACGTCCCGGTTAATCAGGCCGAAACTAACGCCTATGCCACGCGGATGAGGGGCTTGATTGGCCGTTTAACCTCGGTGCGGCCCAGGTTGTAGGCGTTCTCAAGATTGAGCCAGAATTGCGGCGTGGTTCTTAGGGCGTGGGAGAGCTTCATTGCCATTGCGGGGGAGATGCCGCGTTTTTCGTTGCAGATTTGGTTGATCACGCCGATCTGGACTCCGATATGCCGCGCCAAACGGGTTTGCGTGATTCCATGCTCCTGGAGGAGCCGGCGAAGGTACATTCCGGGATGAAAGGGGGATTTGAGCATGGAACGGCACCTTCCCGCATGCGGATATAACCCGGCATTGATTTCCGGCCCATGTGCGGTCGTAATACAAAATCGACTGTTGCTCACAGGATAACCAATGGCAGGCGCTTAGGCGTCGGCATGTCGTCCCACGTTCGTCCCTCGAGCTCACGTCCGGCTTTCTTCTTGTTGCAACCGCCCCATTGCTTGAAAAAGAACGCCACGTTCGCCTGTCGGCACTGATTGCGTATATCCATGACCCACGAACCATCCATCGGCCTTGATCCTGGACCAGACTCACCACCGACGATAGCCCAGTCAATCCGGTCCAGGTTAAGATTCGGCAGAGGCCCCAGTAGTGGTTCCAAAGACAAGAACTTCGTCATTGCCGACGTTTGGCGCAGAGCATCGATGCGAAAAGTGTGCTGCGCATTCTCAACGCTAACACCCATCCATATCTGCGGTTGCCACTCGAGTACATCGTTCAATTGAACGAGTCTGTCGGATCTCTTGGTCAATATTTGGTAGGTGTGCCAGGGAGCGGCCTTCATCACTTCGAAAACACGCCTGATATAACTCAGCGGCACGTCCTTGTGGAATAGGTCAGACATGCTGTTAACGAAAATCATCTGGGGCTTCTTCCATCTCAGGGGTATTTCAAGAACATGCGGCTGAAGCGTAAGTCTGAAGCCGTTGGCATAGCCGGGGTTTCCCATGGCGTGCAGCCGGTTTGCCATACGCTCGGCGTAGCAATGCTTGCAGCCGGCGCTGATCTTGGTGCATCCCGTTACGGGGTTCCAAGTCGATTCGGTCCATTCGATACTTGATTTGGTCGCCATGGCATTACCCTCGATTGCGGTACTTCTTGAATATCGACTCCGCAATGCCCACCGCTGCTGATTTTTGTGATGCGAAAAACAAATAGTACACCACCACGTTGCTTGTGTTTTTCATCGGAAGCGGTTCCGCAACGAACTTGAATTTGCCTTCCTTCTTCAGACGATCACGGAAAGCTGTCACGATTGCCTCGTTTGGGTTCTTTACTGGTTCTGACCCCCACAGCGTTTGATCGTCGTGATAGGCCGCGTTTCGTCAACTCTCATCACCCCAAAATGCGTTCATTCTGGCCACCTGCGCGGCGGATACATTCTCGGGAGTCCTCCAGAGTACGTTCCTGTTCATGTCCATTAACATGAAATTCAGGACCATATCAATAGTCTTGATTTTCCCGGCGGTTTTCATCACTTCCCAATTCAGATTCAGCCCGTAGGGGTCTAGCACGCAGAGCGCCCGTTTGTACTCCTCCCATTTGACCCTCGGAAACACTTGCTCGAGAAGAATTTGATTGCAGTCTCCGTGATAGACGTGAGCGGTGTCGTGACCGGCGGTCATCTGCCTAAGCAACTCCACTTTGTCGCCGTTCAAGTCAATAAAATGGTACTCCTCGAATGGCGGCGTCACGGAAAGGGCTCTCAGGGGGCTGCCGGTAACGAGCTCACCCCGCTCTCGGGAAAGATGAACGCCGGCGCCCGCGAAGCCGTCGATGTAAATATGACTCAACTTCGGCGTTTGCTGAGCTGCCAAGATTGTTGAATACGCGTGCGCGTATTTCTCCAAAATCTCGAGCTTCACCTCGGACCAGCAGCTGATCTCGTCGAGCTTCCAATCTTCCATTTGACATATTCTCGCAATTCTCCCACCCGAACGCAACCCGAACATCACATAGATCGGCCGAACAACGGGCCCGTCAAGTATCAAATCCTCTTCCATCGTCCGATACAAAATCCTCCCCTGGTTAGAAAATCCCGCAAAATTTCAACCGTGGCTTACCGTCAACACGTTTTTATGCCGATGCTCAAAGACAGCGGACGTTGATCTTCTGAAACATTCATAAGTAATACCATGCTGCAACCCAACACGCCCCATAAGCCGCGGATTTTGATCCTGGATGAGGATCGCATCATCCTTCAATCGCTCTCGCAGTTCCTGAGCCGGGAGGGGTACGAAGTGCGGACGTGCGACGTGCCGGAGGAGGCGCTTTCGCAGCTCGAGGGCGGGCAGACCGAGGTGCTGCTGGCGGACATCAACATGCCGGGGATCAAGGCGGCGGAATTTCTGCGCGACGTTCGCCGGCGGGCGCCGGAGGTGGTGACGGTCGTCATCACGGGTTACGGGTCGATCGAGGGGGCGGTCGAAGCCACGAAAATGGGGGCGTACGATTATCTCACCAAGCCGATCGTGGATGATGAGATCCGCGTGGTGGTGGAGAAGGCGGTGCGCCAGCAATCGTTGATGTTCGAGAACCAGACGCTGCGTCAGCAGCTCGATCTGCGGTTCGGGTTCGAGAACATCGTGGGGCACGACTACAAGATGCTGAAGATTTTCGATCTCGCCGAGGCGGTCGCCGATAGCCGGACCACCGTGCTGATGACCGGCGAGAGCGGGACGGGCAAATCGCTGCTGGCGCGGGCGATCCATCATCGCTCGCCGCGGCGCGACAAGCCGTTCGTCGAGGTGAGTTGCGGCGCGTTGCCGGAGACGCTGCTGGAAACGGAGTTGTTCGGGCACATGAAAGGCGCGTTCACGGGCGCCGTCGCGGACAAGCCGGGCCGATTCCTCGCCGCCGACGGGGGAACCCTGTTTCTCGACGAGATCAATTCCGCATCGCCGGCCATGCAGGTGAAGCTCCTGCGCGTTTTGCAGGAACGGGCGTTCGAGCCGGTCGGAAGCACCCAGACCAAACACGTGGACGTTCGCGTGATCCTGGCCAGCAACGTCGATCTGGCCGAACTGGTGGCCGAGCAGAAATTCCGCCAGGACCTTTACTATCGGATCAACGTGGTGACGATCCGGTTGCCGAGCCTGCGGGAGCGATTGGGGGACATCCCGCTTCTGTCGGGGAATTTTTTGCCGCAATTCTGCAAGGAGAGCGGGCGCGAAATCCTCGGATTCACCGACGCGGCCATGGCCGCTTTGCAGCGTTACGACTGGCCGGGAAACGTGCGAGAACTTGAAAACGTGATCGAGCGGGCCGTCGTGCTGTGCCGCCGGCCGCAGATCGACATCGAGGATCTTCCCGAATGCCTGCAAACGACGGCCGGCGCGAAAGTGATCGCCTCGGCGGTGGCGGCGGACATCCCGGAATCTCCCATGCCGCTGGAGACGGCCCTGCAAGGGCCAGAGCGGCGGATCATCGAGGCGGCCCTGAAGCGCAACGCCTGGAACCGCCAGGCCACGGCGGCGGAACTGGATATCAACCGGACCACGCTCTACAAGAAAATGCGGAAGTATCAGCTGGATCACGGCGGGATGGGGTGAAGGGGAAATTCGAAACTCGAAATTCGAAATTCGAATCAAATTCGAAATTCAAAACTCGAAACCATGGCCCGTTTCGAATTTTGTCCTTCGAATTTGATTCGAGTTTCGAATTTCCCTAGTGGCCTATTCCGATTGAACGGCCGGAAATGTGATCCATTCGTGTAAAGGCCAACATGGTCGGCCAAGCCCGCCGACATGGCGGGCGTTCGTTGGCGTCCCAGGCGTTGCAGCGTTCGCACCGGCCAGCAGAAATTATAACTGTACATCGTGAAGTACGTCACCGCTTTGTG
>JBEKKC010000118.1:0-14358 GCA_050010915.1 Tepidisphaeraceae bacterium | reverse complement strand
CGTCCATGACTTGGCTCCCGTTAAAGCCCACACGACGGCGATCCATCGCCGCAACACCCTCTATCTTAACCGATCAAAGGCGGCATTTCAATTATCACGGGCCACCAGGGAAATTCGAAACTCGAATCAAATTCGAAATTCAAATGACGAAACGCAAAGCTCTTTCGAATTTCGGACTTCGAATTTGATTCGTCATTCGAATTTCGAATTTCGAGTTTCGGATTTATTCCCCGGTCCCAGGCTCACAATCGTCATCGGATCAAATGGGAATTCCCGCATGAGGTTGCGCAGCGAATCGGCCCCGATGGCCAGGAGCGTTTGCATGTCCGTCTCCAGCGATCGATAGCTTTTGTTGTAGAGCCATTGCCCCGCGATGGCGCGGAGGCGGCCCATGGGGACTTCGCCTTCCAGGACGATGCCGCTGGCGATCTTGTTCTTGGCGCGTTCGACTTCGGCATCCGTGAGATCGGTTTTGACGCGCTCGAGTTCGGCGCGGGCGATTTTCAGGGCCTCGTCGGCCCGGTCGGGATCGGTGGTCAGGGAAACGTAAAAGCTTCCGCAGCCGTCGTGGGGATAGAAGCCGAAATCGGCGTCCTCGGCGATGGCGTTGTCGACCAGAGCCCAATAGAGCCGGCTGCCCTCGGAGTCGCCGATGACGTCCGCCAGGACGCGGGCGGCGAATCGCCGCTCGTCCTGGGCGCTGGGGCCGGGGGTCAGGCCCATGGTGTATTGCCGGTTCAACTTGGAATCGACCATGGATTTCACGCTGGACCGAAACACCGGAGGCGGCTGGTTTCGGGGCGACTCGGTGCGCTCCCATTGACCGCAGTATTTCTCCGCAATCGCCACCAGGCGATCGAAATCCAGTTTTCCGGCGGCCGCCAGGATCGTGTTCCCCGCCCCATATCGACGCTGGAAATATTCGACCATCTGCCGGCGCTGGAGTTTGCGGATCGAGTCCGGGGCGCCGAGCACGCTCATGCCCAGCGGGTGGTTGGCGAAATGCGTTTCCATCAGGGATTCGTAAATTCGATGGCCCGGATCGTCCAGATACATCGCGATCTCTTCCAGAATCACCTTTTTCTCGGTGTCGAAGTCCTCCTGGCGAATGGCCGGGCGCATCAGATGCGACAGATGCTCGATTGCCGCTTGCGTGAATTCCGGCAGGACGTTGGCGAAGTAGGCGGTGTTTTCCTGGCTGGTGTAGGCGTTGTAGTTCGCGCCCATCTCATCGAAGATCCGGTTGACGTCTTCCCAGGTATATTTGCCGGAGCCTTTGAACATCATGTGTTCGAGAAAATGGGAAACGCCGTTGATGTCGGCGGATTCGTCGCGGCTGCCGGTGTTGACGTAGAACCCGGCGGCGAAGGAATGGGCGTCGGGGTTGGCCTCGGCGATGACCTGAAGCCCGTTGGGAAGCTGCGTGCGATGGAACGTCATTGGGGTAGCTCTTCCTTCAATTCATGGGTGCCAACGGGGCTTGGTGGTTGTGGAATTGCCGGGTAGACGATTTGAATGCGAATTCAAATGCAATGCGGGGGCGGCGGGAGACAACCCATACGGCCCCAAGGTTTTTCTCCCGCCTCCCCCGCACCCCCGGGGCCCCGCCGATACGTCGGCGGGGAGCCCCCACCCTCTTTCCGCTTCCCCTAACCGTCCAGCAGAAGAAGATCGTAGAGGGCGCTTATCCTGCCTTTCTCCCTGGGGACGGTTGAGGGGAAAAGAAAAAGGGTGGGGTGGGTGCGGGAGGGGCGGGAAAAAACTTTTGGGGCCTGATATGGTTTTGCCCGCCCCTTCCGCATTGCATTTGAATTTGCCTGCGTGGCTATCCGAAAGCCGCTCGTATCCGGCGCGCGAGAAGTTATGCGCTGTTTGCGTCATGATTCGGACACCCGCAATGCTTTGGGTCCGACCGTCACGACCGTAAACGGACCGGGTTTATGGTCGCGCAGATATCCGTTCACGCGGTCGAGGGTCAAGCTGTCGATTTCGCGCTCGATCTCATCGAGGGCGCGGATTCGGCCGCGCATGAAAAAATCATGGGCGATGGCGCCGCAGCGGGCGGACGTCGATTCGCCCTGCATGATCGTGCTGGCCTTGAGGCCGATCTTGGCGCGGTCCAACTCGGGCTGGGTGATTCCATCGCGGAGCCGGTGGATTTCAGACACAATGCAATCGAGCGTGGCCTGGGCGCGGTCGTTGCTCGACCCGGCGTAGCCGAGGATCGCGCCCATGGATTTCAGGCTGGTGTATCCGGCCCAGACGCTGTAGCACAAGGCGCGCTTTTCGCGGACTTCGGAGAAAAGCCGGCTGCTCATTCCGCCGCCGAAGGCCTCCATGGCGGCGCGAATGACGTAGTAATCCGGATCGTTTTCCGGCGCTGCGGGATAGGCGATTCCAATGTGCGTCTGCTCGCTCTTTTGCTTGACGTGGTGAACCTGCCCCTTCGAGGGCAGAAGCTCCAGCGCGGTTTCGGGGGCGGCCGGCATGTCGCCGAAATGCTTTGCCGCTTCGTCCCTGATCCGCGCGAAGTCGATGTTGCCGGCCAGCGCCAGAATCGCGCCGTTGGCGTGATAGCGGCGTCGCCAATCGTCGCGGCACGATTTGAGCGTGAGTTTTTTCAGATCGGCGGGCTGACCCATCGGGTTCCTTCCCAGCGGGTAGGGCAGGAACCACTCGCGCAGTTTCACCAGCAGCATCTGACGGGGATCATCCTCCAATCCCTTGAGCGACTGAAGCGCCAGATCGCGCGCGGCCTTGAAGCCCGCCTGCGGCAGATGGGGCCGGCGGACGATGTCGGCGTAGGCCGCCAGGGATTCGAGGACGCGATCGGCCACGGCGGCGCAGGCGAATCGCGCATGATCGACGCTGACGCTTGCCGAGCGCTGGAGTCCGAGGCTGTCGAGATAGTCGGTCAATTGCCGGCTGTCTCGCTCGCCCGCGCCGCGCAGAACCAGATCGGACAGGACGGTCGCCAGGCCGGAGCGATCCTTGGGATCACCGGCCGACCCGGCCGGCAACATCAGCGTCATCGCCGCCGATTGCACCGCCGGCATCTTTTCGCCGAGCAGGGTCAGGCCGTTGTCAAAAGTGTGCTGGAAAAACTGTTGCGCCAAGCCAAACTCCGTTCCCAATAGGAGGGGGGATTATAGGGGCGGCGAGCCATAAGCGAAAACCGGAGCGGCGGCTCCCCCGGACGGCTAACCGCGGATTTCGCGGATAGCGCGGATGAGAAAAGGGGATGAGTTCATTCTTCCCATCGGCCGTGGAGGCGCAGCCTACCGTGCCAATTGGCGTAATCCGCGGTTCGATTCTGCCCTGGGACATGAGCGTGACCGGTTGCCTGGCGCGGCGGCGTTTTTGTTATGTCGTTGCGGTTTGATGTCCCCAAATGTCCCCAAATGTGCACATTTTCGCGCATTTGCATTTTTGGGGCCACGCTGCCAGAGAAAGGGGAACAGTGGATAGTGGAGCGAGAAAACACGTCCCTCTATATTTAAGGCCGGGAGGTGAAACTTTTAGACGTGTTTTTGGGAAAGCGCGGATTTTTTGGAAATTAATTTTTCTTTCGAGGCTTTCGCCCGGACGGGCGAGGCGTCAGCATCGGCACGCGCGGCGGCGATGGGCGAGCGCGAGGCCGACGAGAAGGACGCCGAGGGTGGCGGGTTCGGGAACGGCAGTGAGGGAGATGTTGTCCAATTCAACGCCGTTTGCTCCGGTCCCGCTGGCGACGAAAGTCAGGTAAGCTCCGCTGAGGTTTTGCAGGGAGGAATCGTCAATGACCGATTGGTAATTCTGCATCGTTGTACTATCCGTATCCAGTTCGCCCAGAAGAGTGCTGTTAAGATATATCTTGAGATCCACGTTGTAGAGGGACGCGGGACTTCGGTCGACCAGCGCGTTGTAATCAAACGACAGCAACATGGGGGAACCAGACGTTGGAAGCTGCAGTAGCTGGCGCACCGCATAAGCGCTGGAGGAACTCGGCTCGAGGACCAAGGCTCCGTTGTACAGGTCAACCGATTGGTTACTATAATTTGTACTTAGCTGCGACCAATGAGAATTGCTTTCCCAACCGGCGGTTCCCAAGGTGAAATCACCGTTACCAACAAGATTGCTGGAAACCGGATCGTAAGCGAATTGAATGCCTCCGTACGGAGGAGTGCTCACGACGCGAGCGTAATCCGTGGTGGTTCCATAGGTGTAGTCCCCAGTCAGCGCATTCGGCGTGAACGCATACGAATAGATTCCACGCTGAGCACCGGCGCTCAGTGAAATCGTGTCGGTAGCCACAATCCTGTTGGAAAAGCTTCCGGGTGCTGAAGCGGTTTCGTTGATCTGTAAGACGCTCGGTCCGCTCTGCTGGGTCAATAGCTGCTGGCCGGAAGCGACGGCGACATTGCTAATGGTCGTGCCATCCGGAGCCGCCCCGTTATTTGTCATCGTCTGTATCGTGAAATTGGGCGGCGTCCGCAAAAGATTGTCGTAACCGTACGGAACGGAGGAGGAGTAGGCCAGAGTTACATACGCGGGGTTGGTGGGCGCGTAATTGTAGGTGAACTCATCGCTGACAACACCGAACGGGTATTGCCCAGGCGTTGGGATTTGAACTCCGTTTGAGCCGGATGGATAGTCGTATTGGAGCTGCTGCCCCAGAGCGTTTAGCGTGACGGCGTTGCCCGCGACATTGATGATGGTTTCGCTATTGATTCCATTTTCCGTTAGTGCTGGGCTGAACGTGAACGGCGAGACCTGCGAACTGGCCGGATCGATGATATACGCGGAAGTGGGCGCCGTGAAAGTGGGGAGCGCCGTAGCCAACAGGCTGTCACCGTTGACAGCGCCGCTTAGCCGCCAAGTGACGCCTCCGGGGGTGGTGGCCGTTTGTGTGACCAGGGGAGTGATGGTTCCTGTGTTCGAGACGCTGACGATTTGGATGGAGGCCGAGTTTACCTGCAGGCCATATAGCTGGCCGTTGGTATAGGCGATGTCACTCACCGCGCCGTTGAGCGCGATGGAGCCTTCATAGGCCCCGCTCTGGGCGTCATTGATGGAGATCGTGGAATTGGCGTTTGAAGTCGAGGGGTTAAAGAGTCCATAAAGGGCGGTGTTACTGGCACTCCCACCCACAGGGATGCCATCACCATAAATCGGCACTTCCTGAACCACCGGCAGCGCCATCGGGCCATTAAATCCCTGCACCGAAATATCGCCCAACCCGTTCTGGGGCTGATATACAGCTACCGCTGCATTTCCGATATCGACGAACGCGATGGAACACGGGACAAACACCCCTAGCAAGCGCATTGCACGCATGACAGCCTCCTGCCTCCCGAACCGGCTTGGCAAACCGCTTCGGGTTGCCAAACTACGAAATTTCGGCGCCTATTACTCGACGTTTAACGCTACACCTTATCGAAGGCACAGAGAATAGGCGGATTGCCCTGTTCCTCCATAGGTATAAGCGCCTATCTGTTCGGAAACCCGCACTTCATTCTTGCTTGGCGATTCCGACTCGCGTCGGTCAATCCAATGGATTCATCACCATTCCCGTCGCCAGCTTGGGGTAGAAGAACGTGCTCTTCGGCGGCATCACTTCGTTGGTTTTGCCTAATTCTTCCAGTGCGTGAAGGGGGGTGGGTTTGAGCAGCAGGGCGATCTGGTATTTTTTGCCATCGGTCATCTTGGCGACGGCTTTGCTGTCGGCGGTGTAGCCGCGGCCGGGGTCGGCGCCGCCGGCGAAATTTGGCTTGAAGATGTGGTCGAGCAAATAGTGTTGAACGACGGCGACGTCCAGTTGCCGCCAGGCGGGGGAATGCGTGGGTTCAATCGATTTCAGGACGTCGCGATCGGCAAAAGTGATCTGGAAGGTGCGGCGGGTGCGGCCGTCGAATAGGCCGAAGGTTGACGGCGGCTGCTTCGGCAGAACCGTGTCGATGTATTGGGGCAAATCGGTTTCTGGGATATTCACGTCGGTGACGGCGGCGGCGGGGTAGACTGCTTTTCGCAGGGATTCGGCGTCGAAGTCCTTCAATCCGGAGATCAGGCGATGGGTTGGCAGGATGAGCAATCCGTCATCCTGCATGCCGACGAGGGCGAACATGCAGAAATTGGCGGGATGCGCCGGCGGCAGGCGGCCGCCGTGGGCGGCGGTGATTTCCTTCTGGTACTGGAGGGCCATGGTGTAGCGGTGATGTCCATCGGCGATAAAGATGGATCGCGCGCTCATCAAGTCGATGATGGTGTTTTCGGTTTCGCTGTCGATGACGGTCCAGAGGTCGTTGCGCACGCCATTGAGCGTCCCGGTCGATACGGGCTTGCTGAGATTTTTATAAAGGACCGAAGCGATCTGGGATTTGGGATCGGAGAAGAGTCCGAAGACGGGCGAAAGCTGCATCTGGGTGGCGCGGGTGAGTTTCAGCCGGTCCTGGATGGCATCCGGATAGGTTTTTTCATGTGGAACGACGTGGCCCTCGCCGAAGGGGCTGAGCTTGACCAGGACGATCATTCCACGGCGATGGAAGGTTCGTTCGCCGTGGGTGTAGGTCTGGGAGTAGGGATAGATGGCGGGCTTGGGGTCTTTGTGAAGAACGCCGGCGGAGAGCCAGGACTGGAGGGTGTCGTTGGCCATGGCGTAGGTGGCATCCGGACCGACGGTCTTGGCCGGCAGATGGGGCAGGTCGACGGTGACGATGTTTTGCGGATGTCCGGATTGGAGCTTGCGTTTTGAGTCTTCATCGAGCACATCGTACGGCGGGGCGATGAGATTGGATAAATCCGACCCATCGTCCGGCGAATAGCGCACGCCCACAAACGGCCTGATTTGGGCCACGGATTGCTCCCGGTGAAAGTGTGCAAAGATAAGGGGAGGAGGGTCATTTGTCATTAGTCATTGGTCATTTGTCACTGGTCACTGGTCACGGGTATCCGGCTATTGGGCTTGCGACAAATGACAAGTGACAAATGACAAATGACCAACCTTCCGATACCATTTCCCGCAGCATGAAAATCATCCTAGCCAATCCGCGCGGCTTTTGTGCGGGGGTCAATATGGCCATCGAAACCGTGGACAAGGTCCTGGCCATGAAGGGCCCGCCGGTTTACGTCTACCATGAGATCGTGCATAACCGGCACGTGGTGGATGGATTCAGGAAAAGGGGAGTGAGTTTTGTGGACAACATTGACGAGGTTCCGCGCGGCGGGCTGGTGGTTTATAGCGCGCATGGGATTTCGCCGGAGTTGCGGCAACGGGCCAAGGAACGGCGGCTGATCGAGGTGGACGCGACGTGTCCGCTGGTGACCAAGGTACACATGGAGGTGCTGCGGTACGTGCGCGACGGGTATACGGTGATCTTCATCGGGCATCGCAAGCACGATGAGGCGATCGGGACGGTGGGGGAGGCTCCGGATTCGATCATCGTGGTGGAGACGCCGGAGGAGGCGGCGAATCTGAAGGTGAAACCGCAGGCCAGGCTGGCGTACGTGACGCAGACGACGCTGAGCGTATCGGATGCGCAGCGGGTGATCGACGTGCTGAAGGCCAGGTTTCCGAACATTCGATATCCGGCCAAGGACGACATTTGTTATGCGACCACCAACCGGCAGAACGCGGTGACGATCCTCAGCCCGGAGGTGGACCTGGTGCTGGTGATCGGGAGCAAGAACAGTTCCAACAGCCAGCGGCTGGTGGAACGGGCGGTGGAAGCGGGCAAGCCGGCGCATCTGTTCGACGACGAATCGGAGTTGGACCCGAACTGGTTCGACAACAAGAACGCGGTGCTGGTGACGGCCGGGGCATCGGCGCCGGAGCATTTGGTGAGCGAGCTGGTGCATCGTCTGTGCCGCGATTTCGGCGGAGAAATTGAAACGCGAACGCTGCTGGAGGAGGGGATTTCCTTTGAGTTGCCGAAGTCCGTCAGGAGTTTGGCCGTTGTGAATTGAAGAATGAGTAGCGAGTTGCGGGTTGCGAGTTGCGAGCGAAGGGAATGCCTTTGCTCACAACTGGCAACACGCAACTCGCAACTTTCCTAGAGGCATACATGAAAGGCGTTATTCTTGCCGGGGGCACGGGATCGAGGCTGTTCCCACTCACAAAGGTCACCAACAAGCATTTGCTGCCGGTGTATGACAAGCCGATGATCTATTATCCGCTGGAGTGCATGGCGAAGGCGGGGATCGAAGACGTGCTGCTGGTGACGGGTGGAAATAACAGCGGGGATTTCATCCGGCTGCTGGGCAATGGGCGGGCGTTCGGGCTGAAAGACCTGAATTACACCTACCAGGAAGGAGCCGGGGGAATCGCGCAGGCGCTGGGCCTGGCGGAACATTTCGCCAGCGGGGACAGCATCTGCCTGATCCTCGGCGACAACATCCTGGAATACACCATCCGCGAGGCGTGCCGGAAGTTTATCCAACAGGCCGAGGGGGCGAAAATCCTGCTGGCACAGGTGGAAAACCCCCGCGCCTACGGGGTGGCGGAGATGGACGGCCATCGCGTCGTCCGCATCGTCGAAAAACCCACGGAGCCCAAGAGCAACTGGGCGGTGATCGGGATTTATTTTTACGACAAGAACGTCTTCGACATCGTACGCCAGCTCAAACCGTCGGCCCGAAACGAACTGGAAATCACGGATGTCAACAACGCGTATATCGAGCGCGGCGAGATGACGTACGATAAGGTTGACGGCTTCTGGGCCGACGCGGGGGAAAACATCGACTTCTATCTCAAGGCGTGCAACACAGTCTCCAAATGCGGGGCGAATAAGGAAGGGAAGTAGCCGTGATGACAACCCGCAGACAGACAAAACTCCTACACGAGGGAAGCTACCTCGCGGAGGTAGACGTGGAATTGATCGAATCCGACGATGCTTGGGCTCCTTATTTGTCGCCTGAGGAAGTGCGCAGGCTGGACGATATTCGCCTCTCGCTGCGCCGCGGCGAAGTGGCGGCAGTCGCCAAGATCGCCCGTGTCTTCAGGCTTACGCCGGTTACCGCGGCTTGATGATTCGGGCGATTTGCCTTGTCCGAGTGACCCGCCGACTGAAGTCGGCGGGCCGCGCAAGAATACGGGAAGTTATGCAAACCATCCTCGTCACCGGCGCGGCCGGGTTTATCGGGTCCAATTTCGTCAGGCTTCTCGCTTCGCGGCGCGTTTCGGCAAGAATCGTCGCGCTGGATAAGCTGACGTATTGCGGCAACCTGGCGAACCTTCAGGGCGTGTTGTCGGATCGGGCGGTGTTCGTTCGCGGGGATATTTGTGATCCGGATTTGCTCGGGGCGGTGTGCGACGAGCATAAAGTCACGCATATCGTCAACTTCGCGGCCGAGACGCACGTGGACCGGTCCATCCTCGGCTCGGGGCCGTTCGTGCAGGCCAACGTGGTGGGGACGCAGGTTTTGCTCGACATCGCCCGTGCCCGGAACGTGCAGAGATTTCTTCAGGTGGGCACGGACGAGGTGTATGGAACGCTGCCGGAGGATCGGCCGGACATCAAGTTCACGGAACAGACGCCGCTCCAGCCGAACAGCCCGTACAGCGCGAGCAAGGCTGCGGCCGATTGCCTGGTTCGGGCGTATTTTCACACGTTCAAGATGCCGGTGCTCATCACGCGATGCAGCAATAATTACGGGCCGTATCAATTCCCGGAGAAGGTCATTCCGCTGTTCGTCACCAACCTGATGGAAGGGAAGAAGGTCCCGCTGTACGGCGACGGGTTGAACGTCCGCGACTGGCTGCACGTCGAGGACCATTGCGACGCCATCTGGACCGTGCTGGAGAAAGGCACGCCCGGCGAGGTGTACAACATCGGCGGCAACAACGAGATCACCAACCGCAAGATCACCGAAACCATCCTGCGCGAAATGGGCAAAAATTGGGACGAAAGCGTGCAATACGTGAAGGACCGGCCCGGCCACGATCGCCGATATGCCATCGACGCCGGCAAGATCAAACGCGAGTTGGGCTGGGAGCCGAAACATCGGTTCGAGCAGTCGATCAAGACGGCGATTCAGTGGTACAAGGACCACCAGGATTGGTGGCGTGCGATCAAGAGCGGGGAATATCTGAAATACTACGAGCAGCAATACGGCGGAAGATAATTGTCCGTCATTGAGCACGGGCCATGGATGATCTGTCGGATGTCATCGTTCACCCTGCCACGGAAGCCGACGTTCCGGCGATCCTGGAATTCATCCGCGGATTGGCGGAATATGAGAAGCTGTCGCATGAGGTGAAGGCGACCGAGGCCCAACTTCGGGAGCACTTGTTCGGCGCCCGGCCGGCGGCGGAGGCGATTTTGGCCAGAATCGGGGGGAAGGCGGTGGGGTTCGCGTTGTTTTTCACGACGTTTTCGACGTTCGCGGGGCGGCCGGGGATTTGGTTGGAGGATTTGTTCGTGTTGCCGGAACATCGGCGAAAGGGAATCGGCCGGGCGCTGCTAAAGGCGGTGGCGGGGATCGCGGTGGAGCGGAATTGCGGGAGGCTGGAATGGTCCGTGCTCGATTGGAATGAGCCGGCCATCAAGCTGTATCAGAAGCTGGGGGCGGCGGCGATGAGCGATTGGACGACGCAGCGCCTTTGGGGCGAGGCGCTGTTACGATTGGCGGGGAAATGAACGACCTTTACGAATCCATCCTCATCGTCGGCGGCCAGGGAATGCTCGGGCACGCATTGACCGATCTTCTGGTCTCGCGCGGACGCCGGCCGGTGGTCGTCGATCTTCCGCAAATCGACATCAGCGATCCTTCGGCCGTGAAAAAACTCTTCGCCGATCGGCGTCCCACGCTGGTGCTGAACTGTGCGGCTCATACCAAGGTCGATCTTTGCGAGCAGGAGAAGGAGAAAGCCGACGCCGTCAACGGCTACGCGGTCGGCCTGCTCGCCGGCTCATGCAAATCGTCCAATGCGGTGCTGGTTCACATCAGCACGGATTTTGTTTTCGACGGAAGGGGGCGCCGGCCGTATTTGCCGAGCGATCCGGTGAATCCGCTGAGCGCCTACGGCAGATCGAAACTTCTGGGCGAGCGGGAACTGCAAAAGAATGCCCCCGCGCGATGGCTGATTGTCCGCACGGCATGGCTTTACGGCCGGCACGGCCTTAATTTTCCGCGAACGATGGTTCAGGTCGGCCAGGCGGGCAAGACGCTGACGGTGGTGAACGACCAGGTCGGTTCGCCGACCTACACGGTCGATCTGGGTGGGGCGATTCTGGATCTTCTGGACAGCGGGGCGTCGGGGCTGTGGCACGCGACCAATTCCGGGCAAACGACGTGGTTCGATTTTGCCACGGCCGTTCTGGAGGAATTCGGCGTGAAGGCGGAGATTTCGCCGATTTCCAGTGCCGAATGGGCGCAAAAACGGCCGACTTCGGCGATTCGGCCGGGGTATAGCGTTTTGGACCTTACTGCGCTGGAGCGCCGGATTGGCCGGTCGATGCGGCCATGGCGGGCGGCGCTGGCCGATTTTCGCGCCGCCGTGCAACGCGACGGGTTTTAGGCGAATTGATTCCCCCGTAGTATACTCCCCTGCCGAAATGAGCCGCGCTTTCGGGATGCGTTGCCAACTATTTTTTGTTTCCCTGGTGAGTCTGTCGCTGCTGGCATGTCAGCCGCGCGATTCGTCCGCGCCGGCGGGGTCGGGAACGGTGACGAGCAGGCCATGCTGCCAATACGTTATCAGCGGGGGAGCGGCGCATCCGGGTCAACACGAGCTTCGGCCGGGCGATACGGTATCCACGATTCTGGAGCGCGAGCTTCCGGCCAAGCCGGGCAAGCCGATTACCATCGTTCTGATTCGCCAGGCGCCGGAAGGAAAGACCCGGCAATTGATCCAACTCGACGCCAACGGGCGGCTGATGGACCAAAGACAGAACTGGTCGCTTCGCAATGGGGATGAATTGGTGTTCCCGGGCGGAAGCGGATCGAATTCCACCCGCAATCCGACGGGTCCGCAGGCGCATAGCTCCGATTAGCCTCATTTGGAAAGAAGTGATTGAACCGCCAAGACGCCGAGGCCGCCAAGAATTCAATCGCAGAAAAGACTGAATTTTCCGTTCGCATCTGAACTACATCTGAGGCAAGAGGTGTTTGAGTCTTGCTTGTTCCCACCTTGGCGCCCTTGGCGGCTCGGCGGTTCAATCGTCTTTGTTTCCGGTTGAGCGCGGGCTGGAAGCGCATGTCACGGGGGCTTACCCTAATAGCCATGGGCACGGAAACTTTTTCGGATTTTCTGGCGCTTCTGGAGCGCGAGGGCGAACTGGCGAAGATTTCGGCGAGGGTGGATTCAAAGCTTGAAATCTCGGCGATCTGCGATCGGGTGAGCAAATCACCCGCGCCGCACGGACATCAGGAAGCCGACCGGTCCCCGGCGGCCGCGCTCGGCGGAAAGGCCCTGCTGTTCCAGAACGTCGTCGGGTCGGACATTCCGGTGGCCATCAATACCTTCGGATCGTACTGGAGAGTGAACCAGGCTTTGGGATCGAAGACGCTGGCGGAATTGGCCGAGCGGGTGCAGGCGCTGGTCAAACCGGAGATTCCGACCACGCTGATGGAGAAGATGAAGAGGCTGCCGGATTTGCTGAAGCTGGGAAGTTTCCCGCCGCGGTCGGTCCGGAGTGGGATTTGCCAGCAGGTGGTCCTGGAAGGGGAAAAGGCGGATTTGAATCGGTTGCCGCTGATTCAATGCTGGCCGCTGGATGGGGACCTGGACAGCGGGCAGGTGTTTGACGGGGCGGCCTGCGCAAAGCTCACGGAGCGAGGCACGGGCCGATACGTCACCCTTGGCGGAATCTTCACGCAAGACCCGGAAACCGGCGATCGCAACATCGGCATGTACCGCGTCCAGCAGTTTGGCCCGCGAAAATGCGCGATGCACTGGCACGTGCACCACGACGGCGCCCGTCATTTTCGCATGTACCGGAAGCGCGGAGAAAAAATGCCGCTGGCGGTGGTGCTGGGCGGGGAAAGCGTGCTGCCGTACGTGGCCACGGCGCCGCTGCCGCCGGGAATCGAGGAACTGCTTTTCGCCGGATTCCTGAACGATCGCGGAATCGAGCTGGTCAAGTGCCGGACCATTCCCCTGGAAGTTCCCGCCAACGCCGAGATCGTCATCGAGGGATACGTCGATCCGAACGAAAGGCTGATGGAAGGCCCGTTCGGCGACCACACGGGGTTTTACAGCCTGGCCGACTGGTATCCCGCGTTCTACGTCACGGCCATCACGCATCGGAAAAATCCGATCTATCCGGCGACCATCGTCGGCAAACCGCCGATGGAAGATTATTTCCTCGGCAAGGCGACGGAGCGGATTTTCCTTCCGCTGCTTCGGACGATCGTTCCGGACATTCTCGATTACAACCTGCCGATCAGCGGCGTTTTCCACAACTGCGTCTTCGTGAAAATCCGCAAGGAATATCCCTATCAGGCGCGGCGCGTCATGCACGCGATCTGGGGCGCTGGGCAGATGTCCTTCACGAAATTCATCGTCGTGGTGGACGAGCACGTGAACGTTCAGGACGAGCAGGACGTGCTGTTCCATCTGTTTTCAAACTGCGATCCGCAGCGCGACAGCGAGATCGTTCACGGCCCGGTGGACATTCTGGATCACGCCAGCCCGGAACACGGCGCCGGCAGCAAAATCGGCTTCGACGCGACGGCAAAGTGGGCCGAGGAGGGGAAAGTGCGCGCGTGGCCGAAGGAGTTGGAGATGGATGAGAAGACCAAGGAATTGGTCGAACGGCGGTGGAAGGAGTATGGAATTAGCTGATCGGCAAGATAAAATTAGTTAGATTTTTCCGGGTGTCGCCATGGCAGAATCATGGATTGAAAGTAACCCCAAAGTTATGCAAGGCAAGCCCGTTATCGCGGGGACGAGAATCACGGTTGAACTGATCCTTGAAAAACTCGCCGCCGGGGAATCGGTTGAGCAACTTCTCCATGCGTATCCGCGTCTGAGCGAGCGGGCGATTCACGCAGCCCTACGGTTTGCGGCCAATCTCTCGGGTCGGAGCGCCCGGGATAAATCTCCCGGAATCTCCCCGCAAGCTCGCTACGCATCGCTATAATACGGGTCTGTTATGATCCGCATCCGCGAAATCGTCGATCCTGAACTTCGCAAGCGCATCGTCGAGGCGCTGGCGGATCGGCGCGGCTGCTCGGTGGCGGCGATCCCGGATTGGTTTGAATTGGACGATGCCGACTACGTCGACCTGCTGAACCAGTTGAAAGAGAACGATCGGGACGAGGAATCGCGGGACGATCCGCGGATGTAGGGGGATACCTGTCTTATTGCGACTCTCCGAAAAGGCCTTACCGCGAAGGCGCGAAGGACGCGAAGTTGCGCGAAGAAATCAAATCAAATTG
>JBEKKC010000117.1:0-14543 GCA_050010915.1 Tepidisphaeraceae bacterium | reverse complement strand
ACGGAGGCGCATGGAATGGGCCCGGTGGCATCATTTCCACGGCGGCACAAACGTCCACCAATAGCCTGCTCTATGGCGTCGGCTATGCCGATGGTGCCGACGGCGTCGTCTCCAACCTGACCTCCGGCCAGATCGAAGTGGCCTACACGCTTCTCGGCGACGCCAATCTCGACGGCCTGGTCAACGGTTCAGACTTCAACATCCTGGCGGCGAACTTCAACCAGAGCATCACCGGCTGGGATCAGGGCGACTTCAATTACGACGGCCTGGTGAACGCGTCGGACTTCAACGAGTTGGCGGCCAACTTCAACCAAGGCGTCAGCGGCGCCGCCTCGGCCGGCGACATTGCGGCCTTGGACGCCTTCGCGGCTGCCAACGGATTGTCCTTGCCGACCTCCAGCGTCCCGGAGCCGGCCTCAATCGCTCTGCTGGCTCTGGGCGCCATCGGCGGACTGGCGCGGCGACGACGCAAATCCGCCGGCCAATGACGTAATTCAAAAGCTCCATCACCAAGCCCCCTCTTCTGACCAGCGCCTTCGATAAACCGCATTATTTGCCTTGTATCTCGATTTGAACCCCCGCTTTAGCGCGAATTTCACGCTGCGCAACCACTTCGATCATCAAGTTTACGTCAGATCGAGCCATGATTGCGTCAACACAAATCCGCCAAGTCGATCGCAAATGTGTGCGTAAGCCATTTGCCATATTGCCATTACAGCATATTAGATGATTTTCCACCAAACGCGATCTTCCTTTGGCGCATTGTACAAAACAACCCGACTGAAACTGCAATACATTAGACTGGCCTATGGACCATGCATGAGATAGATTTAGCTCGCGACAGGTTGTTTCAATTCTTTTTGAGAGGAGCGAGTCAAATGCAGGGATCACCGAGTCTGAATAATCGGCGGAATACGCGAATCCTCGCGGGAGCATGCCTGATGGGGGGATTTGCCATCGCACTTCCTCAGTCGCGGGCCGCCCTCCTGCCGGTCACGGTATTTAACGACACTCTTAACAACGGCAGCACGATGGATTCGGGAACGCCAGCCGCACCAACGGCAAACTCGACGAACTACGACGTTGCTTCTAACAAGGAGGCTATCGGTGGTAGTCCAAGTTCTTCCCTAGCTGCCGGCAATCTCAATTTGAATATGGTGAGTAGCACTTCCGGTGTTGCTGAAGTCCAGGCGCTATTCACGACCGCGCCGGTGACGTTGGTAAACACGGGTGACGCCATCGAGTTGACCGTGACGTTCACGGACGTCGCCGGCTTGAATATCAACTCCAGTTCCTCACTTGATATCGGTTTGTATTACTCCGGCGGCAGTTCGCCGTACAACAATCTCTATAACGGAAGCAGCGGCAATGCCTCGGCGACCGGGATCGGCAATTCGCAAATTCAAGAAAACTCGGGCGGCGTGTCGGGCTGGCTGGGCTATGAAACGGACTCTTTCGGCGGGGCGAAAACCAAACTATACACCCGGCCTGCCCAGACCGTGTCGCCCACTGGGAACAATGTCGACCAAGCTTTGATAGCCGATGGCCAAAGCGGAGGCGTCGGCGACCCGGCCGGAGTCCAGCCCGGGAATTACAGCCAAAGCGCTCCATCTGACACCTTGACGACGACTGACCAGTATACCGATGAGTTTCTGATCACATACGCGGGAGCCGGCACCTACAACCTATCCGAGGGGTTCTATAACGGCCCCAACGATACTGGGACGTTTGTCAACAGCGGAACGATAACAACGGGCTCTCTCTCATCTTTGACCAACACCTTTGATGGACTGGCTATCGGCTACCGTGAATCGGACGGTGTGGCCGCGCAAATGGATATCACGGACGTGGAGGTCACCACAAACGTCGTTCCGGAGCCGGCCAGCCTTGGCGTTCTTAGCCTAGCCGGGCTCGGGTTAATGCTTCGCAAACGGCGCGCTTAAGCCAAACGGATTTTCTCGCTTCGATCCAAGAGCCGGCTTCTCAGCCGGCTTTTTTCATGTTTGCAATCCGGGTAGCAAGCTTCGGGTTGGGAAAATAACCGGCTGCCGCTGTTCGCCCCGGTGCTTGCCTGGGCTTCGGCCGTTAACGAACCTGCTTCAGAAACCCTGCCGAACCGCGTCGGCCAGGGCATGCAGGTTTGCCTGCGGCACGCGCGCTGGATCGAACGTGCACCCCGGGGCGATCATGATGGGGCGCGCTCCCGCCTGACGCAGAGCGTCGGCCACTTCCTCCCGCACCTGCTGCGGCGTGCCGCTCGCCAGCGTGACCAGATTGTCCACCCCACCCCAAAGCGCGGGTTTGGCCCACGGCGCCACCTCGCGGATCGACGGCCCCGCGGCGCGGTCGGCCCAGTTCAGCACCGGGACCGGATACTCGGCAAACGCCCGAAAGTTCACCGCCTTGCCACACACGTGCAGCACGTTGAACCGAGCCTCTTTCACCGCGGCCAGGATCGCCAGATCCGTTGGCCGCACAACGCGGCCATATAGCCCCGCCGTCCCAGCCGCATCGACCCAATCGTCCCGCACCGACAGGAAGATCCCGTCAGCCCCCGCCGCCACGCACCGGGCCGCAAACCGAGCCAAGTTCCCGCCAATGGTCTGAAGCGCCCGGGCAACCAGCTCGGGATTCTCCTGGTAGGCTTGCCTGATCCACCGGCTCGGGGCGTCTGCCCCCGAATCCAAGTTCGGCGGCAGATGCATCTTCGGAGGCGTGATCAGCCCGCGCAACACCGCCCAAGCGTTGAAGACCGTCGTGGGCATGTACACCCGCGCGCCGATGGCCTTTCTCAAGGCCGATACCAGCGCCAACTGCTCGCCAAACCCCCCTTCCTCGCCCGTGAGCGGCGACAGTGACGCCAGATCGTCCACCCGCGCGATCCCGCCGGAATGCGGATACGGGTTGTCGTTCATCACCTTCAGCACGTCCATCCCGTATCGCGCCAGATGATCGAGATGGGCGCTGACCGCCCCGCTGCCTGCCGCCTGCTCGGGTGGGAAGTGATACCAGAAGGAAAACGGCGCTCGATCCGGCTTGCGTCCGGCGAGCACCGCATTGACGCGTTCGATCGGGTTCATGCGGCAAATCCTACCCGAAAACCGCGCCAAGCATCTGCCGCCCCCACAATATTTCCCCTCCGTTAGCCCCCCGCTCCGCGCGGGTTTTCTCAATTCAACCGCGGCACAAAGCTCCACGGCGGCCAGGGGCCGCTCAACTCCAAGGCAATGTCCGCATCGGCCAACTCCGACTCCATGGCCGCGATGCGGGCGGAAATTTCGCCTTGCAAACCGTCACAGACCAGCAAAGACCAGGATGCGACCGTCTGCCGCCGATCATTGCGCGGCAGGATGGGACGCTCGACCACATCGGCACACCACACTGACAACGGCTGGCGCAACTGCTGGCAGCGCTGGTGAAGGACGCTCTGAAACTGGCCCGCCGCCTGCCTCCGGATTGCCTGTTCGCGGAAATATCGCGCGCCGGCGGGCATCTGCGGGTCGATCTCGGCCGTCGCCACCGCGCGCTCGATGAAACGCCCCTTGGCGGTCTTGGCGTCAACGGCCGCCTTAACCGCCCACTCCTGATGAGCGGCCACGCGATCAAGGAACTGCACAATGGCGTCGCGATTTCGCCGCAGCAGTTGCTCGACCGGGCCGGTACTAGAAAACAAAGACCCCAGCGCCACCGGCAACACCGCCGTTTGACGGAACAGTTGTTCCACCTGCTGGGCATGGGCCAGCGCCAGCGCGGCGACCTTCTGTGGATCGGCCAGGTTGCGCCGGCCTGTTTCGCCGACAAACCCATCGGCATCGTACTCCGCCAGAACCGCCAGCAAGCCGTCGGCAGGCACCAGCGACCAGCCGCTTCCAGCCTGATGCGGCGTTTCCATGGTAATCCCCAGCAGGGCGTAGATTTTCTCCGGGCCAGTTGTGGGCGATGTCATCGTTTGCGCTCGTCGGTGTGGTTGTCGATCTCGGCAATTCCATCGATCACATCGTCGTGGGTGATGAGCAGGGGCGCCGCCGGCGCCGTGATGACCCGCCGCACGGCCGCCAGGGCCGCGCGGGTGCATGCGCCGGCGATATCGGCCGCCGAGACGCCGTCCGTTCGCCGCGCAAGCTCGCCGCAGTCGATGTCCTTGGCCGCCGGTTTGCCGCGCATGTGTACTTGGAAGATTTCCCGCCGCGCCGCCAGGTCCGGCAGCGGCAGCTTGACGAGAAGGTCGAATCGGCCCGGGCGCAGAACCGCCGGGTCGATCAGGTCCAGCCGGTTGGTCGCCCCCATGACCAGAACGCCGCGCAATTCCTCCACGCCGTCCATTTCGGCTAGAAACTGCGCGATCACGCGATCCCCGACCACGCTGCTGTCCGATCCCCGGTGCGGCAGCAGCGCGTCGATCTCGTCGAAGAAGATCACGCAGGGCGCCGCATGCCGGGCCTTGCGAAACACCTCGCGCACGGCTTTCTCGGATTCTCCGACGTATCGGCCCATTAATTCCGGGCCTTTGACGGAAATGAAATTGGCGTTGGACTGCGTCGCCGCCGCCTTGGCCAGCAACGTCTTGCCCACGCCGGGCGGGCCGGCAAGAAGCAGCCCCTTGGCCGGCCTGACCGCGGCCTTTGTAAAAAGCTCGGCATACTTCAGCGGCCATTCGACCGCCTCGGTCAGTTGCCGCTTCACCTCCGCCAACCCGCCGATGTCATCCCACGTCACCGACGGAACCTCGACGAACACCTCTCGCATGGCCGATGGTTCAATCTCCGCCAAAGCCGAGAGGAAGTGCTCCTGCGTCACTTCCAGGGTTTGCAGCCGCTCGGACGGAATCCCGCCGCGCGACAGATCGACGTCGCCCAGCAACTTGCGGAGGCAGGCCATGGCCGCTTCCCGGCACAGCGCCTGGAGGTCGGCCCCGACATAGCCATGCGTGACGTCCGCCAGCCGGTCGAGATTCACGTCCGCGGCCAGCGGCATGCCGCGAGAGTGAATGTCCAGGATATGTCGGCGGCCATTGCGGTCGGGGATGGGGATGTAAATCTCCCGATCGAACCGCCCCGGCCGGCGCAGCGCCGGGTCGAGATTGTTGGGCAGGTTCGTGGCGGCGATGACGATCAGATTTTGCCGCTGGTTGAGTCCGTCCATGAGCGCCAGCAGTTGTGCGACGACGCGTTTTTCCACGTCGCCCACGGTGTTTTCCCGCTTGGGGGCGATGGAGTCGATCTCGTCCAGGAAGATGATCGCCGGGCCATGCCGCGACGCTTCGTCGAAGATTTTGCGCAGGTGCGCTTCCGATTCGCCATAGAACTTATGGATGATCTCCGGCCCGGAAATGCTGTAGAAGTTGGCGCTGCTTTCCTGGGCGATGGTTCGCGCGATCAGCGTTTTTCCGCAGCCGGGCGGACCGTGCAGAAGCACGCCCTTGGGCGGATCGATGCCCAGCCGCGCGAAAACCTCCGGGTGGCGCAGCGGCAGTTCGATCAACTCGCGGATTCGCCCAAGCTGCGGCTTCAGGCCGCCCACGTCCTCATACCCCAGGCGCTGAGCCGGCGCTTTGCCGGAAACGTCCCCGATCTGCAACCGCGTGGTCGGGTTGATAAGCAGCGGGCCGGCCGGTTGTCCCGAGGCCACCGTGAATTCGGCGTTGCGCGCGCCAAACAACGAAAGCCGGATCATGCCGCCCGGCAATACCGGCAGCCCATCCAGCAGCCCCGCGATGTACGCCAGATCGCGCTCGTCCGGTTTCACGCTCACCGGCGTGAGCTTCACGACCTGCGCGGGCGAGCAGGCGGTCTTGGTGACGCGAACCGACTCGTCGATGGCCGACCCCAGGTTCTGCCGGGTGATCCCATCCAACTGAACCCGCGACTGCCCGCGCGCTTCCTTGAGCGCCGGCATCACCCGGCACACGGCCTGCCGCTGTCCGGAGATGAGCACCACGTCCCCCGTTTGCACGCCCAGCCGGCGCAGGTCTTCCGGGTCAATCCGCGCCATGGCCCGGCCCACGTCCTTGCTCAGGGCCTCCGAAACCTTCAATAACACCGCTTGGTCTTGCCCGCCTGCCATGGTGTCTCGTTCCAGTCGGCGCCGATGCGCGCCCTATTTCGGGCATCGGATCTCGGCGATTCCATTATTGATGGTGACGGTCACCTTCTTGGCGTCCGTTGCGTGGGACAACAAAATCTCCTTGCGGTATTTCTTGCCTGCGTGCGCGGCCGTCAGATCGAGCACGTCGCCATGCGCCTCGACCTTCACGTCGTTGGCGCCCACCCCGGGCATCTCCGCCACCACCAGCGTGTGGTCGGATTCCTCGATCAGATCGATAGCCGGCTCGCGAACTTCCGAAACGGTCGCCTCGCTGGTTTTGCCGTCGCGCACGACGTTCCCGAACGGTTCGACGCGCAGATCGTCCCCGCCCATGCCTTTGACGGTAAATCCGTAAATAATCTTGGCCTTGCCTCCCAAGGCGCTGGTTTCGCCGGACTGCCGAAGCTCCTTGCCCTTTTCCGCCAGTTCCGCCAATCCGCCGATCAAGGTGCTAAGCCCGCCCAAAATGCCTTCCACGCTGGTTTTGCTCTCTTTTTTACGCATCGGATCTTTCCTTTCATTTGCCGAATGGAACGACCAATTCAACGTCGGGCATCAGTCCGCGATGCACGTTGTGAAGCAGCCCGACAAACAGAATGCCGAATTCGCCTTCGCCAAGAGTCTCATTAATCCGCTGGGCGATGAACGCATCGCGTTTGGCCAACAAATCGGCGGCCACCGGTTCGAGCGCCTTGCGATCGGCGTCGGGACTGAGAATCGCCTTGGCCAGTTCGTATTCCGACACCAGCAACTCCGGCGATTCGGTCCCCAACAGCGTCGCGCCCCGCTCGATCAGCCGCAACAACAGCCGATGGTTCCGGCTCTGCCTGGCGGCCAAATCTCGCACGATCTGCTCTTCCTTGCCGCACAACGGCAAGCCGTCCTGATACAGCTTGTACCGCGCCAGCGACGGCTCCAGCGTTGAAGCCCACATTTCCACCCGATCCCAGGCCGCGTTGATCACGCTCTGCCGCTGCTGGAAGACTTCCTCCCCCATTCGCCGCCGCACGTCTTCTTCCAATCCGCCCAATTCCGCGCCGCTATGCAGGATCGGCACGTAATACAAGCGCCGCCGCGGCCTCGATGCTTGCTCTTTCTCCTCGCTCAACGCCAAGCTCCTCAGGCGGCCTTCTGCCCGATGGCGGCCTCGATGCGTTCCAACCGTTGTTCGATCCCCTTCAGCGTTTCCGGCTCGGATGACCCCTTGGCGAAAACCGGATGGTTGACCCACCAATCCATGCCCATATCGCGCGCCTTGTCGACGCTGCACACCACCAGCCGGATTTGGATCGTCAGCAACTCGATGTCCACGATCTTCACCCGAATGTCGCCGGCAATGACGATGCCCTTGTCCAGCACGCGCTCCAGAAGGTCCGCCAGATTCGTGCTGTCGGTGGAATGGATCATCGCGCTGTTTTGCGTCGCCATGGCCTGGTCCTTCACAGTAACTTTCCCAGCGGGCCTAAATCGAGGTTGACTTCTTCATCCGCCAAGTCGAATTCCGCCTGGAGCCGCTGAATCTCCCGCGACTGGAGCATCAACGTCATGCCCAGCCGCTCGATCTGCTCCACGCTCAGCGAACCCCCATCCACGCGGCGTGCCGCTTGCCGTTCCATCAACTCGTGCAACAACTTCAGCAGCGTCACCACCAACTGCCCCAGTCCTTTGCGCACGTCGGCCGGATCGATGTCGATCCGCGCGGATTTCTCGCCCGGCGTCTGGGTCATCTTTCGCGCCAACCTTCCCCGCTCCTTGGCATCACCATGATCTTTCGCGCCGTCTCCACCGACGCCACCAGGGCGCTGAGATTGATGTAGACCAAATCGATGCCCGCCACGGAAATGGTCACTTCGCCCTCGACCACCGCCCCGACGTCCAGTACCCGGTCAAGCGTGTCGCACAGCGTCGCCGTCTCCCGCGACGACCCTTCCGCCGGGACAACCTCCGATAATTTCCGGCCCTCGTTCATTGTAATCCCTTCGGCGTTTGCCGAACCCCCCGATCAGCCAATTCTGCGCGTCCCGCTTATCGGACTTCTGCGCTGCGAACGCCCACGGCGCCGCCGTGGGTTTTCCACGCTACGCCACTCTCGCTTTTGCCCGCGCTTCCAACAGCAATTCCCCCAATTGCGACAACCTCGCCAAACCGATGGGTTCGTCTCTTCGGTACACCAGCGTTGTCCGCAACTCCGCGAACTGCTGTGTAAACTTTCTCACCAACGCCGCGTCCGACTCGTGCAGCGCCCGTTCAAATTCACTGGAGCCGGGCGGCGCGACCTGGTTGAGAATCAACCCGCTGACCTCGATGCCAAGCCGCCGGGCGCTTCCAACCAGACGCTTGGTTTCCGCCAGCGCCATCTCCGTGGGAATCGTCACAGGCAGCAGTTGGCATTGCCGCGAGTCGTGCAGCAGCGCCCGCAGGTTCTTTATGCCGCGCGAAATCCGCACCAACTCCGCCGTTACCTTGGGCAGCCTCAGCACCTTTTCGAATTTCAATATCACCGCGAACACTGCTCCGATCCACTGCTCGATGATCTGCGGCAACTCCAACAGCCGAAGCAAATGCCCCGTCGGCGCCGTGTCCAGAATCAGCAGATCGAACTTTCCACTGTCCAACTGCTCGCCGATGCGAATGAGGGCCATCACTTCATCCAAGCCGGGCGGAGCCAAATCCAGCATCCGACACATCGCCTCCCGGTCGAAGCTCAAATCCAGCCCGGGGACAATCGCCGAAAGAAGCTGCTCCAGTTCCTGGCGGTAAAGCTCGCGCAGCGCGGCAAACTCCTTCTCCGCATCAAGCTCCAACGCCCACAGCCGAGGCGTGATCTGTCTGGGTTTGCCCCCCACTTCCACGCCCAGGCAATCGGCCAACGAATGGGCGGGATCGGTCGAAACGATCAAGCTTCCCCGGCCAAGCTTTTGCGACACCGCCGCCGCGGCGGCGCACGCCATCGTGGTTTTGCCCACGCCTCCCTTGCCGGCGAAGAGCCACAACCTCAATTTCGGCGGCGGCAGCGCCATCGAACCCGCCGCCTCGAAACGTGCCGTCTTCGTCTGCCCGCCAATCGGCGCCGGCGCGGGCGCCGCTTGCAGCAGCGAGGATAATTCCAACGCGCCGTCCCACAGCCCCCCCACCGCCTCGGCCCCTCGAATCTCCGCGCCGTGTTGCGGTAACACCCAGGCGCGCAACGACTCTAGCGCCGGCGGAAGCTGCCGCAGCAACCGATGCTGCCGCGCACGCGCCTCCGCGTACACGCTTCCATGGTGCATCGGCATGACCCGGTTGACGATCAGGTCCGGATGCGGCACCGACAGCATGTCCAACGCCATCACCAGGTCGCTGGTCTCCGCGGCGCTCATCGCTTCGGGCAACATCACCGGCACGAATCGACACTGCCGCGCATCCGTCATGATTCGGCTCGGTCTGCGCAGGCTTTCGCCCAGCCAGATCAGAAACTCGTCCAATTCGTCGCCCCGTTTCCCCCGTCCGAATGCCCGCATCATGAACCGGTGCTTGGCCAGCAGCGCATCCATGGCCCCAAGCCAGTCTTCCAGGAATTGCGGCATCGCCAGCAACCGCAACGTGTGCCCGGTCGGCGCCGTATCCACCACAATGGTGTCGTAGGCGTTCTCCCCCAACCACTGCGCTATCTGCACGTACGCCATCAACTCATCGAGCCCCGGCAACGACAGGCCAAGGAATCGATCGATGTCCTGCCGGTCCAGGAATGTCCCCCGCGCCGCGATGGCGCCGAACATCGCCCCGTGCTCGGCCATGAACCGCCCGTGCAATTCGGCCGCGTTGATCTCCAACGCCGTGAGGTTGGGCGGCAGCGCCGAACCCGCGATGCAGTCCATCAGCGAGTGCGCCGGGTCCGTCGAGACCACCAGCAGCCTCTTGTCCACACGCCGCCGAGCCAGCCACACCGCCGACGCCAGCGATACCGTCGTTTTTCCCACTCCCCCCTTGCCGCCGAACAGGATCAGCCGAAGCTGCGGCGCCGTCAGGAATTCGGGCAGGGACTTCGCAAGCGCATTCATGGATTACCTTCCTCCATGATCCTTCGGCTCGCCCGCGTCGGTTTCACCGGCGCCTCCGTCGGTTTCGCCGGCGCTCGCGTCGGTGTCACCCGCGGCGTTGAGCTCATCAAGCCGGTCCAGTATCCGCTTCTCCAACGATGCGAACTCCGACTCGGCGATTTGGCCGGTTTCCAACATCATGTAGGCTTTGCCCAACTCGTCGCTGAGGCGATCGCGCTCGTTGGCGTTCTCCTGGTTCGTCGCCCGATGCAGTTCACGAAAAATCCACGCCAATCCCTTGAACGGACTGAGCAGAATGTCGTCGAGCAGGAACATGGTTTTAGCAATGTCCTTCCATGGCCATATTGAGAAGAATGAAATTGTGCGGCGCCCACGGCCCGTTGAAGTCGATCTGATACCGCTCATCCAGCGCCGCGCCCAGCCGCTGAACCCCGCCCTCAAATTCCGCGGCATGATCGCAGGGAATGAGGCAGGCGGCATTGACCAATTGCGCGTCGTTCTTGGGAACGTTGAAGCAAAACTCCACCACGCCGTCGCCGAGGATTTCCCGCAACAGCTTTTGCTGGCGTTGCCGCTCGGCCTCCAGCGCTTCGGCAACCTGCCTGCCGATCTCGATGGCCGCCTCGCGGGTGTTGGGCATCCGGTCCCGCGCTTCCCGCAACGCCGGATTCAATTCCAGAATGTTCTTGAACACCTCTTCTTCCTTCCATTTCACGCGCAGGCCCATTTCAACTCGCCCGCGCACCCGCGCCAGTTGACGCAGCAAGTCGGCCTCGTGAGTCTCAAGGATGAACTGGACTTTCGATTCGTCCGGCAGGACCACGCCGAAACGCAACGGCAGCACGCCGCGCCCAAACCCAAACGACGCCAGCACTTTCTGGTGCGCCATCAGATTGCGCCGTTCCGGCCGCAAGCGGCCAGCCGGGACCCGGCTGACCACCGCCGCCAGCGACTTCTGAACGATCGCCCGCACCGGTTGATCGTCCATTCCCGTAATTGGCGCAAGCGGGCCGTCGGCATCCACGATCGCATACAAATACAAACCCGCCATCGTGTTGCTCTGGTTCGTTTGCATAAGTGCTCCGCGACCGTGCCTCCGGCAGATCATCCCACCAACGTCGCCCTTGGCGGACCTTTCCGTTGCGGCATGGAGTGCGATTGGGCAGCCGGTTGTTCGGACAGGTTTGCCGGCCGGCCAGAAAGGTCTACCGACTTTACTTTTCCGCCTTCGGTGGAGATTTGCAGCATGGACCGGCAAACCGAACACTTCACCCGCCCGCTGTAGTCGTCGTACGCGTCGTCCAACTCGAACCGATGACCGCAGGCGATGCAATTGATTCTCATGGAACTCCCTTGGCTCGCTCGACGCCGGATCGCCAGCTTGCCGAAGCTCAATAGATGAACGTGAGCTTGGAGGCGTCCCGGACCGCCGCGCCTTCGGACCGCGCGCCTTCGGGCCGCGCGCTTTCGCCGCCGCCCGCCACCGGCGCCTGACCGATCGACCGCAGCAATTCCTGCACTTCCATCTCGATGTGGTGGCACCGCTCCACGCATTTGCGGGCGCGCGTCACCGCCACGCTCTGTTCCTGCTCGCGCCGGAACCGCTCCATCTCCAGGCAGCAAAGCCGCATGTAAATCTCGTGCGGAAATCTCGCCCCGTTCGTGGGGCGACCGGCAACGCCGCGCAGATTCGCCAGCCGCCGAATCTTACCCGTGTATTGAGCCATGACTTTCCTCGCTTGCCCTCGCTGATCCTCAGGCGGCTTTCGCCGAGGCTTCGCCTTCCGTAGCGGAGGCTTCGCCTTCCGCGGTCGTGGGGACGGCAACCCGCGCCGAGGCCAGTTCGCGCATCAATTCCAACAACTGCTCGTCGGTCCATCGCAGCGCCGTCCCGCTCCGATGCCCGCACAGAACGTCCAGACAAACCGCCCGGAAGAATGCGTCCTCCGGGTCCGGCCGCACGCCCCGCCGTCCCATCACCCGCGCAATCGAGATGCACGCGCGAATCGTCGGCGGGTTCTTCCCCGGCCTCTTCTCCCGCGTCGCCCGAACCATGTCCACCACGAACTGCGCGTCCTGCTCGCACAATCCGCTCTTCGCCGCCGTGATCCGCACTTCCGTCTCCCGGTCGTAATGGTCCACGTGAATGCTCATCAACCGGTCCAACAGCGCATCCTGCGTCTTGTGGACCCCCGCGTATTCCTCCGGGTTGCTCGTCAGAATCATGCGGAAATTCGGATGCACCGGCAGATACGTGTCGTTGCCCAGCGGCCGTTGCACGATCAGGATGCCCTCCTCCAGCACGCTCAGCAGCGCGTTGTTCGCCTCCGCCCGCGTCCGATTGAATTCGTCGTAGATCAGCGTGTGCCCGAATTGGCAGGCCTTGGTCAGGCGGTTGTCGTTCCAGTTCAGGCAGAACCGTTCGTCGATTTTCCGCACCGACCGGATGTAGTTGTCCACGATCGTGGTCTTGCGATATCCGTTGTCCTTGCCCACCAAGTCGCCGGAGTTGAAATCGTCGTTGCCGTGAATCAATACCACGGTCCGCCCCAGTTGCGCCGCGACGTGGAACGCCAACGTTGTCTTGCCCGTCCCCGCCGGACCCGCCAGGTGAACCGGATACCCGATCCTCAGGTATTGCAGCGCCCGCTCCGTCAGGCTGGTCACCGAGGGCGTGACGACGAAATCCGCCCCCGCCTCGGGAATCAGGCTGGCGCGGTATTCGGAGGGAGCAAATTCTTCCGGCACGTCGAGCAATTCGTTGGACATGTTTAATCCGGCTATCGGTTGGAGTTATCGGTCAACTCAACTAAATTGGACTCTTTTGTAGACTTCAGTAATCTTCCTCACCATGCGGTTAGCGCCGCGACTGGGCGCTAGGCGATCTTCCGCGGCCGCTTCAGCCCGAGGATATTCTGTACGAATCCCGGCTGATCGGCCGCCCATCTTGGTTTTTTCACCGCCGCGCGCTTCACGCCGCCGCCCGCCTTTCGGCCCCCATCCACGCCCAGCCCCGCACCCTTCAATTTCTGCACGAACCCGGCCCGCTGCCCCCGCGCCGCGGCGTTCTCCCTCGCCCGCCGCTCCCGCACGTCGGCCATGAACTGCCGCAGTCGCCCACGCAACGACTCAACCATCGAATCGATCGACACGATTTGTTGGGCGCGCATCGACCGCGCCTCGCTCGAGGCGCGTCGCAGCGCGGCATCGAACCGCTCCAACGCCTCCCGCGCCTCGCGCCGCACCTGCCGCACGCGTCGGGACAAATCCTTCAGCACGCCCGCTCGCTTGCCCGACGTCTGCACCCGGCGCTGGCCCCGCGCCGCACGCATTGCGCCGATCAGCGGCCGCACCGCTCCCCGCCAGGCCTGAACCTGCCGCCCCAATTCCGCCAGCCGCTCATCCCGAGCCCTGGCCGAACCCAACCCGGCTGCCTTCGACGCCCCATCCAGTTCCTCCAACAGCGCCTTCACTTGTTTCCTGAGCTGGCCAGTCCATTGCGCCAGTTGACCTAGGTTAGACCCTTGCATTGCCTGTGACATGAGCGAACCCTTTGAAATGAATAAACCCAAATTCCTTCTTCCACCGAGCGGATAAAGGGCAGGGGCGGGTTCCGCTCAAGGGAACCCACCCCGCCCGCGGCAATCGCTGCCGCCTCGACCTGGGTGACTAGGCCGGGGTTGCAGCAGAAGCGGTAAGACCAATCGCTTCGGCGTACTTCAAATAGGTCTCGACCGACGCGATCACCACGCGCGCTTCGATCGACAGCAGCTCAATGCCGACCAGCGAAACCTTGGCGAAGGCATCGATCACGATGCCCTTGTCCAGAATTCGGTCCACAACCTCCGCCAGACTCGAAGAGTCTGTTGACTTGTTGATCTGAGCCATACATGGCTCCTTTCTTGGAAATGCTCCGCGACAATCCTCCGCGTGCCACCTTGGCAAGCTGACTTGTCGCTTATCGCCCGACTCATCGGCTCGTGAATTGATTTCCTGAATCCGAAAAGTTGCAAAAATATTATTAGGCATCACTCGACGAAAGCACCGCTGGAATTGGCGTCGCGCTGGTGAGACCGCTCACGATGCTGATGCTCGACGAATTCCAAACCGCCGTGATGGTGAGAGGTCTCACCGATGCAGGTGACGCGCTTGATGACGTGAACGCCCACGGCGCGGAAGGCGAAGCCTCCGCGGCCGCCGTGCGGACTTTCGCTCGATGGGATTTCTAAAAAAGTACCCTCGTTCGGCAGGTCTTACGTCCAAAGCGGGCGAAGGGGGTCGAACCCTCGACATTCACGTTGGCAACGTGACGCTCTACCACTGAGCTACGCCCGCGAATTCTCCCCAAAGTATATAAATCCCCGCCGATCATTTCAAGCCGCCGCCCGCCAAGCGACTGCTTCACCAATTTGGTGAAGC
>JBEKKC010000116.1:0-14546 GCA_050010915.1 Tepidisphaeraceae bacterium | reverse complement strand
CGGTCCAAAAAATACGAAAACTGCAACGTCAGCAACACCGACCTCTGAAGTTGCCGCACCGCATCGGCGTCCCTCACCGGCTTCCCATACTCGTCCACCACGTCGATCTCGTTGACCGCGTTTCCCTCCGCCATTCGCGCCCGCGTTTTGTCGATCTGCAAACCGTGCAGCGACAGCGCCGTGCTCAGCGCGTACAGAAACGCCGGCGTATTCGGCGCACGCAGCCGCAACCGCGTCGCCCCCTCCAATTGCTCCACCTCCACCTCCAGCGACACCAGCGCCGGCAAGCGCGGATCGGCCTTCCGCCGCGCCTTCAGCCATTGCGTCACCCGCTCGTTCACCAGCCGCTTGGCGCGGTCCGTCGATTCCTCCTGCTCCTGATCCAGCAGCCCCATGGTTTCCACGATGACCGGCTTGAAGACCGTCGCCCACGCCGCGAAGTTCTCCAGCGGACCCAGCAACCTCCCCTGGAAATAATCCAGGATCACTGCATCGCTCATCGGATCGCGCCGGCGCCCAAGCAACTGCCGCCGGTCCCACAATCTTTTCTTTCCGGCCGATTTCACGCGCCGCAGGGTGAACGCGTCGCTCCGTTCGATGCTGTACCCCGTTCCCGCCATGACCCCCGTCAGGCTGGAAAACTCGAACGGATGATCGAACGCCAGCACAACGCAATCGATCAGCCCGTCCGGCCGGTTCTCCAGCAACACCTCCGCCGGATTGTGCCCCGACAGTTTGGCCAGCGCCATCAGATGCCGCGCCAGCGCCGCCGGCTCGAAAGTTTCCAAATAATCCGCTTCGACTCTGCCAAGGAATGCCGCAACAACGCCGGGATCGATCCCGGCCGCGTGCTGCAAAATGCCCTCAAAAAGCTCCGTTTTTGCGCTCATAAAGCCCCGCATTAAACCTATCGCCTGAGCCGGGGGAGTCTCCGGCCCGGTCTGCTTCAATTTTTTCAATTTCTCACTGGACATTCGACCGACATTTTGCAATGATCTGCCGCCTTCACGGTAGAACCAACCGTTTTCGGGTGTAACCAACCGCTTTTTACAACTGGAGACCTTCCATGTCGAATGCTCGCCAAGAGGCGATCAAGGCTATCGCCCTGACCAAGCACAAGCTTGCCTACGTGGATTTCAAGACCATCCACTTGAAGGACGTTTTCGGGTCCAACGTTTTCAGTGAGGCCGAAATGCAGGCCCGTCTCCCCAAGACGGCCTACAAGAGCCTCATGAAGACCATTCACGAGGGAGCGCCTTTCGATCCCGCCGTCGCCGATTCCGTTGCCGCCGCCATGCGCGATTGGGCTTTGGAGCATGGCGCCACCCACTATACCCATTTGTTCCAGCCGATGACCGGCATCACCGCCGAGAAACATGACAGCTTCCTCACCCCCGAAGGCTCCGGCGCCCTGGCCGTCTTTAGCGGCAAGGAACTGGTCAAGGGCGAACCGGATGCCAGCAGCTTTCCCTCCGGCGGTCTTCGCGCCACCTTCGAGGCGCGCGGCTACACCGCCTGGGACCCCACCAGTCCCGCTTACATCATGGAGCATCCCAACGGCTCCACCCTGGTCATCCCCACCGCATTCCTCAGTTGGACCGGCGAAGCGCTCGACAAGAAAACCCCGCTCCTCAAGAGCATCGATGCCCTCAGCGCCCAGGCGCTCCGCATCCTGAAACTCTTCGGCCATACCAACGTTCACAAGGTCTTCACCACCGTCGGCGCGGAACAGGAATACTTCCTTATCGACAAGCATTTCTACTACGCCAGGCCCGACCTCGTTGCCTGCGGCCGCACCCTTTATGGCGCCATGCCACCCAAGGGACAGGAACTGGAAGACCACTATTTCGGCGTCATTCCCGAACGAGTCTTGGCGTTCATGGCCGACTCCGAAAACGAACTCATCAAACTCGGCGTTCCCGTCAAAACCCGCCACAACGAAGTGGCGCCCAGCCAATACGAACTGGCGCCCCTGTTTGAAAACAGCAACCTGGCCACCGATCACCAGAACATGGTGATGGAGATCATGCGCCGCGTCGCCGACAAATACGGGCTGGTCTGTCTCCTGCACGAGAAGCCCTTCGCCGGCATCAACGGCAGCGGCAAACACAACAACTGGTCCATGTCCACGGACAAGGGCGAAAACCTTCTCAATCCCGGCGATACGCCGCACGACAACGCCCAGTTCCTGGTCTTCTGCGCCGCCGTGATCCGCGCCGTCAGCAAGTACAGCGAGATTCTGCGCCTCTCCATCGCCAGCGCACACAACGATCACCGCCTCGGCGCCAATGAAGCCCCGCCCGCGATAATTTCCATCTTCCTCGGTGAACAACTCACCGATATTTTCGAGCAGATCGAAAAGGGACCTGCCCGCAGCAGCAAGCAGGGCGGACTCTTCGAAACCGGAGTCTCGATCCTTCCCAAGCTTCCCAAGGACGCCGGCGACCGCAACCGCACCAGCCCGTTCGCCTTCACCGGCAATAAGTTCGAATTCCGCGCCGTCGGCTCCAGCGCCAACGTCTCCGGCGCCAACACCGTCCTCAACACCATCGTCGCTGAAAGCCTCGATTACATCGCCACCAAGCTCGAAGCCGACATCAAGGCCGGCAAAGACCTCAACAAGGCCGTTCAGGAACTGCTCCCTTCCATCATCAAGGAACACAAGAAGGTCCTGTTCAACGGCAACGGCTATGCCGAGGATTGGCACGTCGAGGCCGAAAAGCGCGGCCTGCCCAACCTCAAGAGCACCGTGGAGGTGCTCCCCGTCGTCATTCGCAAGGACACCATCGACCTGTTCACCAAGTACAAGGTCTACACCGAAAAGGAACTGAACAGCCGATTCAACATCCTTTCCGAAGCCTACGTCAAGGCCGTCAACATCGAGGGCCAGACCGCCTTGCTCATGGCCAAGACCTTCATTCTCCCCGCGGTGCTTCGCTTCCAGAAGGAAGTCGGCGAATCCGTCGCCGCCGCCAAGGCGGCCGGCGCGGCCAACCCCGCCGGCGTCGAGTTGCTCTCCACCGTCGTCAGTTCCTGTTCGGATCTCTCCCGCGCCACCGCCGCGCTGGAAAAAACCCTGTCCCATCAAGGCGACGGCGACGCCTTCCTTCACGCCAAGCACATGCGAGCCTCCGTTCTCCCCGCCATGGCCGAGCTGCGCAAGATTGCCGACAAGATCGAGACCTTCGTTCCCGACGATCTTTGGCCGCTGCCGACCTACCGTGAAATGCTGTTTATCAAATGAAGAATTGAATCCCCAACCCAAGCCCCGGCATGGCCATGCCGGGGCTTTTTTGCGGCTATCGCGGCGGCATCAGATACTCCGTCACGTACGCATAAATCAGCGACACGACGCCCACGATCACGCTCGCCCACAGCGTGATCTTCAGAATCTTGATCCGGTTGGCGATTTCCTTGTCCCGCCATTCCGCCAGCCGACGGTCGATTTCGTCCAGTTTCCGGTCGATCCGCGCCTCGATCTCGTCCAATTTCTGGTTCAGATACATGTCCGCGCTCTTCTTGAGCCGGTTGCTGATCCCCCCGAAAAGCCCCGATTCCTCGATTTCGTCCCTGATCGAGGTTGCCTTCGCCGGCCCCGCCGCTGGATTGGCGTCGTTCCCAGGCTCGGGAAGATATTTGTAATCCGTCGCCGAACTGCTTTCCCCCACGATCGTCGCCACGATGCCCCCCAGCATGGCCCGCCGCTTGCGGTTCAACCGGCTGAAAAACCCTTCCTGTTTCTTCAGCCTCCGGACCAGCAGCGGGACCGGGTCGTCCTCCGCCGCCTCCACGCCTCGCAGCCGCGCCAGCGCCACCAAGCCCCGATGCGACAGCCCCGCGAATTTCATCACCCGAATCCGCGCGATCTCCTGCGCGATCTGCTCCTTGCCAGCGTTGATCGTTACCGGCCTTCTTCCCCACCTCACCACGTCCAGCATCGCCTGCCGATCCAGCCCCGCGATGAGCTGCCGCCTCTCGTGCACCGCGCTTACCAGAAGCTGTTGGGTCTTGTATCGCGTCCAGTCCAGACCCAGCCCTTCCGCCAGGTTCGCCAACTCGTCCTTCGGCAATTCCGAAAGCTGCCGGTCCGGCGCCTGCCCCGAAACCGGTTGGGGCTCCGCCAGCACGATGTCCCGGCTCGCGCCGCCCTCATCGGATTGTGGAATGATGTCGCCCATCGCCGCGATATATTGAATCGATCTCCGCGAACAGTTGGTGCGCCCGCAAAAGCAGGACCCAAACCGCCAGCAACAAAATACACACCAACACGTCCCCCCCGAACGTCTTGATCCTCAGCCGAAGCCCCTGCACCATCACGTACCGCCGCATCAGCGACAGGTAACGTCCCTCGCCCCCGAAATACACCCACCATCCGTACAGCGACTGCCACGTCACCACCGTGGCATAAATCGTCACCACCGTTCCCAGCGCCCACCGGAAGAAATTGAAAAAATCGACGTGCATCCTATGCCGCTCATTCTCCCATCTCGTCCGGCTCGAATACCTTTCCTCCGAACAGCGCCGAGCCGATCCTCACCATCGTGGAACCCTCGGCGATCGCCGGCTCGAAATCATGGCTCATCCCCATGCTCAGGTGCCGCAGCGCCGGCCCCCCGATCTTGTGCCACTTCATTTCCTCGAAAATTTCCCGTGCCCGCGCGAACGTGTGCCGGATCTTTTCCTCCGGGGCGTCCAGCGGCGCCATCGTCATCAGCCCGGTCATCTGAAGGCCCGGCATCGAATCCATCTGCTCCGCCAGATGCACCGCCGCACCCACCGCCACCCCGAATTTCGTGCTCTCCTCCGACGTGTTCACCTGGAGCAACACCGCGATCTTCCGGCCCCTCTTTGTCCCCTGATTGTCCAGCTCTTCCGCCAGCCGCAGGCTGTCCACGCTGTGGATCATGTGCACCAACGGCAACACGGTCTTCACCTTGTTCCGCTGCAAGTGCCCGATCATGTGCCAGCGGATCTTTTGCCCGGGAACTCCGTCCCCATGAATCGCCCGCCTCTGGAAAAATTCGTTCAGTTGCCCCGCGCGCTGTGCCAGCACCTGCACCCGGCTTTCCCCCAGGTCCGTCACACCCAATTGCAGAATCTCCCGAATCTGCTCGGGCGCCGCCGTCTTGGTCACCGCGATCAGCGTGATTTCCGACGGTTCGCGTTTCGCCTTGACCGCGGCCGCGGCGATCCGCTCCCGAATCTCATCCAGCTTTTCCGCCAGCGGCGATCTCTTGGCCAACGTCAGGCTCCTTATGTCTTCAATCATACCCCCGCATCGCCAAGACCGAAACCGCCCCGGAATATGACCCCTATCCCTCGGGCGTATCCAGCAGCGATTGCAGCCTCGCTCCCAACTCCCGCCCCAGCCGCGCCATCCACGATTCATCCACCAGTCCAACTTCGATCAGGTCGCGGACGTGGACTTTGTCCTTGTCTCGAAACGCCGTCAGCTTGATCCGCACCAGCGCTTCCAACGACAGCACCCGAAACCGATCCGCGGCCTCCGATTCGCTCACGTCCGGATTCGCCGCCGGCTCGTCGGGGCGGACTTTTTCGTTTGCGAAGACGATATGCACCGCATCCCGCGCCTTGGCGCCGGGGCCGTCCAAAAAAACCTCCATCCCCGCCGAACGCCGATGCACGAATCCCGCCTCCTCCATCGCCCGTCTGGCCGCGTCGAGATCGGCCCGGCGCAGCAGGATATCCACGTCCTGCGTGTTCCGCACCGCCGATTCATCCACGCGCGAAACCCACAGCGCTACCGCGTTCCCTCCCACCACCGCGTACGCGATTTTGGCCGCCTCCAACGCTCCCGCCGCGCGCAACAGCCGCAGCCGAACTTTTTCAACGGCATTCACCATTCGCTCCAACGAAAATGGACCGGGTACCACCGTCATGGCCGCAAACTCCCATCTTACCCGCCCATCGCCCCGCGATACCACTGCATCGTCGCATCCAGCCCCGTGGCAAAATCCACGATCGGCTCATATCCCAGAATCTCCTTTGCCCGTCTCAGATCTGCCAGCGAATGCTTCACGTCCCCGGCCCGCTCGGGCGCGTGAATCGGCGTCAGATCGTCCCTCCCCAGCCATCGCGCCATCCGCCTGGCCAATTCGCTGATCGTAATGCGCGATCCGCACGCGATGTTGATCGCCACTCCCTCCAACCGTTGCTTCCGCCGGGCCGCCAGAAGATTGGCGTGAACCACGTTGTCCACGTACGTGAAATCCCGCGATTGCTCGCCGTCGCCATAGATCGTCGGCCGCTTGCCCGCCATCATCGCCTTGGCGAACGCCGCGATCACCGCCGCGTATGCGCTGTCCGCCGCCTGCCTTGGCCCGAAGATATTGAAATACCGCAGGCTCACCGTATCCAGCCCCATCGCGGCGCTGTACGCCGCCGCCATCGCCTCGCCCGCCACCTTCGTCGCCGCATAGGGGCTTCGCGGCGATACGGGCATCGTTTCAAACTTCGGCAACTCCGGCGCGTCCCCGTACGTGCTGCTGCTCGCCGCGAACAGCACGCGCCCGACCCCGCATTCCCGGGCCGCTTCCAGCACGTTCAGTGTGCCGCCCGAATTCACCTCCTGGTATTTTCGCGGCTCCCGCAAGCTCCGTGGCACCGATCCCAACGCCGCCTGATGAAACACCACCCCGCATCCTTGCGTGCATTTCTTCAGCAACTCCCGATCCAGAATCGATCCCAGCACGAATTCAATGCCTTTCGGCAACACCTTCGGATCGCCCCCGCCCGACAGATCGTCCAGCACCGTCACCTTTGCTCCCAGCTCGTGCAATGCCATCGCCAGGTGCGACCCGATGAACCCCGCTCCGCCCGTCACCAGGACCGTTTGCCCGTCAAACGCCGAGCCGTGCAGCCGCCGCCAATCGGTTATCTGTCCCATATCCGCAATGTTATACTCGCCAATCGAGCATTTAATGAACGACCGCGCCCAAGCTCCATCAACTCATCGTTGCATCTATCCCTGGATGGCGCTGGCCGCCGGCGTCGTCATGATCCTCCGGCTCGCCGTTTCCGTCGGTGTTTTCAGCCCCGCAACCGACGAACCTTCCCACGTCGGCGCGGCTGTTTCCATGATCGAAGCCCACAAGCTGATTGCGCCTGGCGGCCATCCGCCGCTCGCCAGGCTCCTAGCCGCGATCCCCCTGTACCTGGACGGCGCGCGACTCCCCCAATGCCGCGGACAAACCACCATCGGGACTGAGGACCTCGGATACTCCCTGGGCACTCAAGTCCTATACCACAGCGTCAAACCGGCCGGAACTCTGCTCACCCACGCCCGGCTCGCAATGCTCTTGTTCCCGGCGATTTCACTGTTTTACCTGTATCGCTTGGCCCGATGGCTCGCCGGTCCGCCGGCCGCCGCCGCCGCCGCCGTCGCATTTTTCAGCTTCGATCCCACGCTCCTCGGTCACGGATTCTGGATCGGGAACGACGTTGCCGCCTGCGCCGGATATCTCGCCGCAACTTATTACGCATTCTTATGGCTCCACCAACCCGCCTGGCCGCGGGCCGCCCTCGCCGCCGCCGTCTGCGGTTTGGCCTTCTCCACCAAATTCTCCTGTCTGCTTGTCATTCCCGCCGTCGCACTGGTTGCTCTGACCAGAATTTCACCCTGGCGAACCCTCATAATACAATTGCCCCTGATGGCGCTGATCGCATTCACGACGTTGTGGGCCACGTATTTCTTTAACGTCGGCCCCCTCGGCGATCAGGCCGGCCTCAATGCTCCCGCCCAACACGATGCCGCCGACAATCCTCAGGCGCAATCCATGCGCCAACAATGGCAGCGCCTTCCCCGCTGGATCCGCCAAACGCCCATCCCCATGCCCAGCTTTTTCCTGGCCCTGGCCCGCCAGTCCGTTCATAACCGCTTCGGACATCTGGCCTATCTCAACGGCCAGGTGAGTTCGCAGGGATGGTGGTACTATTTTCCCGAAGTTCTTGCCCTCAAAAGCCCGATCGGATTCCTGGCCGCTTTTCTCATCGCCCTGGGCCTCTTTCTCCATGGCCGGCAATGGCGCGATTGGCGGATGCGCCACGTTCTTCTTCCCCCCGCGGTTTTCCTCGCCGCCGCCATGACCAGCAATATCGACATCGGCATCCGTTACGTCCTGCCGGCCATTGGGTTCCTCTATCTCTTCGCCGCGATCCAACTGGCGCGGCCCGGCTGGGTCTGGCTTCTCGCCTGTCTTATGCTTTGCTCCGCCGTCGAAACCGCCGCGGTTCATCCCGACTATCTGAGCTATTTCAATTTCGCCGCCGGCGGCCCGTCGCGCCCAGACCGCATTGCCCTCGACAGCAACCTCGATTGGAACCAGGACGTCTACCGCCTCGCCGATTGGATCCACGCCAACGCCCCCGGCCGACCCTGCGCCATCCGCCTCGCCGGCCAACGCAATGCGCCGCTCCTGGGCCAATTGCGATTAAATCCCGACTCCCTCGTCGCTTCACCGCATGGCAGGATGCTTTTCATCAGCAAGAATGTCCGTCTCATCGACCGCTCCCTGCCGTGGCTGTCTCGCTATCGCCCAGTCGCTCAAATCGGCGACTCGATTGACGTATATGACCTGACGACCGCTCCGCCAAACCCGGGCGAGCCCGACGACGCACCCTCCGCCCAATGATCCACCCGCCTTTCCATCTTCCCCGCGCCATCCTGTTCGACATGGATGGTACGCTCACCGAACCGATGCTCGATTTCCCCCGCATCAAGGCCGACATGGGCATTGCGGAAGGTCCGATCCTGGAATCCCTTGCCCAAATGGACGAACCACGGCGCCGCCAGGCCGAGGCCATCCTTCTTCGCCACGAAGAGATTGCCGCCAGCCGTTCCCGGCTGAACGCGGGATGCCGGGAAATGCTGGCGTGGCTGGCGACCGAGAAAATCCCCAGCGCCGTCGTCACCCGCAACAGCCGGCTCAGCGCCGACACCGTCATGCGCACCCACAATCTCCGCATCGACGTTCTGATCACCCGCGAGGACGGCCCCTTCAAGCCCAGTCCGATCCCGCTGCAATGGGCCTGCCGGCGGCTGCGGTTGGGCTTTGACCAGGTTTGGATGGTGGGCGATGGACAATATGATATTGAAGCCGCCCGCGCGGCCCAGGTCCGCTCGGTCTGGATCAGTCACGGCAAGCCGCGCCCCTTCGCCGCCGAACCCTGGCTCACCGTGACCGGCCTGCCGGAATTGACTGCTATTCTGAAGCAAGGATGCAAACCATGATTCAAAAAAAACAACTTTTGCCACAGATGAAAACCAGATGGACACAGATAGGACGGAGAATTCATCCGTGTCTATCTGATTTACATCTGTGGCCAATATTCTTTTTGCTTTGTGCATCCGTGGCGGCGGGCCCATCCACTCAATCCGCTGCCCTATCCGCCCAATCCAGCGTCGATCAAATCCTCGACGCCCTCGACGCCCGCGGCGAAAGCCTCCGCGATTTCTCGGCCAAAGTGATCCTCACCGATACCGATGACAGTTCCGGCGACTCCACCGTCAATACCGGCACCGTTATCCTCCAGCGCAAAGGTCCGGACGACGCCCGAATCCGCGTCGCGTTCACCCAAAGACGCCTCGGCGACAAAACCTTCCGCGCCGACCACCAATACACCCTGGACAACGGCATCCTCGACGACCGCGACTACCTGAAGAAACACGAAAACCGCACCCAGGTCCTCAAGCCCGGACAAAAGCTCGATCTGTTCAAGCTCGGCGAAGGACCGTTCCCCTTGCCGCTGGGGCAAAAGAAGGAGGATGTCCTGAAGCTATTCGACGTGGCCAAAATCGATCCCGTCAAGGACGATCCGCCCGGCACGATCCACGTTCGCCTGACTCCCAAGGACGGCGCTCAATTCGCCAGCCGATTCAAGACGATCGATGTCTGGGTGGACACCGCCACCGACATGCCACGGCGCATTCAGACCGACGACATCAATCAAACCACCACTCGCACGACCGATCTCTCCGACGTGAAGATCAATGCCGGAGCGACCGACAAGGATTTCGCCCAACCGCCCGTTCCCCCGGATTGGGACGTGGTCGAAGGGCCTTACGCACAATGACCGGAGGCGCCGTGACTCAATCGACCGCTCAACCATTCACCAATCAATACTACTCTCACAGCGGTCAGGTCCCCCCGGCAGGGTTGTTCGCCGGCGTCGTTGTCGGCGCCGTCGCGGCGATCGTCGGCGGCGTGGCTTACGGCTATGCCGATCATTACCTCCGATTCATCTACCTTCACGTGGTCATGACTTTCGCCTTCGGCGCACTCTTGGGCTGGACGACCGCCCGGGCTATGCTTGTGACCAACGTCCGCAATAACGGCGCGATTGTCCTGCTCTCGTTACTCACCGCTTTGGCCGGGTATTACGTCGCCTGGATCGCCTGGCTCTGCGCGCTCTATCAAGACGTGAACATACCGATTTCCGCGACCCGCCTGGTTGCTTCGCCGCATTGGATGTATCGGATCATTCTCCGACTCAACGAGCTCGGCGTGTGGGGCATGGACCGCGGCTCGCCCGTCAAGGGCGATCTTCTCTGGTCCGTCTGGCTCCTCGAGGCCGCCATCATCTTCGCCACCGCCGCGGCCATATCTCGAAAGATGGCCCGCAAGCGCCCATTCTGCGAGAACTGCGGCCGATGGGCCGCCGGCCCCCTTGGCATCGCCTCCACCTCCGTCCTCGACGCCACGGACCTGAAACAGCGACTGGAATCCCGACAGTACGATTTCGTTCCCCAACTCCCCCGTTTCGGCGGAATCGCCGGCGAATATCTCGCCTGGGAATACTATCAATGCCCCGCCTGCAAGGAATTCAACACCTTGATCGTCGCCCGGATCCAAATGACTCGCGACAAGCGAGGCCGCACTCGAAAAGTGCGCCGCGCGATCATCGACAAGCTGATTCTGTCCGCCTCGGACGTCGCTCGCCTCCAGGCCAAGCCCGCCGCCCCCGCGCCCCCCGCGGTCCCGTTGCCCGCCGCGCCGCCTCCCCCGGCGCCGCCCATTACCGCGCCGCCGCAAACAGCGCCGTCGCCGCCTCCTCCAACCGACCGGCTCCTCGACCTGTAACCAAAGCCGCGGGAGATTTCTCCCGCGGGCCGCTCACCGGATTACAAACGGATCCGGATCCACCGAGCTAATCCGAATCGGCGGCTGTTCCGCCCGCCGTTTTAGGCAGTTCAACCCAGGCTGGTCACGAAAATGCATTAGAACCAGGAAATCGTCAAATATACAACAGCTGGTTATCCGTCTCCTCCGCGGTTACCCGATCCATCAATGCAAGCAATCGGCGGGCAATTTCATAGGGCGGTCGCCGCACGGCGATGATGATTCCGCAGTGAATTCTCGCAACCGAGTGGTATTGACCGGCCAGCGCCGCGAAGTCGTCACGATTGTGCGTCAGGATCGCCATCTGCCGTTCCGTGGCGAACGCCAATTGCTCGGCATCACTTCGGCCAACCTGCCCCGCCTCCTGCGTAGTCAAGGCGGAGTATCCCCTTGTCCGCAGGAGTTTGGCAACGACAACGCTTACGTCCTCATCGAGAAAGGGACTGATGAATAATCGGCTCACGCGTTCTTCGACCTGGGATCAATCAATTCATCGCCCACGCGGTTCCGCTCGATGTGATGCGCGATTTCATCCTGGTGATCGGCGAAATAGCTCAGTGCGTCGAACACCTGAGCGAGTGTCAAATGCGGCAGATGCGACGTGATCTCCTCCGGGGCAATCCCAAGGCGCCAAATCTCCACGATGGCGCGTACCGGCGTTCGAGTTCCCCTAATGATCGGCTCGCCGCTGAGGATGGAGTCGTCGCGGGTAACGTAGAGATGGTTCGTGGCGATTGTCATATATGCGCTCCACCTCTTGATCCGGCGGAATTATAGCGGCAGAGCATTGGCAATTCATCCCCATAGGCCGATTGCCCTAATGGATGGAAAACGGATCCCGATCCGCCGAGCTAATCCGAATCGGCGACATCCCCGGCGTCTCTTCCAGCCGCTTACCCAGCCGTTTCAGCACCGCGCGTTCGCTGTTGGAATGCAGCGTGCAAACGACCGTCATCCCAGCCGCGGCCGCCTTCACCGCGTCGTGATGGCGCACTTCACCCGTCAAATAAAGCTCCGCTCCCGCCTCGATCGCATCATCCAGCATGTTCCCGCACGACCCCGCGCAAGCCGCCGCCCGCGCAACCGTTCCCTCCGTCGGTCCGGCGACCAGCAGATGCTCAATTTCCAATCCCCGCTTGATCCGATCAAACAACTCCCCGCGAACGGCGGGGGAGATGGACCCAATTCGTCCCTGCCCCCGGTCTCCCGGCGCCGGAGCCAGCAGGTTCAAATCAAATGCCGGCTCCTCGTATGGATGATTGGCCCTAAGCGCCCGGATCACCGCCTCGGCGCTGCCGACGGGGACCACCGTCTCCAGCCGGATTTCGTCCACCCGTTCCAGCCGCCCCGTTTGTCCGACGGCCGGCTGAGCGCCTTCACCCCCGAAAAACGTTCCTGTCCCCGGCGACCGGAAGCTGCACGATGAATACTTCCCAATCCGCCCCGCCCCCGCATCGAACATCGCCCGGGCCACCTTGTCCACCGCCTCGATCGGCACGAACACCACCAATTTGTATTGCCCCGCCTTCGCTTCCCCCGACTTCAGCGCCCGCCGATCCACCAGCCCCAGCACGTCCGCCAGCATGTCGTTCGTGCCTCCCTCGGCGACGTCCAGGGCCGTATGCGGCGAATAAATCGCCACACCCCGGCGAACCGCGTCGAACACCGCGCTCCCCGCCACCACCCGCTTCTGCGGCTGAAAGATCGGCGGATGATACGCGATCACCAGATCGCACTGATTCGTCCTCGCCTCCTGGGCCACCGCCGGCGAATAATCAATCGTCAGCAGAATCCGCGAAACGTCCTGATTCGGATCCCCCGCCAGCAACCCGACATTATCCCACGCCTCGGCTAGGGATGTGGGAGCGATCCGTTCCATGGCCGCGATGATGGTTGAAAGTTGCATCGTCCGGCAATGATACCGCTTGAGCGATTGAACGTGAGAAAAATTCTCTCCGTAATCATCAGCGGCCGATCGCCTTGTCCCCTCGCCCGGAGTAACGGGCGAGGGGGAAAAGTCGAGCGCCTGCCAAAAATCTTCTGAGTCTCAATCAACGATTAAGAATCAGTCCATATTGATTTGCGCCGCCGCCATCATCGCCTTCGCCTTGACCAGCGTCTCCTCATATTCCTCCGCCGGATCGGAATCGGCCACGATCCCGCCGCCCACCGGGATGTGAATCCGGCCGGCCTTGGCGATCATCGTGCGGATGGCGACGTTGAACTGAATATTCCCCGCCGCGTCGAGATATCCGATCGCCCCGCAATACGGCCCCCGACGCGCGGGCTCCAACTCGTCGATGATTTCCATCGCCCGGATTTTCGGTGCGCCAGTGACGCTTCCCCCCGGAAACGTCGCCCGCAACAGGTCCACAAACGTCACGTCCTCCCGCAGCATGCCCCGGATCGTCGCCACGCCGTGGTACACCGTCGGATGCGCCTCGATCGCCCGCCGCTCGGCTACCTCGACGCTTCCCACCCGGCAAACCCGTCCCAGATCGTTTCGCTCCAGGTCCACGATCATGTTCAACTCCGCCTGGTCCTTGATCGAATCGCGCAACGCCAAATCCATCCCCGCCGCCATCGGCCGAGTTCCCTTGATCGGCCGGGTGACGATCCGTCGATCGGGCGTCACGCGCAAAAAAAGTTCCGGCGAATTGGAAATGATCGCGAAGTCCTCGTAACCCAGATACGCCCCATACGCCGCCGGGGACTGGCGCACCAGTCGCTGATAGATCTGGGCCGGATGCGATTTCAAGCCCGCCGTGAACCGTTGCGACAGGTTCACCTGAAACACGTCCCCGGCCCCGATGTATTCAAGCGCTCTTCGCACCGCCGATTCGTACTGGCTCCGCGAAAAATCCGACACCGCCGGTTCTTCGCTCTTCCCGTAATCCCGATCCTTCCCGCCCAGCCGATCCCCGGCGGGGCGGCAATAGGTAAAAACGAACCACGGCAAACTCAAATCATCCGCCGCCCTGGCCGGCAATTTCTCGAACAACCGACCCACATCGTAGCTGAGATATCCGATCCACCGTCCCTTCCCCGGCCAGAACGTCCGCGACATCCACTGTAATGCGTCCAACGGATCGTCCCATTGACGGATCGTGCTATTCCCCACGCGGGCGACGGTTTGCAGCGTCGCCGATTCGCAGCGAATCGTGCAAACCGGCGCCAAAAAGCCGGTGATCCACGGATCGTCGGAATCGGGCGTCGAGCTAAGGTTGATGCGAGGCATGGGCAGTGGGGAATACTAATTGGAAAAATCCGAAATCCGAAATCCGAAATCCGCCTGGTGGCCCGTGATAATTGAAATGCCGCCTTTGATCGGTTAAGATAGAGGGTGTTGCGGCGATGGATCGCCGTCGTGTGGGCTTTAACGGGAGCCAAGTCATGGACGACCTATCG
>JBEKKC010000115.1:0-15032 GCA_050010915.1 Tepidisphaeraceae bacterium | reverse complement strand
GTCACTTGCAGAACGTAGTTATGCCCATGCCCGTGCGGGTTGTTGCACTTGCCGAAAATCGCCTGGTTTTCCTCATCGCTGAGCGCGGGGTTGTGCAGCCGATGCGACGCCGAGAACTCGAATTTCTGACTGAGTCGAATCATGGGAAACTCCCGGGCAAAAAGGGTCAACGTGAGGAACGGGCTGAGGGCCAGGCGAAGGTGATGCAATTCCGATCCCGGCCAGACGATTTTCAACTGCTCGAAGATTCCTCCGATGAGCATTCCCCCGCCGGCCAGCCGCCCACGGCGAACGAACGCCGCCGCCATCGGCACCACCGTTTGCCGCACCTTCTGATCGATCCGTTTGATGTCCTGAACGAACCCCGACCCCGCGGCCGGCTCGCCCACCAGCGTCACTTCCAACGCGAAATAATGCCCGATCCCCAGCAGGGACGGATATCCCGCAAACCCGTTGGTCGGCGGCCGGCCAAGCTGGCCATCCTCTTCGGGATTAACGCAAAACCGAACCTCGCGCGTCAGGCGAAACACGCTTTCATCATACGCGGCAATTAGTCATTGGTCATTTGTCATTGGTCATTTGTCACTTGTAATAGCTGAGGACGATTCATCTCCACAACCAATGACCAATTACCAATGACTAATGACTAATTGATTTATTTCGCCTTGGCGGCCGCGGCATATCGCTCAAGTTGTTTCTTCATGTACGGATCGTCCGGCTGAAGTTTCAGCGCTTGCGTCTCGATGCGAGCCGCTTCGTCCGCCCGCCCCAGATGGAAATTCACCTCCGCCAAGGTATCCAGGATCGCCGCGTCGTCGGGCGCGGTTTTCGCCGCCTTCTCGGCCCAGACGAGGGCCTCGGCCAGGTTCCGATCGCACTTGGCGCAAAGCCACGCCAATTCGTTCAACCTTTGCGGATCGTCCGGATGCGCGTCCAGGTCCTTCTTCGCCGGGTCGTAGCTCCATTTGAACAACAGGTCGGCGTCCACGGACCGGCCGCGCTGGCGAAGAATCGGAACCACGTCGATGGCGATATCCGTGTCCGTGGGCTTCAGCTCCAGGAGTTGTTCGAGGCGGCGTCCCACCTCTTTCTCGTCGTGGTTGGCGGCGGCGGCGCGCAGATAGCGCCAGTAAATGTCCGCCCAAAGGGCCGAATAATCGGCGGGCGAAACCTTCCGTTCACGGCCCTGGGCATCCGTCATTTTCAGGTCCGCGCCATTGCCGATCAGGAGCATGGCCTGTTCCTTTTCGTGGGCGGCGGTTTCATCGTCGCCGCGCCGCATCGCCAGTCCGCCCAGGCAAAAATGCACGTTGGCGTCGGCGAGCCGGTTATCCATTCCCGCCCCGGCATCGGGCAAATCCCGCTTCAGATATCCGTTGAATTCACGCTCCGCCAGGTCGTCCCAACCGTGGTCGTAGAGGAACTTGCCCACGTCATATCGCTCCAGGCGATTGCTGGATCCCGCAAACGCCGCTTGCATCGCCGTCTCGGCCTTGGCCGGTTCCTGCATCCGCCCATACAATTTGCCCAGGGCATACTGAATCAACGGCTTTTGAACGTCGCCGCCGGCCAGGCGAAGATCATCCTCCAGACCCTTGAGCGGTCCGAAGTCGGCCTGCAACACGAACAACTCCAGCAGCGCGGTCGCAATGCCCCCTTCCTCCATACCGCCGCCACGGGCCAATTCCTTCCTCCGCCAATCCGCCGCTTGATCGAATCGTTTCCGCTGGACCTCGGCATCGGCCAAAAAACGAATGACGAAATCGAATTCCCCATCGTCGTCGGTTGGATTGGCCAGTTCCAGTTCGGCGGATTGCCGCAGATCATCCATCGCAGCCGGCAGATTGGCGGAAAGAAGAGCGTATCCGCACAGCGCCAGCAGCCGGGAATCGTCCGCGGGAGGCTGGACGGCCTGGAAGGCGTCGAGATAGCCGTGCGAGCGCAGACATTTGACGATCGTCCATTGCACGGCGGGGCTGGGGTCTTCGCCGACCAGCCGGGACAATGCGCCCAAACCCGTATCGTCATCGCGATCATCCGCCAACTCCGCCAGGGCCAGGACGATCTCTCGCCGCGATTCGACGTCGGGCGTTCCATACCCCAGAAGTTTTTCCTTCACCGTCGCCGGATCGTCCGGGGCGTACCATGGCATGCCCAGGAGGATTTGCGCCGCCTGCCGTTGCAGGCCGGGATCGGGCGATTTGGTCAGTTTCAGGATCGCCGGGCGCGCCGGGGCTCCCATCCTGGTCAGATCGGCCGCGGCGGATTGTCGCTTCTCGGCATCGTCCGACCTCAACTGGTCGATCAGCCGCCCGACGCGGTCGTCCACCGACGCCGGCTGCGTCGCCGACGAAAGAGTCTTTGCCGGCGCCGCGCTGACCAAGCTCAGCCAGACGGCAATGAGCGGAAAACAGCGCGCACCCCAAAGTCCGCCGCGGACCACCTTTATGGCGGCCTTTTTCTCGCCGCCAGCGTAGTAATCACGCGGAAATCTGAGATAATATCCAGGCTGTATCATTTCACCTCCGGCGCCTCAAAAAACACGGCCGGCGCGTGGGCGGGTGAACTGTTGCTTTTAAGACTGACAGGAGCGCATGGATGGTTGAGAACAACGTACCCGAAACCCCGACCCCTTCCAACAGCAAATACGACGAGGCCATGATCAAGGTGCTCGACAACGTCGAGCACGTCCGCACTCGTCCCGGCATGTACATCGGTGGAAATAATACCAAGGGGCTGCACCACCTCATCTATGAAATCGTGGACAATTCCATCGACGAGGCCCTCGCCGGATTCTGCAAGAACATCCTGGTGAAGATCAACGCCGACGGGTCGGCCACCATCGCCGACGACGGCCGGGGGATTCCCGTCGGCATCCACCCCACCGAAAAAATCCCCACCATGGAAGTCGTCTTTTCCACGCTGGGCGCCGGTGGAAAATTCGACCACAAGGACGGCTCCCCCTACGCCACCAGCGGCGGACTCCACGGCGTCGGCGCTTCCGTCGTCAACTTCCTCTCGGAATGGATCGAGATCGAGGTCAGCCGCGAAGGGAAAATCCACCAGTTGGAATTCGCCCGCGGCATCAAGGCCGGCGAACTCAAGGTCGTTGGAAAATCCTCCAAGACCGGCACCAAGGTCACCTTCAAGCCCGATCCGGAAATCTTCCCAGATATCGAATTCAAATATGAGATGCTCATCGGCCGCATCCGCGAACTGGCGTTTCTCAACCAGGGACTGCGCATCACCGTCGAGGACGAACGCATCGGAAAACGCGAGGAATTCAAGTACGACAACGGCCTGGTCCAATACATCCAAAACCTCAACGAGGGGAAAATCGCCCTGCATCCCGTGATCTATTTCAAGAAGGAGGATGTCCCCAACCGCCTGATCGTCGAAGTCGCCATGCAATACAGCGACGGATTCAACGAAACGATTCTCACCTTCGCCAACAACATCAACAACCACGACGGCGGCACGCATCTCAGCGGGTTCAAGACCGCGCTGACCGGCACCATCAACCGTTATGCCGAGTCGGCAAACCTGATGAAGGACATCCGCCCCAGCGGCGACGACGTGCGCGAGGGGCTGGTCGCCATCATCAGCGTCAAGCTCCCCGAACCCCAATTCGAAAGCCAGACCAAGGACAAGCTCCTGAACCTGGAGATCGAATCGTTCGTGCAGCAGGCCGTGAACGAAAAGCTCGGCGCGTATCTGGAGGAGAACCCCAAGGAAGCCAAGTCGATTTTTGAAAAGGGCATGCTGGCCGCCGAGGCCCGCGAGGCCGCCCGCAAGGCCCGCGAACTCACCCGCCGCAAAAACAGCCTCGAAGGCAACGGCCTGCCCGGCAAGCTCGCCGATTGCCGCAGCAAATCCAACGAGGACACCGAGGTGTTTCTGGTCGAAGGCGATTCGGCCGGCGGCAGCGCCAAGCAGGGCCGCGATTCCAATCGCCAGGCCATCCTGCCCCTGTTCGGCAAAATCCTCAACGTGGAAAAAGCCAACGTCGTCAAGATGCTCTCCCACGAGGCCATCCGCACCATCATCAGCGCCCTGGGCTGCGGGTTCCACGAGGATTTCAGCCTGGAGAAACGCCGCTACGGCAAAGTCGTCATCATGACCGACGCCGACGTCGACGGCAGCCATATCCGCACCCTCCTGCTGACGTTCTTCTTCCGCCACATGCAGGAGCTGATCCGCGCCGGCCGGGTTTACGTCGCCCAGCCGCCGCTCTACCAGATCCTCCGCAAGAAAAAGAGCGAATACGTCCTCAACGAACGCTCCATGCGAAAGGCCCTGACCGACATGGGCCTGGAGGGAACGCAACTTCTCATCCGCGACGACGAGGGCAAGGAGCATTCCCGCGTCGCCGGCGAGGATATGCGCCGCGTCGTCGATCTCCTCGCCAAGCTCGAGGAAATGGTCAAGATCATGCAGCGCCGCGGCATCGACTTCGCGGAATTCCTGGCCCGCCGCGACAGCAACGGCCGCCTTCCCCTCTATCAGGTCGTCGTCGAAGGCGAGGAATCCTATTTTTACAACTTGGAAGAACGCGACGAATTCCTTCGCAACAATGGTCTGGCCGTTGATGCCGACGAAGCCCTCCCCGCCCCCGGCAACGGCTCGCCCCACAACGACGGCCGGCGAATTCAGAAAAACCAGGAGCTTCACGAAGTCAAGGACATGCTCAAGCTCTTCGGTCAGCTCGATCAGTTCGGTCTTTCCATCGACGATTATTTTCTAACCCAGGAGGAATCCGTCAGCGGCGAAAAGCTGCCGACCAAATACGCCCTGGTCGGCGACGACAAGCCGCACGACGTGGCCGGCGTGGCCCAAATTCTCCCCACCATCCTGTCGCTGGGAAAAGTCGGAATCGAGATCAAGCGCTTCAAGGGCCTGGGCGAAATGAACAGCGAACAGCTTTGGGAGACCACGCTGGACCCCGGCCGCCGCGTACTGCTCCGCGTGACCCTCGAGGAAGCCGGCGAAGCCGAGCGATTATTCAGCGTCCTCATGGGCGAAGACGTCGAGCGAAGACGGCAGTTCATCGAGGATCATGCGCTGGAAGTGAAGAACTTGGACGTTTGAAGAATTGGTCATTGGTCATTGGTCATTAGTCATTTGTCATTTGTAGCGGCTAACAACGGTCCATCGCCGAAACTAATGACCAATGACTAATGACCAATGACAATTCCGTCACTTCGCCAGCGCTTCGCCGCGCGATAGTTGCTCGGCCAGGAACGGGTGCTCCCTCATCCAGTTCTCGATGGCCTCGATCCGGTTCCCCGGATCGGGATGCGTTTGCAAAAACTCCGGCTCGCCGCCGCTGGCGCTGGCCTCCTTGAGAATCATCATGACGTCGATCATTGCCCGCGGGTCGTAGCCCGCCTCGGTCATGAACTCCAGTCCCTTTTCATCGGCCTGGGATTCGTCCTTGCGGCTAAATTTCAGTTGCACCATCTGGTCCGCCAGGTCGGCCAGCGCCCAGGTGGCCAACCCGTTGCGATTCCCGCTGGCGGCAATGCCCGTGCCCAGCACGATCGACTGCCCCAGCCGGCTCTGCTCGATCTGCTGGGCAACGTGCCGCTCCACGACGTGCCCGGTCTCGTGGCCCAGCACCCCCGCCAATTCCGCCTCGTCGGCCAGCTTTTCGTACAGCCCGAGGGTGATGAATATCTGGCCGCCCGGCAATGCGAAGGCGTTGATCGTCTGCTCGTCGCTCAGCAAATGAAACTGGTACTGATACGGACTCTTTCGCGCCTCCGATCTGGACACCACTCGTTGGCCGACGTTCTGCACCTGCCGCGCCCGCGCATCGGACGCGGGCACTTCGCCGCCCATCCGCGCGACCATTTGCGGGGCCGATTGCAGGCCCAGCGATATTTCGTCGTCCGCGGTCATGGCCACGTGCTGCCGCTCGCCCGTCGTTGGATTCACCGACTCATGCGAGAAATAGGAGACGATCCCGAACAGGATCACCAGCGCGCCGATGATGTGCCGAAGATGGATCCCGCGCCCGCCGTAGCCATATCCGTAATACTGCGTCATGACGTTCCTTTGGCGCACAATTTCCGCGCCGTATCCGAAATCCTCTGATGCGCCAGTTCGCAGGCATAATCGACGGCAATCGTTTGGCGATAGGCTTCGATCCTGCGGATCGGGTCGCCCGTCGCCTCCGCCGCCGCCAGGAACGGTGCATTCAGCCGTTCCCACGTCGCCATCACCCACGCATACGTCTCGGCCGTTCCGCCCGGGCCTTTCGGCAACTCGGCATCGGACATCACAATGCTGTGGGCCGGCAAGCGCCGGATCAACTCCTCCACGGACATCGGCTCCGCAGTCGGCAGGGCGACGCCCTCGCCCGGCACGATCGCCACCACCCGGCCCGCTCCCGCCGGATAAACCGCCGCCAAAAACACGTCCACGTACAATCCCAGTTCCCTCTGCGCCCGCCGGGCTTCGACGCCCGGCTGGATCGAGCCCCATCCGGCAATCAGGATTTGCCCGTGTCCGATGGCCTCCACAGTACGTCTTCCATCGAGCTTGTCGTGCGGCCCATTGGCCAGGAAGTCCAGGCGAATCGTCCCCTCCCCGCAGCGTTGCCGCCGTTGCCGCCGCGATTCCTGGAGCGGCATATACAATCTCGCCATCGCGTCGAAGTCGCGCGACTTCCAGGCCATTTCTTCCGCCTCCGCCAGCGCCGTTTCCGCCGCCAGATATTCCATCCGCGACAATTCATCTTGCCCGCGCTCGCAAAGAACTTGGGTCATGTCATTGGTCATTGGTCATTTGTAGTCTGTCATTCATTGTATTCGGCAATGACCCGTCGTTTGCCATAACAAATGACCAATGACAAATGACCAATGACCATTTCATGGCATCGGCAAATCCGCCTGGACAAGCGTGCTTTGCCCCGGCCGCGGAAACAGCCTGGTTTTGTACGTCATCACGCCCGCGCCGATGTTGCCCGGCATCTGCCCATCGGTCAGGCGAAAGTTCCACCCGTGATACGGACAGACCACGCAGCCATCTTCAATCGCCCCTCCGGAAATGTCGTGGCCCGCATGCGGGCAGGTGCTGTCCAAAACGTAAACCTCGCCCTGGCGAAGAAAAACCGCCAGGGAAAAACCGTCGATATCGACGTGCTTCCCCGCGCCCTCGCTCAACTCGTCCAAATCGCAAAGACTCGCCCACGCCACTACTGAATCTCCGAAAGAGTCACCTGCCGGCGCTCGGCGGCGCTGACGCTGACCGCCTCCAACACCCGCTGCGTCTGGTACGCATCGGCGAAATCCGGCAGCGGAATCGTCGGCTCCCGGCCGCCCAACTCCATCATGATGTCCGCCGCCTGATTGATTAACGTATGCTCATATCCAATGATATGCGCATCCGGCCACCAAGCCTGGGCGTAGGGGTGGTCCGGGGCATGCGTCACCATGATTTTCGTCCACCCCTTCAACTTGGCCGGGGCCGTGTTGTCGAACCAAAGCAAATGGTTCATGTCCTCGAAATTGAAGCTGACCGCCCCCTTTTCCCCGTGAATCTCGACGCCGTTCTTATTCTGATACCCCGTTGAAAACCGCGTGGCTTCGAAACTTCCCAACGCCCCGCCGGAAAACCGGCACAGAAACAGCGTCGCATCGTCCACCTCGACCTTGCCCATTTTTCCGCGTCCCGCCTTGGCCCCGCCGGCAATCCCCCCGGCCGAGCCGACCGATGGAATCATCCGCTCCTTGACGAACGTCTCGGCGATCGCCCCGTTGATTTCCAAAATCTCTTCGCCGGTGATGAACCGGGCCATGTCGATGACGTGCGCCCCCAGATCGCCATGGCTGCCGCTGCCGGCGATTTTCTTGTCGAACCGCCAGATCAGTGGCACGTCCGGCCCCGCCCAATCCTGTAGATAATACCCCCGCACGTGATAAATCCGCCCGATCTTCCCCGCCCGGGCCAACTGATACGCCAGCGCCACCGCCGGCGTTCGCCGATAACTCCACCAAACGAACGTCTTGGATTTTTTGAATTTCTTCGCCGCATCGCGCATCTGCCTGGCATCGTCCAGGTTCCCCGCCAACGGCTTCTCGCAAGCGACGTGTTTCCCCGCCTCCAGCGCCGCGATGGCCATCTCCCGGTGCAAATGGTTCTGCGCCGTGATGTCCACGAGCTGGATTTCCGGATTGGCGATAGCTTCGCGCCAATTGGTCGAGCGATTCTTCCATCCCCATTTTTTAGCGAACGCTTGAAGCTGCGTCTTGTCCTGCGCCGCAACCGTGTGCATCACCGGCTCGACCGGCAGATCAAAGAATTTCGAGGCCTTCATATAAGCGTTGCTATGCGCCCGCCCCATGAATTTCTGGCCGATCAGACAGATGTTGACGAAACCCTTGGACATGCCGATGACCTCCGCAATTTTGTGGGCGGAGTTTAACCGCCGATTGTTGGCTCAGGCAATTCGCAGCACTGGTCCCGGGTTAATGTTCTTGATCGCTATTTTACCGAGCAGCACTTTCATGCCGCCCGGGGACCGCGTGAAATGAGTTTTTCCGCCCGTTCCAAAACGGCGGTGGCTTGCTGGCGCTTAACCGATGGGAACTGTTCGAGGAAGTAATCCAGGGAGCGGCCTCGGGCGAGATAATCGAACAACGATTTCACCGGCACGCGCGTGCCCACAAAACAAGGCGTTCCGCCTTGAATGTCGGGATCAACCTTCGTAATCGCTCGCTGGCGCCGCATGCCGGTATGTTAGCATTAATCGCTGAGGTGGGGAATTCTAATCCTTCTGTTTGCTGGTCCCCAATTCCTTGGCAATCTCCGATTCCAACTGATCGAGTTTTCCAAGCTCCGCCTTCTCGCTGGCCAGGACGTCCGTGGCGATCATGCGGTCGATCTCCTCGTCCGTCACCAAATCCTCGCGTGAACTGACGGCCGAGCCGCTGGTGGCGGATTGCTCCATGGAATCCAGGAACAAATCCATGCGTTCTTCGATGCTTCCCGCCTGGGCGACGGCGCGTTCCCAGTCGGCCTGCGTTTTGGTCAGGTCCAATTCGCCGAAAACCCGGCTGATTTCCTTGGCCATCAGGGCCATCGACTCGGCGAACTGCTGGCTGGCCTGGGCCTGCTGCTGAATCAGCATGGCATTTCTGATCGAAAGAAGCTGGCGTTCCAGCATCTTCTTGACGGCCGCGGTTTTTTTCAGGGCGCTGCGGATGAACTGATATTGCCCATTGTCGCCGATCTTCTTGGCATGCTGGGCGTTGTGGATGAAATCCTCTGCGAATTTTTCCTGTTGGCGGATGGACCGTTCGATGGCCCGCATCCCGCCGCGGATTTTCATCTCCCGCTCGATTCGCCGCTCGTCTTTGGATTTGAAAAGGCCCATGAGGTTCCTTTCAAACTAGTTGCGTGTTGTGAGTTGCGAGTTAACTCAATGCTCGCAACTCGCAACTCGCAACTCGCAACTCATTTCACATTTCCTTATCCGCCGCCGCGTTGCGTTTGCGAACCGCCTTGTCGGCGGCGTCGAACGCCTGCTCCGGCTTCACGGTTCCGCGGTCCATCTCGTTCCAGATGTTCATCAGTTCCTGCCCGGCCCCGGTCAAGCCGGCCGACTCCATCGCATCGCGGTCCGCCTGCCCGCCCAGATCCAGCAACGTATCCAGGCGGTCGCGGTAAACGTCTTGCGAAACGGCGTCGTCCTCGATCCACTGGCTGATTTTCGCGACGTCCTTGTCCGTGAGGTTCAATCGCCCCGTTGCCTTGCCGGTCTCGCTGTTCTCCTTGACCATGCGCAACCGGCTGACGGTCATGAGTTCCTTGCTGCGGAGGGTCAGCTCGCGCGCGGCCATGAGCTGCTCCTGGGTTTTCATCTCGAATTCCTGGGCCAGCGATTTGCGAAGCTCCGGCGATTTCTGCGTCGCTCCCTGCTGGAAGATCTTCTGTTTGTCGGTGCTGATCTGCTCGATGCGTTTGAAGAGCCGGTCGCGCTGCTTGGTGAGAAGGATTTCCTCCTTGCGCAGTTCCTGGCGGTTGAGTTGGCTGAGCGTTTTCTTTCGGCCGAAGATTTTGTCGATCAATGCCATGGTTTCAGCCCGGCTCCGGTTCGTTCCGCTCGCGCTGGGGGACGGGCGGCGGCTTGACGGCCTGCGGAGGAGCGGCGGCCTTTGCCGGCGGTTGCGCAGCCGGCGCCGCGGGCGCTGCCGGCGCTTTGGATTCGTTCAGCAATTCCTCGTACAGCGCCTGCTCCTCGGCGCTCATCGAGGCGTGGGCGGCCGCGCCGACCGATTCCGCCAATTCGCTTCCCGCCTGAAGTTCGGCCAAAACCTCTTCCGCCGCGGCGGCGTCGGCGGCCATCTCCTCGCTGTCGGGCAGTTTGGCGCTCTGCCCTTGCCGCTGAAGTTCCAGGTTGTGCAGATGCGTGCTGACGACGTTGATCTGCTGGTTCAGCACCGACAGCAATTGTTGCCGGCGTTCCAGGTCCTTGCGAAGCTGGAGAAGTTGGCTGGTGATGCGGCGGCGGGGAATGTCGCCGGCCGCGTCCTTGAACTGTTGCCGCAGGTCGGCTTCCTTGCCTTCCATCGCGCCCATGTCTTCGTATCCGCGGTCCAGTTGCTGGCTCAGGGCGGCTCGCCGTTCGGAGAGAAAGGCGATTTTCTTTTCCACCTCCCCCTTGCGGGCAAAGAGGGTTTTCACGCGATCGATGAACGGCATATCGGCACCTCCCGAAGCGGCCACGCCTGAATACGGCGCGGAACCTTCCCGGAATAAAACCAACCGCCCGTCCAGCCGTTTGGCCGTCAGACCGGGGTTTTCCTTGGCATACGATCTTAACTCAGATTCCACCAATTGCGGTGAAAGTTGCAATTTGGCGGCAAGTTTGTCGGTGGCGATCCCGGCCGACAGCAGGCCCACGCGGTCGGCGTCGATTTCCGAACGGATTCGGGCCCGCTTTTCCAGGTCCAGCTCGGGATCGAGCAGTTCCGCGGTTTCGGCCGCCTCCGGGGGGGCGGTAATCGTCCAGCCGCCGGTTTCGGTCGGCGAAACCAGGATCACCGTGCGGTCCTTGATCTTGAGCGCGGCCTGGCGGGCGTCGGCCGTAAAGCCGGAGGTGGACATGATCGCCAGGGTGACGGGAATTCCCGGCAGCGGCGGCGGCGTGGCCGACAGCGCCTGCCCCAGTTCCGCCACGGACAGCGGCTGGGCCGCTTCCCCGGCAATCAGCGCCCGCGACGGCGAAAGACAGACGGCCCGAAACCGCCCCACCGGCGATTTCAGCACCCACCATTTTTTCCGCGACAGGCCGACGTCGATGGTTGGTCCCACCGGCATCCGGGATTCCAATTGCCGATCCGGTTTTCCCATTTCGCTCATGAGCCGTTTAAGTTCGACGCCGCGATCGCCGAATCGCACGTCGCGGATAAGGGTGACGGCCGATTTGCGCCCCCCGGCGGTGGCCAGGCGCAGGCGCCCGTCGTTCACAAGCCGTTCCACGTGCGCGATGAATTGGCGCTCGAGCCGTTGATGACGGGATGGATCGGATGCGTCGCTCATCGCTGTCGTCGGAGCCTGACCAGGAGATAGACCGCGGCCACGGCACACCAGGCCCAGCCGAGGATGGAGAGGATAGCGTAAACGACGGTCATGGGGAAAAAACTCGAAACTCGAAACCCGAAATTCGAATCAAATTCGAAATCCAAAATTCGAACCGGGGATTGGTTTCGTCATTCGAATTTCGAATTTGATTCGAGTTTCGAATTTCGAGTTTCGAATTTCCCATTACGCCGCCGTATCCACCGACGGCAGTCTCGATCCGCATCGGGGGCAGAATGCGGCCGCGCCGGGCAGCGATTTCCCGCACAATCGGTTGTTGCAAACGACGCGGAATCCGTTGGGCGTGGGAACGTCGATGACCGGGCGCTGCTCCTGGAGCAGCGCGGTGACGCGCATGGCCAGTTCCGAGCGAATGCGATTGCTGGTTCCCCGGCAATATCGTTGCTGAATCGAGCCGGCCAGGGCGGCTGGAATCGCCCACCACGCCCCCAACGCCGCCCCGATGATTCCAGGCAGCAGCCAGAACGGTCGCAGCCCGATCCCCACCCCATATTGCGCCATCGGCGGCAGATGTTGCCTGAGCAGGATCGGATTCAATCGCCGAAGAAGCCCGTTGACTTCCGACACGTGCAGATGAACGTGAAGCCAATGGGAAACGTACGCGACCGAAAGACAGATCACCCAGACGCCGAGGATCTCGCGGCGTTGCAGCCCCGAGGCATCGAACGAGGTCAGAAAATTAACCGCCAGCACGATCAACATGACCAGCGGAACCAGCCGGAGCGTCGGAACGGCGCCGGTGTTGCGGACGGAATCGAGCAACTTGGCGGCGTCGGCATCGCCCGTGCGGATGCGCAGCCATTCGACCAGGTGCCAGAACTGCTGCTGTTCGGCGACGACGAATTTCCCGAATCGCTTGGGCCAGGAAATCAGCGGCAGAATTCCGAACGTCAATCCGCCGAGGATCAAACTCTTCAGCGGCCCCCACGCCATTCTGCCGGGGATCGGACGGCTGAGGCTGTGCAGCACCGCCGCGGAAAGATTGTCCGGCCGCTCCTGCGGCTCTAGCGTCCATTGCGTGGGGATGAAAGCGCTCATAATGAGATCGGCGGAGACGCCCACCGCTCGGAGTCGGCCGGGCGGCCCGCCTGCCGCCGCGCCGCCGGCTGGATCAGCGACGATCCGCATCGCCGGCAGAAATTCGCCTGGGGAGGATTCATCGCTCCGCAGCGAAACCGGCCGCATTGCCGCGCTCCGGGCTGGGCGGTCTGGCGCTGATTTCCCACTCCCGTCAGCCGCGAGACCCCCAACCACAATCCGCGGAAAATCTGCCCGATCACCCACGCGAAAAACAACGCCCATCCCACCGCCAGCACGACGATCAAGGCGAAAATGTGAATTGCAAAATGTGCCATGGCGCATCACACGGAAACTACGCATCAAAATGAGTCATCATGCGGAAACCGTCTGCCGCAATAGCGATTCGCCGCAGAAAATGCAGTACCGGTCGCTCTGGTCGGGAAACGCTCCGCATTTTGGACATCGGCGCACCTCCGCGACAAGCTGCACGCCGCAGTGCATGCAATATTGATCGCCGGCCTCGACCGGCTTCTGGCATTGCGGGCATCGCCCGGGCGGCTGCGGCACGGGCCGCGGCATCACCGGCGACGATCGCGGCAGCGGCGGAGGCACGGCCCCCTTCGCCACCGCCGGCAACGCCGCCAGAAATTCGCCCGCCGTGCCGTATCGCTTGTCCAGCCGCGCGTAACTCTTCCGGAAAACTTCGTCCAGATATTTGGGAACCGACACGTTCAGATCGCTGGGCACGTCGGTCCCCGCCGGCCGCTCGCCCGTCAGCATCTCGTACAACATCACCCCGCACGGGTATAGATCGGACCGCGCCTGCGGATCGCCGCCCCCACGCTGCTCGGGCGCCATGTAATCCAACGTCCCGGCGATCTCCCGGCCCGCCGCCGTGTTCAGCGACGCCGAATACGCGATCGAACCCGCCCCATTGTTCGCCGCCTTGCCCAATCCGAAATCGGTGATCTTCACCACTCCCTCGGCGTCGAACCCGTCGGTGAGGGCACGCTCGTGGATCAGCACGTTCTCCGGCTTGATGTCGCGATGGATCACGTTGTGATCGTGCGCGTATTTCAACCCCGCCAGAATTTGCCGCATGATGCAAACGACCTGGGCAATCGCCAGCGATTTGTTTTGGATCAGCGGCCGCAGACTTGTCCCGGGGACGTATTCCATCGTCAGGTAAGGGACCTCGGCATACGGATCGAAGCCGATGGCCCGAACGATGTTGGGATGCACCAGGCCGTGGATCGCCACCCCCTCGCCCTTGAGGTTTCGCAGGTATTGCGAATCAACGGGGATTTTGATGGCGACGAGTTGGTCGGTCCAGACGTGATGGCGGGCGCGCCAAACCTCCCCGAAGGTTCCCCCGCCGATCCTGGCATCCAGGACGTATTCCCCGACACGTTGACCCGCCTGCGGCATTTTTACGTCACACTTTCTCCGCGATCCAGTCGCAGATCAGCAGATTATATACCGCCGATACCAGCCCGCCGAGCAGCAGAAACGTCCAGGCCGTGGCATTGGGCAGATGCCAGTGAAACAGCCATGCCAGCAGAACGACTTCCGCGACGGTATAGGCGGCAACAAGCATTGCGCCGGCAAGGTTGCTTTCCGTGCGTGCCACGCGTGAGATAAGGGCGAACGACGCCCACGGCCACGCCAGCACCACGCCGAACCAGCCCAAAATTCTGCCCGTTCCCGACACGAGCATTTGCCGGGTCGATTCGTCCATTTGCCACCAGGAGATGGCCGCCGCGATCACCCCGAGGGCGACCAGACCGGTCACGACCCGCCCGGTGATGCTCTTTAGGAATTCCATCCCAACTGAATCTTATCCGATGATGCCGTCCAAGGGGTTACAAACGCGGGCAAATTCAATAAAGCCTTGCTCCGTCAGGAAAAAGAGCCCAATCATTGACCCTGGTTTGGGCAATCCGCATGATAAGCGCCATGTATCGCCCCGGCCGAAAGATCAAGCGATTTAACTTCCCGCCCGGACGATACATCGCGGGGAGATATCAGATCGAGGAAATGCTCGGAAGTGGCTGGGAGGGCGAGGTTTATAGAATTGTCGAACGCAGCACCGGCATCCGCCGGGCCGCAAAGTTCTACTATCCCCACCGCGATCCCACCGGCAAGGCCGCCATCGCCTACGCCCGCAAGCTCGACGCCCTGCGGCATTGTCCGATCCTGCTCCAGTACCATCACCAGGAGATCGCCTACGTCCATCGCCGAAAGGTCATCGTCGTCATCAGCGAACTGGTCGAGGGCAAAAAACTCAGCGAATTTTTGCATCAGCAATCCGGCCATCGTCTCAGCACGTTCGAGGCCCTGCACGTCTTGTACGTTCTGGCCAAGGGCATCGCCCCCATTCACGAGCTAGGCGAATATCACGGCGA
>JBEKKC010000114.1:0-27085 GCA_050010915.1 Tepidisphaeraceae bacterium | reverse complement strand
ACTTCAACCAGAGCATCACCGGCTGGGACCAGGGCGACTTCAATTACGACGGCCTGGTCAACGCGTCCGACTTCAACGTGTTGGCGGCGAACTTCAACCAGGGCGTGAGCGGCGCGGCCGCGGCCGGCGATGTTGCGGCCTTGGACGCCTTCGCAGTGGCCAATGGATTGACCTTGCCGACTTCCAGTGTTCCAGAGCCGGCGACGACGGGATTGCTCGCCATGGGCGCCATCGGCCTGTTGGCGCGCCGCCGGCGTCGTTCGATGTAATTTTGGAAGCTACACATTTACGCCAAGCGAATCAGCCCCGCCCCAATAGGCGGGGCTGATCGCTTAACCGATCTCAGATAGCCGAGGAGAAAGCCGACCCTCGAATGCGCTCATCCATGTGGGTGTGCGGCTCGAGGCCGCACCGGCAAGTTTCATTTTTGCCCCGTTCGCGGTGTAGAATGTGCCGATGGCCATATCCTTGAAGGAACTTCGTGGATTTGCCGACTACCTTGCCGCGGTCGGTGGAAATTGAGGCCATTGAATTCGCCTGATACACAAATACATGGGCATGCCGACTCCGGCCCTGCCCTTCGGAGCTATCCTCCCGGCTTCCGCCCCCGCCGCGGCCTCAACTGGGGGTACCTCGGCCTTCTCTACACTTCGTTTTATCTCTGTCGATTCAACTTCTCCATCGCCAACAAGTCGATCGCCGATCAGTACCATTTTTCCTACTCCAGGATGTCCTACATACTGACCGCCTGGTCGCTCGCCTACGCTTTCGGACAAATCCTGAACGGCCTGATTACCGACCGTATCGGCGGGAAAAAGGCCATGCTCATTGGCGCCGCCGGCACTATTGCCATGAACGTTCTCTTCGGCGCCGCCTCCGTATGGGGCGTCCTCGGCCTCTTTATCGCCATCCGCGGCGTCGATGGGTATCTCCAGTCCTTTGGCGCTCCCGGCATGACCAAAATCAAAACCGCCTGGTTCGCCAAAACCGAACGCGGGGGATTCGCCGGCATCTTCGGTTTTATGATCAACCTCGGACGATTCGGTATCTTCAACTTCGGACCCGCACTCCTCGCCGGCTTCACGCTCTTCGGAATGGTTCACGTCGCGCCTCTTCACTGGAAATGGCTTTTCTGGGGACCCTCCATCGTCTGCGCATTTGTCGCTATCGCCATGGCCTTCGGCGTTAAGGAAACTCCTGAAGAATGCGGCTTTCTCCCCGTCGAAGAATACACCCCCGCCAATTCCTCGCCCGCAACCATCGTTCGCTTCTGCCTCATTGCATCCGTCGTTTTGCTCGTCTGCGGCTCGATCGGCTACCTCTACCACGTCGGCAAGATCGGCCCGATGGACATGGGCGTCCTTGTCGTCGCCGCCATCATCCTCATCTTCATTATTCTGCATCTCATGGCCTCCGTCTTTAAGCCGGACGCCAACATCATGCTCGTCTCGAAAGAACATGCCGCCGCCACCACCCGGGCAGAACTCGGCACCGCCCTCAAGGTAATTGCCGCAAACCCCGCGGTCTGGATCGTCGCCGCCGCCTATGCCTGCACCGGCGCCGTCCGCAATCCCGTCGATAGCTGGTTCCCGCGCTACATGCAGGAGGTCTTCAATACCGACATGAGGTCGGCCAAGTTCCAGTTTCTCGCGTTTCTCATCCCCCTCGTTGCATCCGCGGGCTCCCTCATGTCCGGCTACGTCTCCGACAAACTTTTCGCCGGCGCCCGTGCCCCGGTCGCCGCGGCCCTCTATCTGTCCGAAGCGGTCATCGTCTTTCTCGCCATCCAGGTCCACACCGTCAACGCCGCCATCCTGTTCTTTCTCCTCATCTCCTTCACCTGCAATTCCACGCACTCCATCCTGGGCACAGCCAGCGCCATGGATATCGGCGGTCGAAAAATGACCGGTTTCGCCTCCGGACTCATCGACTCGTTCCAATACTTCGGCGCCTCCCTCGGCCTCTGGATTCTCGGATACATGCTCGACTACAAACCCTGGGGCTGGAAAGCCTACTTCCCCTACATGATCCCCTTCGGCCTCATCGGCTTCTGCCTCATGGTCTTCGGCCGAAAAATCATCTCCCGCGGCTCAAGTCGATAACGCCAATTCCCCGTTCCATGCGGCAATGGAGCTGATCACCGCACAGTAAACTGCACGGCGCCGACGGTCAAAACGGGTCAATCGGTGTCCAAGTGTGTCAAGGGGGCGAGTGGTCGAGAAGTGCGAAAACCCTTGGTTTTGCAGCGGAAATGTCAATCCTTGTCCATTCTCGCCGAAAGTGCCGAAATGCGCCATGTAGGACTTGAACCTACAACCCGCTGATTAAGAGTCAGCTGCTCTGCCAATTGAGCTAATGGCGCTTAGGTGAAGAGCGGCAACATAAGCGATGAGTTGGCATTGTCAAGATTTTCAGTATGTCTTGGCTTCAGCATGATAGCCGACACGATCGGCCACGGCCTGGGCGTTGAATAGGCCCATTTCCAGGGGATCGGAATGCGTCTGCATCAACTGTGCGATGATACGCTGGCTGAACAGCGGCTTGGTTTGGGAATCCCAAATCGGCCTTGCCTGGTATAACTCGAGCACGGCAACGGTGCGATCGGCATAAAGCGGAGATAAAAGCTGGGGCCGGCCATTGGCGGCGGGACTCGTGCTCAAAAGCTGTTGGGCGACCGTGGCCAGTTCGCGGGCGGAATCGGGCGACAAAATCAGCGGGCTGATGACGGGGGCCGAGCGGCCCGAAACGATCAACTGCGGATCAAACAGATCGGTTTGGATTGGCAGCGGACGTTTTGCGGCTGCGGCGGCCGAGTCGAGGCCGCTGTGGTTGGCGGCGGCCAGAAGCGCGCGACCGGCGTCCAGCGCCTTGGCGTAGGCGGCGGAAATCTTCCAGTCGGCGATCACCTGTTCCTTGACGTCGGCCAGGGGCGGGGTGTGGGATGGATCGCTGCCACTGATGCGGAAGACGTAAAGGTTGTGCTGCGCGTCCATCAGGGGGTTGGACGGTTGCCATTGCGAGATCGCCAGTGCGCCCCGCTGGGAATTTTTGTCGGCATCGCTGATCCAGGGCTGAAAGAGTTGTGCGGCGTATTCGGGGAACGTCACGGCCATGTTGCTGGAGGCAACCTGGGAACGTCCGATGCCCTCGATTTGAGCGAGTTCCACGTCGCTTTTGGGTTGCCGGATATCGCCGAGGATGGGGGTTACGCCATATTGCGCGTGCAGGGAGTCGGCCAGGTCGCGGAAGAATTTGAAGGAAAGATACTGGGCCGCGGGGCCGGCGGTGTCTTTGCCGCCGCCAGCGATGGCGTCCCGATAGGTGCCGAAGCCCGCGCTGAGCTTCTCGCCAATTTCCTTGGCGATGGTTTGCAGGAGCGTCCTGGTCTGCTCTTCATACAGCTTGTTAAGGACCAGCGGAACGTGGAGCTCGAAATCAGCTTCGAGATCGTCCAGCTTTCGCGCCGAGGTCGCGGGCTGCGTGGAGGCCGAGGGATGAGTGGTGGGCGCGGCGGGCACGGGCTGGCTGTCGTAATCGTCCCGATTGGCCTTGAATTCACCGAACGCGGCGACGTACCAATCCTGATTGTTCTTGGAGGCGATCGCAGCCTGGCGCAGATCGGCGTAGTTCAGGCCGATGTATTGAACCGTCACGCGATTGGGGGTCTTGTAACCGAAGCCAAGGGGATCGTCGGCCTGTCCGAAATCGCTGGGGAACCGGTTTGCCACGGCCGCGACGCGATCGCTGTACTTCTCGAACTGTTTTTGGATATCGGCGTCGGTCGGCGCGCCGATCCCGTCGAGCATCCCGCTGGCAAAAATGGGAGCCACCTTCAGGGAAAGGTCCTGTGCGCTGCGGGCCAGCGTGAATTCCTGGTAGGGCCGGGTGATCTTGACGACGCTTTCGTAGCGGTTGACCAGGCCGCGAACCAATTCGGCTTCGGTGACGGCATCCACCTCGCGTTCCCGATCTTCGGTGCCGGGCTCCGTCTGCGGCGCTATGCGGTTGGTAATGAGGGACATCACGTCGTCAGGGTTGACGATAATGCCCTGCTTCTTGGCCTCTTCCGTAAGGAGGAAAAACATGGGCAAGCCTTGGCTGCTCTTCTGGGCTTGCTCGATCTGGCCAACGAGTTCCGGGCCGAGGATCGCCATCATCAGCGGCAACGGCCTGGCCGTGGGATCGTTGGGATTGACGTACGCGAGGGATTTGAGGAACTGCCATTCCGCGGCGGAGTTGCTGAGTTGCAACTGGGTGACCTTGACGTTGCCGATGGTGCCGGCGGTGCGCAGTATCTGCGTGTTCCGCTGCGCCCCCTGGGGACCGAGGTTGCCGAGAAACATGATCATCAGGACCACGCCGATGACGACGCCGGCCTCCTTCTTGTGTTTCCGAATGAATTTGAACATCTCAAATGCCTTTCATTCTAAGCGGATATCAATCGGGCCGAACGCCCGCGGCCTGAAGGCGGGCGAGCTGTCTGTCCGCCTCGTCGGCCGCGAGGGAATTTGGAAACTGGGTGCGAACGCTCTGGTAGATCTGCATCGCCTTGCCCGGCTGGTTCAGGTGATTCTCCAGGATGCCCGCGGTCGCCAGAAGCGACTGCGCCACGTGCGGCGCGCCGGCGGCGTCCTTGAAATCGGCCACGACCCGCATGTAGGCAATCGCGACGTCCTTCCATGCGTCCGGATCATTCTTCGCCTTCGTTTGCCCGTCGCGCGCCTGGGCGAGCAGGTACATCGCATCGGCCTGCCGGCGCGGATCGAGGAACAGACTTCCCGCCGCGGTAATGATCGAGACGGCCTGATCGTAATTCTTCTGCGTCAGTGCGGACCCGGCCTCGGCCAACTTGGCATCGGCCAGGGCGAGCGACGCCTCGTCGGCGGTGGGATTTCCCGAATCCCCGACGAGCTTGGCGAGACGGCTGGCGGCGGCGTCGATGCCCGACGCGTCGTTGCGGGCGCGCTGCACGTCCAGAAGAAGCGAGAGAATCGCGGCCTGTTGCTGAGTCGAGAGGTTCGGCGTGTCGGCCGCGGCGGAAAGCGATTGCGCGGCTCCATCGAGATACACCGACCCGGCCGCTGGAACCGTCGGACGATGCGCCGGGGCCGTGCTCGGTTGGTTCAGCGCCAGATACACATAAGCCTGCACGGCCTTGTCGAATCGCCCGGCCTTGTTGGCGGAATCCGCCAGGAGCGGCTGGCAATACGCCTTGAGCCAGGATTTGTCCGTCTTCTGAATCGTTTGATCGAATCCCTCGACGGCGCGGTCGAATTGATTGGCCGCGTAATCCTGCTCGGCGTGATTGAATTGCGGTTCATCGTCAATGGACATCGCCACGACCGAGGCGAGGTCTTTGACAACGTCGTTGCCCGTCGAGGTGACGAACTCGATGTGCCCCAGACGGATATCGGTAATCTTGACGTCGTTGTATACGGTTGGAGCAACGCTGTCCGGCTCGCCCGGATGGCGGATGGACAGGGTGTCGGCCTGGGCAGACGGGATCGCGATCGCGCCGGCCAGGACGAATAGCCAATGCCGCCACGCGTGCGACTTCGGCCAGTCGAGCCGAGGGGCGGTTTGATTTTTATCCTGGCGGTGAATCATTGTCCTGCTAGGTATCATAGACAGCGAAAATGCAGGAGAGGGGAGTCGAACCCCTACACCTTTCGGTACAGGATCCTAAGTCCTGCGCGTCTGCCAATTCCGCCACTCCTGCGTGGCCGCTTGCCAAAAAGAATTAGAACGATTCTCCTCGACAGGTTCAAATGGCCCTCGAAACCGAGGACCGAATCGCAGCGCTCCATGGAACAATCGGTTGGAAGCCAAGGCAGGGCAAGGCCGTGAATTGCGAAGAAAAAAATCCCGGCTTCGACCCACGCTTGGAAGCCGGGATCACATTTAAGCTCGCGCCGCAAGCTCCGGGCGCCCCCAACTGCTCACCCATCCAGGAATCTCCCGTCCTCACCCCGATGAACTCGGCATAGTATTGGATGAACGGCCCCAAAAATTCAATGGCCAAAGTCGGTAAACCACTCTATCAAAACCAGAATAGGAGGCAGTTTAGCATGATGTTGCCACGTCAAATGGGAAAATTGGTAAATTGGATAAATGTTGACTCCTATATGGGTGAAGCGAACTCGACAAAAAAGCGGCCTATATCTTACCCACATTAACAAAAATGGTGTTGTTCTCAGGTTTTGGAAACCACCAACTCGAAAGTAGCGCCGGGGAGTGCGGCAACGTTAACGATCGAGCCGAGCGCGATAGGCCCCGCGGAGAGATCAACTGCCGTTTCGGGTTGCGGAAGCTCGACGGAAATGGGGACGCCGGCGCGGATAATGATCTGGCGTTCTTCCACGTGCAGGGCGCGGCCCTGGAGGGTGCGTGGCGAGCCGAAGATCGGTGAAATGAATCCCCCGCCGCTGGCAACGGTGTAGACCTTTCTGGCCTTGGCACGGATGCGGGCGTCGATGAGTTGGCCGATGGGACCGGTGTAGGGCCGGGCTGTTTGAAGGTGAATCTGATAGTTTGTATCGCAAGGCTGGAAGACGACGATGGAGTCCTTTGCTTCGACGACCTTTCCGCGGGCAAGAAATCCGTTAGACATGCGGGAAATGTAACTGCAAACGATGGGCTTGTCATGCGGCGCGAAGTTCGGAGGATTTTCCGATGTCTTGCGAAGCGCATGGAGGGCGACTAAATTCGCGAGCAACACCCCGCCACTGATGGAGATTCGCATGAGACGCGACATTCTGATATTGCTGCTGATCGGCGTCACGTCATGGGTTTGCCGGGCCGCGCGGGCGGATGACGACATCGTGATCGGGGAATTCGGGTCGCTCACGGGCGGAACGGCCACGTTCGGCACGTCGACCGATGAAGGGTTGCGACTGGCGCTGGATGAAATCAACTCCTCCGGCGGCGTGCTGGGCAAGGCAATTCGCGTGGTGGTGGAGGACGATCAGTCCAAGCCGGAGGCGGCGGTGACGGCGGTCCAGAAACTGATCTCCGAGGACCACGTGATCGCCGTCATCGGGGAGGTGGCGTCGAGCCGGTCACTGGCGGCGGCGCCGGTCTGCCAACGCAGCCGGATTCCGATGCTCTCGCCGTCAAGCACCAATCCCAAGGTGACGGCGGTGGGCAACTTCATTTTCCGGGCCTGTTTTATCGATCCATTCCAAGGCGCGGCGATGGCGAACTTCGCCATGAATAACGACAAAGGCCCCAAGGCCAGGCGATTTGCAATTCTTTACGACGTCAAGAACGATTACAGCGTCGGCCTGCGGCAATTCTTCACCCAAACCGTCAAGGCCAACGGCGGGCAGATTGTCGCCGATGAGAGCTACGGCGAAGGCGACATCGACTTCAAGGCCCAACTGACCAACATCGAAAGAGCCGCCCCCGATGCCATTTACGTTCCGGGTTATTACACGGAGGTGGGGCTGATTTGCCGGCAGGCGCGCGATCTGGGGATGAGCATTCCGCTGATGGGCGGCGACGGTTGGGACAGCGATAAGACGTTTCAGATCGGACGCGACGCGGTCAACGGATGCTATTTCACGAATCACTATTCGCCCGATGAGGACACCCCGAGGGTGAAGGATTTCGTCGCTCATTACCGGGCCAAGTATGCGAACAAGACGCCGGACGCGATGGCGATTCTGGGCTACGACGCGATGGGGATGCTGGCCGATGCGATCAAGCGTGCCGGGAGCACGGATGGCCGACAGATTCGCGATGCGTTGGCGCACACCAAGGGGTATCCCGGAGCCAGCGGCAACATTACCATGGACGCCCGGAGAAACGCGCAGAAGCCGATCGTCATCCTGAAGATCGAAAACGACCAGGCGCACTTCGTGGCGACCGTGCAACCCGATGCCGCCGGCTCTGGCAAATAACCGGCCCTTTCCCGCGCGCGTTCCGGACTATGCCGCAGTTTCAACAATTCGTTCAGCAGCTCATCAACGGCCTGTCCATCGGCGCCATCTACGCCCTGATCGCCGTGGGATACACGATGGTGTACGGCGTGCTTCGGCTGATCAACTTCGCCCACGGCGACGTGTACATGATCGGCGCGATGACGGGTTTCTACGCGTCGACCCGATGGTTTCACCTCCAGCAACCCACCTGGGCGGGGTTCTTTCTGGTGCTCGTCTGCTCGATGCTGGTCTGCGGAGCGCTGGGATATTTCATCGAGTTGCTCGCGTATCGTCCGCTGCGCAATCAGCCGCGGATCGTCTCGCTGATCACGGCGATCGCCGTTTCGATGCTGCTTGAATTCGGCGGGCAGGCCAAGTGGATGTTCGGCCCCGATCCCAAGCCATTTCCCGATCTGATCCCCGGCGTCGAAGCCCATCCGGACCTGGTCCACATGGGCCAGTTGGTGATCGGAAAGGTGGATGCCATGATCTTCCTCATCGCGCTGGTGATGATGTTCGCGCTGCGGTACGTGGTGCGCCAGACGAAGATGGGCCTGGCGCTTCGGGCGGTTTCGTATCGTTTCGACACCGCGGCGCTGATGGGCGTGAACGTGAACCGGGTGATCAGCTTCACGTTCGTCCTGGGCTCGGTTCTCGCCGCCGTGGCCGGCGTGTTGGTCGGGCTGCGGTCTCCCAAGGTGGATCCGCTGATGGGATTGCTTCCCGGATTGAAGGCGTTCATCGCGGCGGTGTTGGGCGGGATCGGCGATATCCGCGGAGCACTGGCCGGGGGATTTCTCCTTGGAATCACCGAAGCGATGGTCGTCAGCTATTTCCCGAAGGGTTCGGAATATCGCGACGGCGTGGCGTTTCTCGTTCTGATCGCCATTCTGGTCGTCAAGCCGTCGGGGCTGTTTGGGCGCGCGGTGCAGGAAAAGGTTTAAAAGATGCCGACCGATTCATTGCCGCTAGTCCGATCCTGGTGGCTTGCGCTCATCCACAATCTTTGGATGCCGGCGGTGCTGGTGGCGATCGTCTGGATCGGGCGCGAGTTGGAGTTCGCGGACCGGCCGGGGCCGTACGTCATGCACGTGGCGATGATCGCGGGCATCAACATTATCCTCGCCGTAAGCCTGCAATTGACCATCGGAGTCAGCGGGCAATTCTCGCTGGGCCACGCCGGGTTCATGGCCGTGGGAGCCTATCTGGCGGGATATTCAACGTTCGTCTTCGCGCCGTGGAATTTTGATCCCAACGCGGATTACCCCGATCCGCGGCAGTTGTTCGCCAACCCGGGCGCGACCCTGATGAGTTTCGTGGCCCTGGCGGTGGTGGCGGGAATCGCATCGGGACTTGTGCTGGGGTTGTTCCTGCTGATCCGCCAGGCGCGGCGAATTTTCCCGGCGTTGCCGCTGATTCTGATCACGATATTTCTAATCTGGATCGTGGTCGATGCGCGGAACGCGTTTAATTCGCCCGAGATTCCCACATTGTGCATCTGGTCTCGCGGCGCGATCGGGCTGGTGCATTTGTACAACGCGATCCTGCTGCACAGCCGATCCGCCGGATTGTGGCTCAGCGCAACGCTCCCGGACGCATGGCGCAAGCCGGCCAGCCTGATGGTGGCGATCGTCGGAGGCGGAACGGCGGCGGCGGCGGCGGCACTGCTCGTCGGTTTGCCGACGCTGCGACTGCGCGGGGATTATCTGGCCATCGCGACCCTCGGCTTCGCCGAGATCATTCGCAACGTGATCGTGACGATCCCCGCGCTGGGCGCCGCCACGGGCCTGAGCGTGAACGTCTACTGGACCAAACCCAGCCCCGCCGATCAGATCTTCGAGCCGTTTTACATGTCGCCGTGGATTTTCGGGACCGCGGCGTTGACGTTGATGCTCATCGGCCGTCTCGTGCGCTCGCCAACGGGCCGGGCGATCAAAACCGTGCGGGACGATGAGATCGCGGCGGCGGCGATGGGGATCGACCCGACCCATCATCGCGTGGTCGCGTTCGTCACCGGGGCGTTTTTCGCCGGCGTGGCCGGGGCGCTATACGTCCATCTCGACGGATATCTCAACACCAATTCGTTTTCGTTCATGCGATCGATTGAGATCGTGGTGATGGTGACTCTCGGCGGAGTGGAAAGCCTTTTCGGCGCGGCGATCGCCGCCGTGGCGCTGACCGCGATTCCGGAATTGCTCGACAATGCCGAACGGTTTCTGCCCGGCGCCTTGACCCCGCAGGCGCATTGGATGGCCGACAATCGCTTTGTCCTCTACGCCTTTCTGCTCCTGGTGATCATGATCACGCGCTCCAAATTGAAAGGCGCGATTCGAAAAACCCGGCGAAAAAGGATCCCTCAAACCCAAAGATCATGACGCTTCTGGAAATATCCCACGTCTCGATGATGTTCGGCGGATTGAAAGCGCTGGCCGATTTCAATTTCACGCTCGATCGCGCGGAACTGGTCGGCCTGATCGGCCCGAACGGCGCGGGCAAAACCACGGCCTTCAACATCGTCACCGGCGTCTACTGCCCAACCGAGGGGACCATCACCCTCGACGGAAAGCGCATTGACGGCCGATCGCCCGTCGCCGTCAATCATGCCGGAATCGCCCGCACGTTCCAGAACGTCCGGCTGTTCCAGAACATGAGCGTTTTCGACAATGTGGCGGCGGGACTTCACCGCTCGGCCGAGCGCGGGTTCGCCGACATCCTGCTTCGCAGCCCGAAATTTTTCCGCCAGGAGACCAGTTCCCGCGGCCAGGCGATGGAATTGCTGGCGGCGTTCGGATTGGCGGATCAGGCGCCGGCGCTGGCCGGCAGCCTTCCCTATGGACACCAGCGCAGGCTGGAGATCGCCCGGGCGCTGGCGACCCGGCCGAAGCTCCTGATGCTCGACGAGCCGGCCGCGGGAATGAACCCCCGGGAAAAGGCCGAGTTGATGCAATTGATTCGCTCGGTCCAGGAACGGTTCCACGTCGGAATCTGGCTGATCGAGCACGACATGAAGCTGGTGATGTCAATCTGCCAGCGGATCACGGTGCTGGATCACGGCGAGACCATCGCGGTGGGAACGCCAAGGGAGATACAGGATGACCCCAGGGTGATTGAGGCGTATCTTGGAAAGGCGGAAGAGGGAGGATCGGAAATTCGAAACTCGAAATTCGAATGACGAATCAAATTCGAAGTTGCAAATTCGAATTTTGAATTTCGAATTTGATTCGTCATTCGAATTTCGAATTTGTTGTTCGGAGTTCTTACCATGCTGCTTTCAGCAACCAACCTGACCGTTTCTTACGGGGCGATCACGGCGCTGCACGACGTATCGGTCGACATCGCGCCGGGCGAAATCGTCGCGCTGATCGGCGCCAACGGCGCGGGCAAAACCACGCTGCTGCGAACGATCAGCGGGCTGCTCAGGCCGGCAAGCGGGAACGTCACCTGGTGTCCGCCGGCGGCGGAATCGGATGGAAGCCGAACCCTGGAATATTTCGGGGCCACGCGGGAACTGGTGGGGATGCGGACGGACCAGATCGTGCAACTGGGAATCAGCCACGTGCCGGAGGGGCGGCAGATCTTCGCGGATTTGACGGTTCGGGACAATCTCATGCTGGGGGCATTCGTGTTGCACGGAAGGCGGGAAATCGACGCGGAACTTCAGCGGTGTTTCGGGCTGTTTCCCGTGCTCCTGGAGCGGAAGCACCAGCGGGCCGGGACGCTCAGCGGCGGCGAGCAGCAGATGCTGGCGATGGCGCGGGCGTTGATGGGCAAGCCGCGGCTGCTTCTGCTGGACGAGCCGTCCCTTGGCCTTGCGCCGATGGTGGTGCGGCAGATTTTCCAGATCATCCGTGAGATCAATCAGCGCGGCGCGACCCTCTTTCTCGTGGAACAGAACGCGCACATGGCCCTCACCGTGGCCCACCGCGGTTACGTCCTGCAAAGCGGACGCGTGATCCTGGCGGATTCAGCGGCGAATCTCCTGGAAAACCCGGAGGTGAAGCGGGCGTATTTGGGAGGATGAGTGTGGACAACTTCAAATTCGAAATTCGAAACTCGAATCAACTTCAAAATTCAAAATTCGAAACAACGGCCGTTTCGTTATTCGAATTTCGAATTTGATTCGAGTTTCGAATTTCGAGTTTCGAATTTGCTTTCCCGTACGGTATCCTACGGGACATGAGCACTTCAACCACCATCCCGTATTCCGGCGGCGGGCCGCATATTCCCGTCACGACGACGTTCACCATCGAGGGGTATCGAATCGCCAGATATCTCGGCGTGGTGCGCGGGCTGATCGTGCGAGCGCCGACGATCTCGCAAGGGATTTTGGGCGGGCTGAAGTCGATCATCGGCGGGCGGATCGGGGCGTACACCGAAATGTGCGAGCAGACGCGCCAGCAGGCGTATGACCTGCTGATCCAGCACGCGCTGGCGGTGGGCGCCAATGCCATCGTGGGGTTTCGGTACGATGCCTCGGAAATCGGCGGCAAGGCGGTATCCGCAACCGAAGTGCTGTGTTACGGCACGGCGGTGGTGATCGAGCCGGAGGCAGAGGCGCACGCGGGTTAGACGCGGGATTGCTTGAGGATCAGCGTTCGCGCCGCATCCGCGGGAAGATTGAGCGCGCCGCGGGCCTGGGCGGCGGCGTCGCGGACCGCGGAGTCCTTGCTATCCGACACCGTCTTTTCCAATCCCGCGATCTGCTCGGATTGAAGACGATTTCCAAAGTGCTTGGCGCTTTCGGCGACGCTCTTGTAGAAGCTGACGCGCACGTCCGGCGGGGTCGCGGCGTCGTTGGCTTTCATCGCCAGGCCGTTCTGCGCGCTGTCGGAATTCAGCGTGGCCAGCACTCGTCCGGCCGCCGTGGCGATCTGGGGCCTGGAATCGCTCAGAGCGGTCAGGAGGCCGGCCTCGGCGGCGGATACGTTAAATGCCTGGCCACGGGTCATGGCGATTCTTTCCAACAGCGCGGCCGCCTCCAGCGCGTCATCGGACGCGTCTTTTTCGGACATGACGGCCGTGCCGGAATGTTGGCGGGCGGCGTCGATGTCCGTCTTCAGTTCGTCCTTGAGCGCTTCCTTGGCGGGCATGACCGCGGCATTCATCAGAAGATCGGTCGCGCTGGCGACGGCGTAGGGACTTTGGGCCGTGTGGGTCAGCACCAGCATTGATGCGCCCTGAAGCCGCGCGATCTGCTGCTCCAGATCGATCATTTTCCGCACGTCGCTGTCTTCGGAGATGAGGATCAGGTCGATGGTGGGAAGGGTGATGGCGGCGGAGGCGGCATCGCTGGGGGTGGCGGCGGCGACCACAGAGTACCCCAGGCCCTGCACGGCATCGCGCAGGTCGCCCTCCGTCAGCGAATCGCTGCTGGTGGATGGGGCAACCACCAGAACGCCGGGTTTGCTGGTCTGATTCACCGCCTCAACCAGAAGCGGCACGACGCGGTCAGAGCCGGCGAATGGTTTGCTGGGCAGCGATTGCGCCAGTGCGAAGGCGGCCGCGTAGCGGACCTGCCGATTGGGGAAGTACAGGGCATCCATCAGGGGCGTGATCGCGTTGCCGCTGAGATTGCCCCGGCCGGTGATGTCGCGGAGCGACTGGCAGAGTTTCAGCGCGACGGCGGCGGCGCGGTCACGGGTGGCGCGCGACAGGGCGTCGTTGAGATAATTGGCGCCGGCGGAGACGTTGTAGTAATTGGCGTCGGGGTCGCCCTGATGGGTGAGATCGACCTCCCCCGCCGGGAGATCGCATTCACGCTTGGTGTTGGCGGTAAGCCAAAGACTGACCGCCTCGCCGGAGGTGGGATCCAGCTTCAGCGTGTATTCACAGGCTCGCATCGCCAGCAGATCGTTGAAGATCGGCGTGGGAACCTCCTTGCGTTTCAGGCCCTCGTCGTCGGTCCAGTACCAGATATAGGAAATCTTATCGCCGGCGGGTTCGATGTCGGATTTGCCGTAGTAGCATTTCTCGGCGAGATTGAAAAACAGATCGCTCGGGCGCACGGCGGTGTTTCGTTGCAGGCCGATCTTAAAGAGCGATTTTCGCGCGGCCACGCGAATGCCGTCGGGGACGTTGCGGGCGGCCGCCAGGCGGGCAAGGTACGGAACCGATGCGTCATACCCGATGTCGCCCAGAACGGAGATGACGTCGACGAGGGTGTCGAAATCTCTCATTTCCGTGGCGGCCAGGAGCGGGTTGAGGCCCTTTCGGCCGAGGTTGCGCAGTATTCTGCGGCAGGTGACGTGGTACTGGTTTTGCGCCGGATCGCGAAGGATGTCGATAAGGATTTTCACCGACACCTCGCCGCTCTGGGCCAGACGCGGCATATTGTTGTCGTAAGCCCGTTCCCCGGTGGACATCTCATAGATGGTCCGGCGGATGTAATCGGGATCGCTGCGGCGCGTGGCGTAGCCCTGGGCGATAAGATCGTCCAGCTTGGCCGTCACCTGCCGCATCGCCTGCACGGAGGGGCGGTCCACCGCGTCGCTGAGGGGCAGCGATTTCCAACGGAGCATCCAGGTGTCGATCGTGTCGTTGTGGCGGGCGGTGATGGCCTCAAAGGACATCAGAATCGCCGCGGCGTCGGCGCCGGAATCAAGGATTTTCTGTCCGGCATCGGCGGCCAGGTCGTAGCGGGCAATCTTCCCGTAGTGCCAGAAGGCGTCGGTCAAATCGTCGAGGGTGGGCTTAGCCTCCGGCTCGGCGGCGCTCGCCGCGGGCGGCTCGGCGGTTTCGGCGGGCTGGGTGGCGGCTGAAGGTTCGGACGGCGCCATGGTGTTATCCGGCGTCGCCGCGGGGGTGGCGGGCGGCGGCGCGGCGTTGTCGGGAGCGGGGGTTGGGACATTGGCCGACGGCGCGGCGGCGTCATCGGCCCGTGCGGCAAACCATGAGGCCGGCGCAACCAGGCAGCAGGCCAAGGTAAAACTCGCGAAGACACGGGATAACCGCATCATGATGCTGGCCTCCGAAAACAGTGAGTGCGAAAATACAAGACGGCTGGAACCAGTGAAAAATCCGCGAAAGCGATCTTAAGAGCGGCGAAAATCCGTGTCAAGAAAACGTGAAATCCGGCATCGGGTGGATTTGGAATGATCCACGGGCAAAAGAACCCACGGATAGCTATCCGTGGGCTTCCCCCCCCCCCCGCTGCGCGCTCAGTCAGCGAGACCAGACCCAGCCTGCGTATTAACTAATACCTAACACCACATTGATTTGCTGAGCGGCATGGTCGGAGGTCGGAATCGGGGAGGATTCGATTCAACTAACGCCCAGGGATTTAATGATCTCTACTCGGGAGTGATGAAACCCAGCTTCTGATATTGGTGGAGTCGATAGTAGATTTTTCGAACGCTGATGCCCAATTCGGCGGCGGCTTCCTGGCGATTGCCGTTGTGGCGAGTCAGCGCCGCAAGAATCAGTTCGCGCTCCATGTCGTCGATTGATCGCTGAGCTTGCGCATCTGCCGCAACGGGCGGCGCGGGAGCGGCGGCAGGCGTTTGGCCGATGGCCTGCGGCGTTTGGTTGATGGAATCGACCGCCCATCGGTCGAGCCACCGCTGGCGGGCGCGGTTCAGCGCATTCTCCAGGTCGTCCATCCCGCAGGGCTTGATCAGGAAGTCGACCACTTGCAGGCGGATCGCCTGCCGGGCGGCGTTAAGATCACCGAACCCCGTCAGGATAACGACCTGAAGATGGGGCTTTTGCTGAAGCAAGCGCTCGCAGAGTTCCAGCCCGTTGATCCCCGGGAGATTCAGATCGACCACCGCGAGGGCGAAGAATTGCTGGCTCACTAATTTTAGCGCGGCCTCGCCGGACGAAACGCCCGTGGGATAAAGTCCCATTTCAACGATGGATGCGTGCAGCATTTCACGCAGCCGCCGCTCGTCTTCCACGATCAGCACGCGCTGGCTGGCCGATCGCGGTGAGAGCCCGCCGGGCGAATCGCAATCTTCAGTCGGTCCGGGTGAGGGCTGGTGTGTCATACGACAGGCTCCGCGATCGGCGGTGTGTCTTGCCGGATCGACGGCGGCAAGCTCGGGACCGCCGCGGGAAGTCGAACCGTGAACCGGCTGCCTTGGTTCAGCCCGTCGCTTTGGACCAGAATCTCGCCGCCGTGATCGGTGACGATCGCGTGGCTGATAGACAGCCCCAGCCCGGTGCCAGGCTCGTCGGCACCTCTTTTATTGGTGAAGAAGGGCTCGAAAACCCGTTCGATGGTCTCTCCGCTCATCCCCCGGCCATTATCGGATACTTCCAGTTCAACCCAATTCCCCGTGCGGCGACCTTCAACGACGACGTCGCCGGATCCCACCTCCATGGCTTCAATCGCATTGATGAGCAAGTTCAGCAGCACCTGCTTCATCTCCGGGAGGTTGGCCCGAACAAGCAATTTTTCCTGCGGATCAATGGATATCTCCAGGCTTTTCCCGCGGAAGGTCTTCAGTCCGCGCACCAGCTTCGACACTTCCACCACCGCATCGCCCAACGAGATAATTTCGCGGACATCGCCATTGCCCTTGGCCAGGGACAGGAGCTTCTGGGTGATCTCCTTACATCGGAAAGCCTCGCCGCGAATGATCGCCAGATGTTTTGCCACCTCGGCATCCATCGAGTCGGACGAGAGCCTCCGGAGACGCTTCAGAGACAACTCGGCATAGCCGGACATGATGTTCAGAGGATTGTTTATCTCGTGGGCGACGCCGGCGGCAAGATAGCCGACGCTCGCCAGACGCTCCGACCGCACCAGTTCGCGGCTCTTGAGCGCGACCATCGACTCGAGCTTGCGATAAAAGGCGCTCAGTTCATCGGCCATCTTGTTCACGTCGCGAGCCAGCTCTTGAAACTCGCGGTCGGCGGTGGGCTGGTACCCAACTGAAAAGTCGCCCGATGCGACAAGCCTGCACCATCTTCGAAGGCGCTGAAGAGGGACCACTATTTTGCGGTACTGCCAGCCGCTGGCTAAAAGCGCGATCACCAGAGTGCAGCCCGCGATTGAAGCGACGGCGATAGTGGTAACGCGGAGATCCGTATCCGATGCGAGTTGGGTGCGATGGACGAAACCATTGCAGGTCGCCAGCAGATCCATCAATTCGCCGGACAAACGATCGACGGCGGCGGAGACGGCGGCCGGGTCCGGCGGTGCCGCGCCCTCCGGATGCGCGGCACCGTGGGACTTCGGCGTCTCAACTTGCATCGTCAGTTGTGCAAGCCCGGTCACAATGCTCCTGGTCTTTGTCCTGGCGAGGAATTGAAGGTCCGGCGTGATCTCTGGTGGAAGGATGCTGTCGTATTGACTGAGGACGGCTTTGTATTCGGTCATCGCGGACAGAGCCGCCCGCAGGTCGGTAATCGCCGCCGGTTGATTCACCGCGCCGCTGCGCACCGCCTGCTGGAAAGCAAGCAGCCGGGCCTCGGCGACCTCCACAAGGTGCAGGGCGGAGTACTCGTTCAAGGACGCTTGAACGTGCTCGCGCTGCCGCCACAGCCCGAACATCGAGCCGGCAATCATAAGCAGCAAGCTGACAAACAGGACCGCATCTTTGAAGAGGATTTTTCGCCACAGGCTCATGGGGTTGCTCTGGAACCGATGACGGATTGTACCGTACCAGCCCCTTGGGCCGGCAAAGGAACTGCAAAGTTTGCAGGCCATAACTGACCGGGCGGGAACCGGCACGACATAACCATTTTCAAATGATCCGCTTAGATATCGGGCCTCATCTCTTAAAACCCCGCTAACCATCCGAAGGCAACCGGTTGCATATACTTGGAGGCGATGAGGCCCGGTTCCCGGCTACATCCACTCCCGCCGTCTGCCGGCCGAGGGTTCACGTTGGTTGAGCTGCTGATTGTGATTGGCATTATCGCGATGCTGATTGCAATTCTGCTTCCGGCGCTGACGGCGGCGCGCGAGTCGGCCAATCGCGTGGCGTGCGCAAACAACCTGCGGCAGATGGGGCAATTCGTAATCCTCTTTGCACACGACCACAACGACCGCGTTCCGGAAGGGCAGGACACCCCGGCTTCGGGGGCCGGCGGCTGGATGCCAACCTGGATGTACACCAAGGACTACTTCGTCCTCGTCGACGACTATCGCGCCAACCAGAAATTGTTCATCTGCCCGTCGTCCGCCCTGGCCGATCAAGGACCCAGCGCATTTCCCTACGGCGAAGGCTCGGAGTTGACGGCGCGGGCCAGCGCGGAGTTGTTGCCTGACAACCCCAAAACAGTCGCCGAGGGCGAGGAGGACCTGACGAAATATTGGATGGGGTTTGGCTACGTATGGATGGGCCGAAACATTCAGGAGACCGAGGCCCCCGGGGGACAGAATCCAAACGGCGCACCCTTTGAAGTCACCCGGTTGACTCGCAACACCTTCACGGGAACCGCGATCGATTCCAACCCTCCGCTGATGGCGGACGTGGCAAGCTACCAAACTAACGGCACATATACGTTTAGCCATGGCCGCCACTGGCTGATTCCCTCTTTTGACACCAGCACATCGCTGCAACCGTGGTACTGCGGCACCGCATCGGCGCACGTCGGCGACGTTCGCATCAATGTGCTGTACCGGGATGGTCACGTCGAGCTCAAGCCGCCGGACCTGCACGCGTACGTCAATTCAAGGACCGCCTACTTCTTTCGCTGATCGGCTGCATTCTTTGCAGAAATCGCTCCAACCCGAACAAATCAATTATTTTCTCCCTGCGGTCGCGAGCAATGTGCCGCGGCAAACTCTCATGGCCTCCCAGGCAATCGGAAAAGGAGAAACCTCATGCGTCCTATGTGTTTTTTGGCCGCACTCGCGGCCATGGGTTTGAGCGCGAGCGTCGCTCGGCAAGCCGCCGCCGCATCGCCGCCAATTGCATCGGCCACGATCACGACGGTCTCGACAGGCGCGACGAATTCCTACTCCCTCAAGCTTACTGACAGCGCCGCCAGCCCGAGCCCTATCGGGACCTTCTGGTTCGCCTGGGTTCCCGGAGAAGACTTCCTGGACACTTCACCTTTGTCGGTCACCGACCCCACTGGCTGGACTGACAATATCACGCATGGGGGTCCCGGTGATGGGTACGCCATCCAATGGCTCGCTTCGTCAGCGGCCGACGACGTGACCGCGGGCACTTCGCTATCAGGGTTTGGATTCACCAGCACGGACTCGCCGGCATCGGTGTCCGGTGATTCTACATTCTACCCGACAACACCGGTGCCCACGTCGTTCACTTACGACGCCGCCCCGTTCAGCGATAGCGGGGACAAGTTCCTGGTAACCGTCGTTCCCGAGCCGGTTTCTCTGGCATTGCTGAGTCCCATGGCACTGCTGATGCTTCGTCGATCACGCCGGTGAATGCAAATGGGAGAAATACCCCCGTGCGCGCTTAACGGGGCGCGCGGGGTTTTTTGGGTCGAAGCTTCCCAGCGCGGCATGGCAGCAACCAAAAAATATTACCGCGAAGGAGCGCGAAGAATTATTGATCTGACTTCGCGCTGCAATCCATCAAAATCTTCGCCCGCTGCGCAAATTTTCACCTCGGATTATTTACCGCCCGCTTCGCTAGAGATCGCCGAGGACGCGGAGCAATGCACGATTGCCACAGATGAAGACCGATGGACACTGATGAAACGCAAAGGATTTTGTCTTGATTTATCCGTGTCCATCTGATTTTTCATCTGTGGCGAATATCCTCCCTCTTTTCTCGGCGTTCTCTGCGAACTCTAGCGAAGCGGGCGGTAAATCCGCGTTTCCGGGCTCGCTGTTGCGTTTTGGGTTCCAAGGAAATGCCCGCGTTTGCGTTCCATTTTGGTTGCGGCTACGCCGCGCTGGGCAACAACGCTGCTTCGCTCCTCGCGGTAACACATTTGACGATAACCGCCAAATTTCCGCCGGTGTCGCCTTCTTGGCGTGTACGGCGATTATACTGTTGCCAAAGGTGAATTTGGCGCAAAACATTTTGGCGGGGATGGGGATTGCCGCGGCGATCAAACGGCGGGCGAGGGAACTGGGGTTTGATCTTGTGGGAATCGCCCCGGCGACGTCGTCAGGATACCGGCAGTATTTGCGGCAATGGCTGGATTCGGGCCAAGCCGGGGAAATGAGCTATCTGGCGGAGCGGTTCGAGCAGCGGACCGATCCGGCGGTCTATTTGCCGGGTGCGGAAAGTGTTATCTCGGTTGGTCTAAACTATTTTGTGCCGTTGGAGCGGGCGCCGGCCGGGCATGGGCGAATCGCGCGGTACGCCCTGGGGCAGGATTATCACGAATTGATCAAGGGGCGGCTGCACGGGCTGGCTGATTGGATTCGCCAAATCGCGCCCGAGACGAAAACGCGTTGCAGCGTGGATACGGCCCCGGTGATGGAAAAGGAATTGGCCGCCCGGGCGGGGATCGGATGGTTGGGGAAGAATACGTGCATCATCAACGAAGAAATCGGATCGTGGATATTGCTGGGGGAAGTGCTGACGACTCTGGCGTTGCCGGCCGATGAGCCGGCGACGGACCGATGCGGCTCGTGCCGGCGCTGCATCGACGCATGTCCGACGCAAGCGATCACCGAACCTTACCAACTCGACGCCCGGAGGTGCATTTCTTACCTGACCATCGAGCATCGCGGCCAAATCGACAAGGAGTTGATCGCGAAATCCGGAGATTGGATGTACGGATGCGACATTTGCCAGGACGTGTGCCCATGGAACCGCGACCCCCCCGCCGCGGCGGATGCCGCGCTCAAACCAAGATGGCCCAGCGGGACGCTCGATCCAGAGCAAGTGCTGGGGTGGACCCAGGAGGATTATCGGCGAGAACTGAAGGGAAGCGCGATGAAAAGGGTCAAGCTGCCGATGCTGAAAAGCAACGCGAGCCGCTGCGCGGAAATCCGAAACTCGAAACTCGAATGACGAATCAAATTCGAAATTCGAATGACGAAACGGCCCTTGTTTCGAATTTCGAGTTTCGGATTTGATCCGTCATTCGAATTTCGAGTTTCCCGTCGTTCAGTCTAGAATCCTCGCCTATGCCGACCGCCATTCGTTCGCCTGCCGCCTTGCTGCGTTTTTTACTCACGGCCGCGCTGGGGTGCGGACTGGATTTGTGGACCAAGTCGCTGGCGTTTTCAAAACTGTCGCCCGGCGGCGAGCCGTACCGGTTCATCCCCGGCTGGCTGGAATTCGAGGCGCTTATCAACCACGGCGCGGTCTTCGGACTGGGACAGGGCGGCCGGGTCCTTTTCGTCGCGGTCTCCTTCGGGGCGATCGTATTCCTGAGCTATCTCTTCTCCACGAGCGGCAACCGCTGGGTTTACCAGGTCCTGCTGGGAATGCTGATGGCGGGAGTGCTGGGCAACCTGTACGACCGCGTGACGTTCGGATACGTGCGGGACATGATTCACGCTCTGCCGCGTTGGCCCAAATTGTTCCCCTGGGTGTTCAACGTGGCCGACAGCTTTCTTTGCGTCGGCGTGACGCTCATGGTGATATACAGCACGTTCTCGGATCGCCGAGGGAAAGGCGAGGTTCAGAAATCCGATGGCTGACGCCGGGCTTGCGATGTCTGACACCGATCTGATGCGACGGGCGATCGAGATGGCGATGCGAGGCCGGGGCCGCGTCGAGCCGAATCCGATGGTCGGATGCGTCATCGCGCGCCAGGGCCGGATCATCGCCGAGGGACATCACCAGCAATTTGGAGGTCCGCATGCCGAGGCAAATGCGTTGGCGGTTTGCGCCGATCCTGCCGGCGCGACGGCCTTCGTTTCCTTGGAGCCGTGTTGCGGGTATGCCGGCAAGAGAAGCCCGCCGTGCACGCGGGCGTTGATCGGATCGAAGCTGTCGCGGGTGGTGGCGGCGTGCCGGGACCCCAATCCATTCGTTTCGGGCAAGGGGTTGGCGGAACTGCGATCGGCCGGAATCGCCGTCGAGGAGGGGCTGCTGGCCGACGAGGCCAGGCAACTGGATGCGGCCTATTTCAAAACCATATTGCGACACCGGCCGTACGTGACGCTGAAATGGGCGCAGACGGCGGACGGCAGGATCGCCGGCCCCGGCGGGCAACGGCTGGCGATCAGCAACGACGCCTCGCTCTCCGCGATGCACCAGCTTCGTTCGCGCAGCGACGCGATCCTGGTGGGAATCGGCACCGTTCGGGCCGACGATCCGCTGCTCACCGCCCGCGTTCCCAATCCGCGGCTTGCGCCACTGCGCATTGTGCTGGACACACATCTTCGCCTCGGTCTTGACAGTCAGATCGTCAGGACGGCGTCGCAATCGCCGCCGATAGTGTGTTGCGGTCAATCCGCGTTCGACGAGAAGGCTGATTTGATTTCTCGCATGAACAGCTTCCAGGTGGAGGTACTGCCGCTGCGCGTGGAAGCCGACGGCCGGCTTTCGCTGGACGATCTGCTCGACAAACTGGGCAAACGGGGATTGACGCATCTGCTCGTCGAGCCGGGTCCGACCTTGGCCGAGAGTTTTTTGCGCAGGAATCTGGCGGATCGGGTGTGGATATTCCGATCGCCGAAGCGGATAGGCCCGGAAAAATCCCCGGAAGCCGCGAAGATCGATTATCCGGCAACCGGAAGCGTGGCGTTGGATGGGGACGAATTGACGGAGTATTTGAATCCGGACGGCAGCGCGTTTCATACGCTGCAAAAGTCGGCGGATTTGGCATTAGTCATGGGTCATTAGTCATTCGTCATTAGTCAAAGGCGCGGCGATCACAGTCCGCCCACCGCTTGCGGTTCAGGCGGCCACGACTCGAACGCGACCCAGCGCCCGTGTTCGGGGTTTGGACACCGTGATCTGAACATCACAGCCCAGGTTGTTGAGGAACCGGAAAAGTCGATCCGTGGAGAATCCATCGAGGCGGCCATTGAGCAGAGCGGAGACTTTGGGCTGCGTGATGCCGAGCACTTTGCCGGCATTCGCCTGCGTCAGGCGACGGCTTTGGACAATCCATAGGATCTGGGCCGCGAGCCTTGATTTGGCCAGGTATTCCTCGGGATTCTGGACCCCGAGATCGGCAAAGACGTTGCCGCCGCTGCCATGAATGGGAATCCGGCGCGTCATTGGTTGCAACGAGTCGGCATTATCCCATTTCTGGAATAGGTTATCAATTGTTTGATTTGGAATGCATTGCAGAATAAGTTTCGCGCGGAGGCGCGGTGGCGCGGAGAAGGGAAAAGATCGCCCAAATTGCACCCTTCAATTCTCCGCGCCTCCGCGCGAGCCATTTCTTTGTGCCTTGCGCATCAATGCCCCGGCAGCGCCGCCAGGAGTTGCTGGATTTGGGCCTCGGTGTTGTAGAAATGCGGCGAGCAGCGTAGGCGGTGTTCGCGGAGGGCGATTTCAATCCGCTTGGCGCGAAGGTCCTGGAATATTTTTTCGTGGCTCAACGTCGGGGAAACGAAGCAGACGTTGCCGCTCCACTGTTCGCCAAGGCGCGGGCTGACGACACGGTATCCCTTGGCGCGGAGGCCGGCGATCAGCAGATCGCCCAGAACCTTGACGCGATTGGCGATCTGGGGGATGCCGACGGATTGGATCAATTGCAGGGAGGCCTTGAGCGCCAGGAGGCCGGGGACGTTGTAGCTGCCGCATTCAAACCGGCCGGCGTCGGGGCGGAGGGTGTAATCGTGACTCCCGAAATTCTGGGCATCGACGACGTTCATCCATCCGACCATCAAGGGGCGGGTGTGTTCGATCAGTCCGCGGCGGCAATAAAAGATCCCGGCGCCTTCGGGGCCGAGCAGCCATTTGTGCCCGTCGGCCGACAGAAAGTCGATGTACATGTCCGAAACGTCGATCGGCAAAACGCCGAGGGATTGAATGGCATCCACGCAAAAGAGAACGTCGCGTTCGGTGCAGAATTGGCCGATACGGGCGAGGTCGTGGCGTTGCCCGCTGGCGAACTCGACGTGGGAGAGGGAAACCAGCCGCGTGTGGGGTTCGGCGGCGGCCTTGAGGATTTTTTCGATCGGGACGTGCCGGATGCCGTCGTAGCCGTCTTCCTCCTCGACCATGATCAGCTTGACCCCCCTGCCGCGGGCGACTTCCATCCAGGGGTAGATATTGGCCGGGTATTCGACGTTGGTGGTGACGATGCGGTCGCCCCATTGCCAGTCGATGCCGTTGGCGACGATGCTGATCCCTTCGCTGGTATTCTTGACGAAGGCGATTTCGTCGCGATGGCAATCGAGAAGCGCCGCGGCCTGCTGGCGGAGCTTTTCGATTTCCTGATACCAGCCGGAAGAAAGATACGCGGCCGATTCGGCCTGGGCGGCGAAGGCGCGCATCGCATCCGCCGCCGGCGCCGGCAGCGGCGACACCCCGGCATGATTAAAAAATGCCCATTGCCGCAGAACCGGGAAGAGGTCGACATTACCGATGATTTCCGTGATCGCGTTCATGGCTGTCCGACCTATAATACCCGAAGACCGTCTTGCGAATCAGATGTTTTCCAATTCCGCTCCCCGGCATCGTGATCGTCTGTGCGATCAGTTCGATTGCTCGCGCGGGGATTCTCGACGATCAGACGATTCCCGGCAAATGGCTCAGGCCGCTGCTTCCGGAGCAGGTGGAAGAGCCGCAGTATCCGGATTACGACAAAGACAGCGCGTTGGCCAAGGCCCAGGACCAATACTGGGCCGGGCAATATCGCCGGGCGCTGGTGACGGTGGAAGGCTTCGCCTCCACGCTGCAATCGCTAAAGAAGGGCCGGGCACGGCAGATCGCGCTGCTTCGCGGCCAATGCCAACTGGAACTGGGCCGATACAACGACGTCCTGGAGACATGCGCCAACCCCGCATTCGCCAATGACCCCACGATCCAAACCCTCCGCGCCCGCGCCATGGCGGAGCAAGGCGGATACGTCCCGGCAATCGGGATTCTCCAGGCCGAAATTCAAAAGAATCCCGACGTGGTCGCGCCGCGCTATTACCTGGGCGAGTACCGCGAAAGGCTGGGCGACGTGGCCGGGGCGACGGCGGCGTACGGCTGGTTCGTCGATGGGCCGCGAAATTACCTCCAGGAATGGCTCGGGCATCCCGAGACCTTCGATGATGCCGAGCAAGTGACGCTCCTTGGCCGCGCCATCGACCGCTGGGCGACGTTGACCATGGCGTATCAGCACGAAATGCGGCTGCACAACGTGGTGCTCAACATGTTCGTCCGGGCGTACGACCGGATCGACCAGGGATATTGGCCGGCGCATCTGGCGGCGGCGGAGAGCTTTTTGTCGCACGACGATCCCCCGTCGGCGGCGGACGAGTTGGAGTTGGCGCTCAAGGCCAATCCCGCCAACGCGCGGTCGTGGCTGTTGTTCGGCAAAATGCAGCTTCAGCAATTCAATTTCGACGGCGTGGACCGGGCGGTCAACGCGATCCGGCAGATCAATGAAGACTCGGTGGATGCGGATTTGCTGGAAGCGAGAAACGAGTTGGCGCAGCGGATGCCCAAGCTGGCGGCGGCGCCGCTGGAACGCGCCTTGAACCGGCAGCCGCGGAACCTCGAAGCGCTCGGCCTGCTCGCCGCGACGGACGCCATGCTGTTGCAGAACGCGCAATGCGAGCAAATCCTCAAGCGGGCCGACGCGATGGCGCCGGCGAGCGCGGTGGCCTATTTCGAGGTCGCCGAGCAGCTCGCGGCCATGCGGCAATACCCCCGCGCGACGGTGATGTACCGAATCGCCGTCGGGCGCGCCCCGTGGTGGACGGCGGCGCGCAACGGGCTGGGCCTGCTCTACACGCAAAGCGGGGACGAGGACTCGGCCCGCAAGACTCTCGAGGCGGCGCACACGCTCGATCCGTTCAATTACAGCACGACCAACTACCTGCGGCTGCTGGACGTCATGGCCAAATTCGCGCGGAAGGAGTCGGCCCATTTCATCGTCAGTTTCGATGCGGCGCAGGACCCGATCGTTCCGGAATATTTCAACGATTATCTCGAGAGCGTGTATCCGATCGTATGCAAGCAGTTCGGCTATGAGCCGAAGGTCAAGACGCTGATCGAAGTGTTTCCGACGCAGGATGAATTCGCGGTGAGGACGACGGGGGCGCCGTGGCTGCCGACGGTCGGCGCCAGCACCGGGCGGATCATCGCGCTGACCGCGCCGCGCAAGGGGGAGCGCACCAACGGGCCGTTCAATTTCAGCCAGGTTTTGCGGCACGAATTCACCCACACCGTGACGCTGGGGGCGACCGAAAACCGCATCGCCCACTGGTTCACCGAGGGGCTGGCCGTGCAACAGGAGCATTCGCCGATCCGCTGGGAATGGGTGCCGATGCTCTACAACGCGGTCAACAGGCATTCGCTTTTCCCCATCGACGAATTAACCTGGGCGTTTATCCGGCCGCGGCATCCGATCGACCGGCAATTGGCCTACGCGCAATCGAGTTGGATTTGCCAGTACATCGAGCAGACCTACGGGCATCAGGCCATCCTGGGAATGATGGAGCAGTACCGGCTCGGCCGCACGGAGGACGAGGTTTTCCAGAACGTGTTGCACCGGACCGAATCACAATTCTCCGATGAATTTCAGCAGTGGTGCCAATCGCAGGTGGCGGGCTGGGGCTACGACGATGCGACCACCCAAAAAACCGATTTTCTCAAGGAGGAGGGCGAAGCATTGATCCAGCGGCGGCAATATCCGTTGGCGCTGCCGGTGTGGGAGGAAATCGGCAAGCTGCGTCCGATGGATCTGCTGCCGCACAAACGTCTGGCCGGGCTGTACAAGGTGTGCAACGAGCCGGAGAAAGCCGCCGGCCAACTGGCGATCCTGGCGGCGGTGGAATTGAATAACAACGTCTACGCCAAGGCCACGGCCCGCGCCTTCGCCGGCGCCGGCAACCTGGACGAAGCCGCCCGCTGGGCCAGGCGGGCGGTTTACACCGATCTGTACGATCCCGACGCCCATAGAATCCTGGCCGGCGTGGAGGAAAAGCTGGGGGACGTGGATGGGGTGGCGCGCGAGCGCCGGGTGATCGCGGAGCTTGCGCAATGGCAAGCGGCGGTGGATGCAGCCACGACGCAGCCGAATTGAAATCCTCCAAGGGATGAAATTCGAAACTCGAAATTCGCCTAGTGGCCTATTCCGATTGAACGGCCGGAAATGTGATCCATTCGTGTAAAGGCCATACATGGTCGGCCAAGCCCGCCGACATGGCGGGCGTTCGT
>JBEKKC010000113.1:0-15182 GCA_050010915.1 Tepidisphaeraceae bacterium | reverse complement strand
GCGGTCAACGAGATCGACGTGGTGGACGAGTATGGGAAGCCGGTGAGGGACGCCGATGCGGTGCGGCAACTTCAGAGGTCGGTGTTGCTGACGTTGCAGTTTTCGTATTTTTTGGACCGCGCGCCCGATCCGTTCACGGCATTGCAGCGGTTTGAGGAATTGTCGCGGCAGATCGTGCGCATTCCGGAGGCGGGGCAATGGCTGGAATTGCTGGTGAATCCATCGAGCATGGCGGATTTGGCGAAATTGCTGGGGGCGAGCCATTTTATCTGGGAGGATTTCATTCGCTTCAACGCCGATGCCCTGTTGCCGGTGCTCCAGCGGCGCGTGCGCGGCGAGGACCTTTGCCCGCCGCGGGGGAGCCTGCCGCGGAGATTGGAGAAGGCGCTGGCCGGGGCCCAGGACTTCGAGGAACAGCGCAAGCGGCTGAACGAATTCAAGGACCGGGAGCTTTTCCTGATCGACCTGGACCATATCCTGGGGGAGGAGAACCCGGATGCCGCGTTCCAAATCCTCTCGGAGCGGCTGGTGTTTCTGGCCGAGATCCTCGTGGCGGCGGCATGCCGGCTGGCGCATGCGGAGTTGGTGCGGCTGTACGGCCTGCCGCGGGATGAGAAGGGGCGAAACACGGGATTCGCGGTGTTCGGGCTTGGGAAACTCGGAGGCGTGGCCCTGGGATATGCCTCGGACATCGAGCTTTTGTTCCTGTTCGACGAGGATGGAGATACCGGCGGGGGAGACCGGGGATCGCTGAAGAACGGGGAATTCTTCGCGATCCTGGCACGGGAAACCTGCGCCTACGTCCAGGCCAAGCGGGAAGGGATCTTTCAAGTCGATCTGCGTCTGCGGCCGTTCGGCAAGGGCGGCCCGCTGGCGAACAGCCGGAATGATTTCGCGGCGTATTACGGGCTGGGAGGACAGGCGCATTCGTTTGAGCGTCTGGCGCTGGCGCGGCTGCGGTGGATCGCGGGAGATTCGAAGCTGGGGTACGAAATCGAGCGCATGCGGGATGAGATGCTGTACGAGGGCGGGCCGCTGGATTTGGCGGCGGTCTGGGAGGTCTCCGGAAAGATGCGCGCCCAGCATGTCAAGGGCGGGGCCTACAACTCCAAGCACGGCGAAGGCGCGCTGGCGGACCTGGAACAGACGGTGCAGTTGTTGCAGGTGATGCATGCCAAGGAAGCGCCGCAACTGCGGACGCCGAGATTGCACGATGCGATGGACAGCCTGCGGCGAGCCGGAATCCTGTCGGCGGAGGAATTCGAGGAACTGATGGGGGCGTATCAGTTCCTGCGGCGGCTGATCAACGCGCAGCGGATGTTGCGGGGATCGGCGAAGGATTTATTCCTGCCGGCCAGGGGATCGGATGAACTGGTGCATCTGTCGCGGCGGATGCGCTATCCGTCGGACGATGCGGGGGCAGCGCTGGTGAGCGATTTCCGGCGGCATACGGAGCGGGTGCGGAAATTCATCAAGCGGCGGTTTGGGGTGGGGAAGTAAAAGAAAAGCCCCCGGACAGCCATCCGGGGGCTTGGGTTTTGCGGAAGTGGAATTCCGATCAGATGTCGTAATACATCGCGAACTCATAGGGATGAGGCCGCAACCGCAGCGCGTCCACTTCATTGACCGTCTTGTATTCGATCCACGTGTCTATCACGTCGGAAGTGAACACCTCCCCTTTCAGCAGGAAGGCGTGGTCCTTCCTCAGCGCCGCCAGTGATTCCGCCAAGGCCCCGGGCGTCTGGGCCACTCCCTTGGCTTCCTCCGGTTCCAGGTCGTAAATATTCACGTCCAGCGGCTTGCCCGGATCGATCTTGTTCTGAATCCCGTCGATCCCCGCCATGAGGATCGCCGAAAACGTGAGGTAGGGATTGCAGCTTGGATCGGGACAGCGGAACTCCAGCCGCTTGGTCTTGGGGTTGGTCGAGTACATGGGGATGCGGATGGCGGCGGAGCGGTTGCGCTGGCTGAGCGCCAGGTTCACCGGCGCCTCGTAGCCGGGGACCAGCCGCTTGTAGCTGTTGGTCGTCGGCGCCGCGAACGCCAGGATCGCCGCCGCGTGCTTGATGATTCCACCCGCCGCGTACAACGCCATCTCGCTCAATCCCGCGTATCCCTTGCCCGCGAACAGCGGCTTGTCCCCCTTCCACAAACTGAAGTGCGTGTGCATCCCGGACCCGTTGTCCTGAAACAGCGGCTTGGGCATGAAACACGCGGTCTTGCCGTACCGCCGCGCCACCATCTTGATGATGTATTTGTACAGCGTCACCTTGTCGGCCATTTGGATGAGCGGCGAGAACTTCATGTCGATCTCGCACTGACCGCCGGTGGCCACTTCGTGGTGCTGGGCCTCGATCTCGATCCCGCATTCCTCCATGAGCAGCATGCACTCGGTGCGGATATCCTGAAGCGAATCGCTCGGCGGGATCGGGAAATACCCTTCCTTGTACCGGAGCTTGTTCCCCAGGTTTGGCTTGTCGCCGTCACATTCCCGCCCGGAATTCCAAATGCCCTCGGCCGAGTCGATGTGGTAGTACCCTTCGTGCTGGTTTTGGTCATAACGGATCGAGTCGAAAATGAAGAACTCCAACTCCGGGCCCATGTAGGCCGTATCCGCCAGTCCCAGGCCTTGCAGATACTTCACGGCCTTGCGACTGATATTGCGCGGATCGCGCGTGTAATCCTCCTTGGTCACCGGGTCCTGAATGTTGCAGATCATCACCAAAGTGGGTTCCTTGGCGAACGGATCGACAAACGCCGTCTCCGGCGCGGGAACCACCAGCATGTCGGATTCGTTGATGGCCTGCCAGCCGCGGATGGACGATCCGTCGAAACCGAGGCCGTCCTTGAAGGTATCGGCTTCGATGCAATGGACGGGCACGGTGAAGTGCTGTTGCATGCCGGGAAAATCCATGAACCGGAGGTCCACGGCCTTGATTTTCTTGTCCTTGATGAGCTTGAGTACGTCGGCGGGAGTTTTTGCCGCATTCATCGAGTTTCCTCTTTCTTGTAGTTAGCGGTTTGGTTTAGGAGGATTTATCCAGAAAACTACGCGGAGTCAACTCGACTGGGCGCTATAAACAGGCTGGCCGCAGTCGGTTTTGACGCTTGTCGGACCGATGGTTAGCATACCCCCCTCATCCGAACGGCTGACCGGTTTATCGCGAGGAGAATTTCCATGTCCCCTGCCGACGTACTGAAGCTTTGTAAAGAAAAGAAAGTCGAGTTTTTCGATCTGCGATTCATGGACTTTCCGGGGCTTTGGCAACATACCACCTGTCCAATCAACGAGTTAACGCTGGAGAGCTTCGATCATGGTTTTGGATTCGACGGCTCATCGATCCGGGGATGGCAGGCGATCAACGAATCGGACATGCTGCTGGTTCCGGTGGCGAGCACCGCGAAGATCGACCCGTTCATGACGCACACCACGCTGTCGATCATCTGCGACGTGCGGGACCCGATCACCAAGAAGGAATACTCGCGCGATCCCCGTTCGATCGCGCGGAAGGCGGCGGCGTATTTGAAGAAGACCAAAATCGCCGACACGGCGTATTTCGGACCGGAGCTGGAATTCTTCGTCTTCGATCAGGCGTTCTACGATCAGGGGATCAACTTCGGGAAATATTACGTCGGAAGCCGGGAGGGAATCTGGGACCGGGGAAGCGAAGACCCGGGCAACCTGGGATACAAGGTGCGCTTGAAGGAGGGATATTTCCCGACGCCGCCGATGGACACGATGCAGAACATTCGCAGCGAAATGGTGGCGACGCTGATCGAGCTTGGGATTCCGGTGGAGGCGCACCACCACGAAGTGGCAACCGGCGGACAATGCGAAATCGACATGCGGTATCAGGACCTGGTGACGATGTCGGACAACGTCATGATGTACAAATACGTGTGCAAGAACGTTGCGGCGCGGCACGGGAAGGTGGTGACGTTCATGCCCAAGCCGCTGTTCCAGGACAATGGATCGGGGATGCACGTGCACTTCAGCTTGTGGAAGGGGGATAAGCCGCTGTTCGCGGGGAACAAATATTCGGGATTGAGCGAGATGGGATTGCACGCGATCGGCGGGGTGCTGAAACACGCCAAGGCGCTCTGCGCGTTGTGCAATCCGACGACCAATAGCTACAAGCGCCTGGTGCCGGGATACGAAGCTCCGGTGAACCTGGTGTACAGCAGCCGGAACCGCTCGGCGGCGATCCGCATCCCGATGTACAGCGAGAATCCGAAAACCAAGCGGATGGAATTCCGCTGCCCGGATAGTTCGTGCAATCCGTACCTGGCGTTCAGCGGGATCGTGATGGCGGCAATCGACGGGATTCAGAACAAGATCGATCCGGGCGAGCCGCTGGACAAGAACATGTATCACCTGACGACGGAGGAATACGAGCAGATCGACTCGGCGCCGGGGTCGCTGGAGGAGGCGCTGGCGGCGTTGGAGGAGGACCACGAATTCCTGCTGAAGGGCGACGTGTTCACCGCGGACGTGGTTCACTATTGGGTGAAATACAAGAGGGAAAACGAGGTGGACGCCATCCGGCAGCGGCCGCATCCCTATGAGTTCTGCATGTATTTTGACATTTGAGGGGCATGCTTCACGCGCTGTCTCTGATTCGCTATCCGCAAATCGATCCGGTCATGTTCCAGATCGGACCGCTGAAGATCCGCTGGTACGGCATGGCGTATCTGACGGGATTCGTGCTGGCGTATTTTGTGCTGGGCCGGCTGGTGCGAAAAAATGTGCTGCGGATATCCAAGGAGGCGCTGTCTGATCTGGTGGGCTGGCTGGCACTGGGCGTGGTGGCCGGGGGACGCACGGGGTGGTGGATATTCTATCATCGCAACATGCCCGGCCAGCACGAGCAGTGGTGGGAACCGATAGCGATCTGGCACGGAGGAATGTCGTTCCATGGGGGACTGGCCGGGGTGCTTATCGTGCTATGGATATGGTCCAAGCACCAGCGCGCCCCCCTACTCAATGTCGCGGATTGCCTGGCGCTGGTGACACCCATCGGATTATTCCTGGGCCGAATCGCCAATTTCATCAATGGGGAATTGGTGGGCCGCGCGACGACCGTGCCCTGGGCGATGATTTTTCCGGGATATCCGGAGCCGCGGCATCCGTCGCAGATTTACGAGGCGATTCTGGAGGGGCCGGTGCTGATGGGGGTGCTGTGGGCGGTGAAGACGTGGAGGAATCGCCGCGACGGACAGATCGCCGCAACGTTTGTGATCGTGTATGCGGTATTCCGTTTCCTCGTGGAGTTCACGCGCGAGCCGGATTCGCAGATCGGATACATCTGGCACGGCTGGCTGACGATGGGCCAGTTGTTGAGCGTGGCGATCGGGCTGGCGGGGGCGGCGGGGTGGATGGCGCTGAACTCTTCCAAATCGGCGAAGACGCCTGGGCAGACGCCACAAAAAAAATAGCCGAACCTATTGCCCGCTGGGGGCGGTGGTTTCGCCCTCGGCGTTGTGCGGCTTGTCCTGTAGATCGTCGATGAGAGTATTGGTGGCCTCGACCTCGACGCGCCGGTTGAGCGTTTGGGAATCGGCGGTGTATTGGCGCTGAGTGAGCGGCTCGAAGGTCGAACAGCCTTGCACGCGGATCATGTCGGCTTCGACGCCCTTGGTGACGAGATAATCCGCGGCGGCCTGGGCGCGGCGAATCGACAGGTCCATCTTCTGCTGATCGCTGGCGCCGGTGGGCAGATCGTCCAGCGAAGTGTGGCCCTTGACCATGACGATGTTGCGGTGGCCGCGAATCACCTCCGCGAGCTGATCGAGGTCGCCCTTGGTTGAATCGGTCAGATCGGCGCTGGCGCGATCGAAGAGCATCTTCCCGCCCTCGGTGGCGTGATTGGAGGGCCGGATGTTGGTGACCTCCGGCTCGGTGCCGACGGCGCCCTTGGGCTCATTATCGGTTTTGCCGCGCTTGCCTAGCCCCGGCGGATGGATTTTCGACAACCCGTTGACGATCATCTGCATGTCCACCGGATCGCGGCTCTGGGGACTGGGAATGTATCCGAAGCCCGCGCGGATGGAGGCGGCGATTTTGACGACGTACTCGTCGGCCTCGGCCTGACCCTTCTTTCCCGGCTGCGGTTTGAGGACCCAGAGGATCACGAAGAACCCCATCATGAGCATGACGAGGTCGGCGAACGTGAAGATCCACTCGGGGCATTCGCATTCCGGGCATTTGACCTTCTTGCATTTGCAGGCTTTTTCCGCCATGAGGGAAATCCCGGCTAGGCGGCCTTGGGAATGGCGGCCTGTTGCCCGCTGCTGAGGAAACTCATGAGCTGCATTTCGACGACGCGGGGATTGTTGCCCGCCTGAATGCTCAGGACACCCTGGAGCATGATTTCCTTGGCGAAGGCTTCCTCGTGGCTTCGAAATTGGAGTTTTTCGGCAACGGGGCCCGCGACCAGGTTCTGAAGGATGCAGCCATACAACGTTCCCGTGAGGGCGATGGCCAGGGCATTTCCAATGACGGCGGCGTCACCGGCGAGGCTGCGAAACATGGCGACCTGGGCGATCAGCGTCGCCATCAAGCCAAAGCCGGGTCCGAACTTCGCCAGGGTGTGGAAAAAATGCTTGCCGTGCATGTGGCGTTCGCTCATGGATTCGATTTCGATGCGGAGGATTCGTTCGATGATTTCCGGATCGGTTCCGTCGATGGTGAGCTGCAATCCGCGGCGGAGAAAGGGATCGGGCGCTTCGCGGGCGACGGATTCCAGCGCCAGCACGCCGTCGCGGCGGGCGGTCTCGGCGTACTGAACCATCTCCTTGATGATGTTCTCGATGTGGGACTCCTTGTTCAGGGCCCATTTCTTGACATAGGAGATCACGCCAGTGACGGAGTGCAGGGGCATCGACATCATCGCCGCGCCCACCGAGCCCCCCAGCACCAGCAGGATTTCGTTGGGCTTGGCATAGGCCCCCATCGCCCCTTCTGAGGCGTGGAACATCGACCAAAGCACGGCACCCCAAGCCAGAGCTAGACCGATCACCGTTGCCAGGTCCATATAGCCCTATTTCGGCAAACCTGGGCTGGCACGATGAGAGTTATTGGACGAAAGCGGCAATCGGCGCTTCGCATCGCTAACGCTGATGCATCGATGCGGACAGGGTCGGCGGGGCAATGGCGCGAATCACTTTTTGAAGGCGGAGCTTGCCATCCGGGCCGGCTTGCGACATGGCATCGGTGAGGGCTGGAATAGCCTTGGGCCCCATTTCGAGCAGGGCATGCTCGGCTTGAACCTCCTCGGTGTCGTCGGCGGCATTGACCATGGTCTGAGCCTGCATCTTCGCGTCATCGGCGTTGAACTGCGCCTCGGCGGCTCGGGTCGAGGTAACGGTGTATTTCGCATCTTCCAGCCCTTCGGCGCCCAAGTCGCTGGCCAATTCCAGATGGACGACCACAAACGCTTTCAGGGCATGGATTTGGGGCGTCCTTGGATCGGGCTGGTCGGCCCGGTCGCTCCAGCGAAGATCGGGTTCGGGCCGAAGCATGAGCAAGAACGATTTTCCGACCTGTTTGTCGGTGAATGCCTGTCCGCAGATCGAGCTCTTTTCCGCATCCGGACCCCAGAAGAAGCGAATCACGCGAATCTGATCGCCGATTTTTCCGGCGCCGTCGATGGGGCTGGTAATTTCAAACTCATAAATTTGGTACCCGACGCCGGGGCCGAGGTCGGCGGATGGCTGGGTGGAAGATGCAAACATCGGCTGGGGGTTTTTGATTGCCGTCAACTTTGCCATGACAATCGAAGTGGACCATTGGACTGCCCGGTCATCCAACGTATCCCGTAAACACGCCATGCCAGACGTTACAGCCACGGCAACCAGCAATAGAGTGATGTTGGCGACAGGCCGCAAATTAAGATTTGATGGCATGTTAAGCTCCTGTTTGACATGGAGTAATGCACGCATTGAGAAACGGATGAAATAGAAATTTATTGATTTTAACTGGTAAAATTAGGTAACCTAACGTCGTCCCGTCTGTCAGGAATTTTCAAATGGAAAGCACAAAGCAACCCGCATCCGGTGGGTCGGCCGTTGCCACGCCGCAAAAGGCCTCGCCTTCCAAAAAACCAAAACCCGCACAGATGCCGCCGTATCATGTGATTTTGCTGAACGACGATGATCATACCTATGAATACGTGATTGAGATGCTCAAGGTATTGTTTGCCTTCCCGGATGAAAAGGGGTTTTTGTTGGCCAAGGAGGTGGATCGGGAGGGCCGGGTGATCCTGATGACGACGCACAGGGAACGTGCGGAATTGAAGCGGGATCAGATTCATGCCTATGGGGTGGACACGCGCGTGGCCACGTGCAAAGGCTCGATGTCGGCGACGATCGAGCCGGCTGACGGGTGACCGCAAAGGTTCAAGAGTTCAAGGGTTCAAGGGAGAATGCCCTTCCCTGAACCCTTGAACCTTTGAACTCTTGACCGCCCCCCCTACCATATCATGAGAAAATGGATCGCGGCGGTTGCGGCGGCGGCTTTGGCGGCGGCGGGGTTGAACCGGGTTGGTGGCGGCGCGGCCGGACCGGCGGACTCCTGCAATTCCTCGTCCGCGGCTTCCAGCAAATCGCCATTGACGGGGACATCGGCAACGGGTTCATTCGATTGAAGATCGGCAGCCGGGGAGCGCTCGGGGGCTTGCCTTGGCGTTGATCCACCAGCGATGGGTTTGTGATTGGTGCTCAGCAGCGCCAGAAATCCGAGCCAGATCGTCACCACGATGAGATGCAGAGAGGGCATGAACGCGCTTCTGCGGCGGGGTTGGGACACGGCGACGGCAACGGCTGACGGGAGCGAAGCCGGATTGATCTGGAGCGACAGATCGGTTGGAGAGGAGGGCCGGACGCGGCGGCGCGACTGGGCGTCGTCATCCGATTCAATGCCCTGGCCGCCGCGAAGCGGCTGGCGGGCTTCGGCATAAACGGAATCCCAACTGCTGGAGGCGATGGCGGTCAGGAGTTCCTGGAGTTCCGCGTGGTCGTAGGCCGGGGGATCCTTGGGCCGAGGCTGGGGACAGGGCATGTCTTCGGGGGTTTCGGCTTCACCGGGCAACAAGAGGGAAAATCCCGAGAGGGTGCCGGCGAGGGAATCGCCCGGATCGGCCGGCCGGACCGCCGCCGAGACCCGGTCGGGAAAATCATCCCCGGGCACACCGGCATGGAAGATGATTTTCGATCGGCCGAGTCGGATGACGTCGTTGTCGCACAGGAGCCGGGGAACGCGGAGGCGTTCGCCGTCGATGACCGTGCCGTTTTTGCTTTGCAGGTCCTGAACCATCCAGCCGTCATCGCTGGGTTGAAGCCGGCAATGGCGTCGAGACAAGAGAATGTCGCGGACGGACACGTCGCAATCGGGTGCCCGGCCGACGACCACGCCGCGGTCAAGTTCGCGGCGGGCAACCTCCTGGCCGTTGGATTTGATGACGATGTAGGGCACAAGCGATATTATCGAACGGGCAGGGGTTGAAGGGTCAATTTTCGCCGTGGAGAGGAGCTTGGCCGGAGTTATACGGATGGTAGGATAAGATTAAGGCGCGTCTGAAGTTCTGTTTTCCGATCGATTGAGAGGGTTACGTCAAAATGAGATACCGAGTAAGCGGCGTTTTGTGCATTTTGCTTTTCGTTGCAGCGCAAACAAGGGGATCGGCGGGCGAGGCGCCGTTTGCGGCGCCGGCATCGCCGCGGATGACTTATAACTTCGACGCGGATTGGAAATTTATCAGGCAGGATGCTACCGGCGCGGAAGCGGCGCAATTTGACGATGCGAAATGGGAGAGCGTCAGCACGCCGCATACTTACAACGACGTGGACACGTTCAACAAGATCATTTCTCACAGCGGGGGTCAGCGCGGGGCGTACATGGGAGTGGGGTGGTATCGGAAGCATTTCACTCTGCCGGAGAACTTGAGGGGGCGGAAGGTGGTTCTGGAATTCGAAGGGATGCGGCAAGCGGGGCAATTCTTCGTAAATGGCAAAGCCATCGGGCTGTCGGAAAACGGGGTGACGGCGTACGGGCTGGACGTCAGCGATGTGCTGAACGTCGGCGGGGACAACGTCCTGGCGGTGCGCATCGACAACAGCAGCAACTACGCGGAGAAATCGAGCGGCACGGTCTTTGAATGGGAGGCCAAGGATTTCAATCCGAACTATGGCGGGATAAACCGGCACGTTTGGCTGCACGTGATGGGGCCGATTCATCAGACGCTGCCGATTTACGATGGGCTTGGGACCACGGGCGTCTACGTGTATCCGTCGAACATTTCGGCGGGCGACGGCGCGCTGGACGTGAACGTCGAATCGCAGGTGGCCAACGAATCGGGCGATCAGGCGTCGATCACGCTGTCCGCGGTGGTGGTTGACGCCGGGGGCCGGGTGCGGGCGAAATTCGACGGCGATACGGTCGATCTGGTGAATGGCGAGAAGACGATTCTGCGGGGCGTCGGGCATCTTGCGGGCGCTCGGCTATGGAGCCCGGACGATCCGTATCTTTACGACGTTTATACGGTGCTGAGCGTTGATAACAACGTCGTGGACGTGGTGCGGACGACCACCGGATTCCGCAAGGCCGAGTTCCGGGGCGGAGCGGGAAAGGGCGGAATTTATATCAACGACAAGTTCGTCTATCTGCGTGGTTACGCGCAGCGCGCCAGCGACGAATGGGAAGGGCTGGGGCAAGCGTATCCGGATTGGATGCACGATTTCACGGCGCGGCTGATCCGGGACAGCCATGCCAATTACCTTCGGTGGATGCACGTTTCGCCGCAGCGGACGGACGTGGAATCGTTCGACCGGTTCGGGATCGTCGAGGTTTGCCCGGCGGGCGATAAGGAGAAGGACGTTCAGGGCCGGCAATGGGAGCAGCGCTTGGAGGTCATGCGGGATTCGATGATTTATTTCCGCAACAGTCCGAGCATTTTTTTCTGGGAGGCCGGGAACAACGGGATCACCGCCGAGCATCTGAAGCAGATGGTCGATCTGAAGGCACAGTGGGATCCCTCGGGCGGCCGGGTCGTCGGCTGCCGAACGCTCAACGATCCGAAGGCGACGGGCGTGGCGGAATATTTCGGCGTCATGATCGGACAGGACCCCAGGACCGATGCGCTGACGAGCCCGAGCCAATTGTTTCGCGCGTATAGCGCCGAGCGGCGGGATCGGGCGCCCCTCATCGAGACCGAGGACTTCCGCGACGAGGCGGCACGCCGGTTCTGGGACGATTTCTCACCCCCCCACTTCGGGTTCAAGCCGGGGCCGAACGACGTCTACCACTGGAACAGCGAGACGTTCTGCCTGGCGGCGGCGGCGCGGTATTGGGCGTATTGGTCGAACCGCATCTCCAACGCCGATCCGCGGCACGCGAAATGGTCGGGATATGCCTCGATCTATTTCTCGGATTCCAACGCTGATGGCCGGCAGGATTCCAGCGAGGTGTGCCGGGTCAGCGGCAAGGTTGACGCCGTCCGGCTGCCCAAGGAGGCGTATTACACTTATCAAGTGATGCAGGATGATCGGCCGGCGATTCATATCATCGGGCATTGGACGTATCCGCCGGGGACGACCAAGACGATGCACGTTGTCTCTAACTGCCAGGCCGTGGAGTTGAGCGTAAACGGCAAGCCGATCGGGCGGGTGGATCATCCGACCAACGGATATGTTTTCTCGTTTCCCGAGGTTGTTTGGACGCCGGGCACAATCAAGGCCGTCGGATACGAAGAGGGCAAGGCGGCTTGCGAATACGAGCTTGCCACTGCCGGAGCGGCGCGGGCCGTGAAGCTGACCGCGATCACGGGTCCCGGCGGCCTGCGCGCCGACGGGGCGGACGTGGCGCTGTTCGACGTGGAAGTCGTGGACGCCGCGGGCCGGCGATGCCCGACGGATGAAGGGCGCATCGACTTCGCGCTCACCGGCCCCGCCGTGTGGCGCGGCGGATACAACAGCGGCATCGTGGACTCGACCAACAATCTCTATCTCAACACGGAGTGCGGCATCAACCGCGTGTCAATCCGATCAACGCGAACGCCGGGAACGATCACCCTGACCGCCAGGCGGGATGGACTTGCGCCGGCGAGCGTCGAGGTGACGTCATTGCCGATTACCGTGGAAGGCGGTTTGTCGCCTGCCGAACCGCGCCGTGGTCTGCCGGTGCAAGTTCGGAATTGAGCCGGTCAGTCCGGATCATTCACCGCGAAGTGCGCCCAGCGCGAGTTCTGCCCGCAACCCAAAGAATTTTACCGCGAAGGCGCGAAGGACGCGAAGTTGCGCGAAGGTCAAAATCAAATCTTGCCTTTTTTTTCGCGCAACTTCGCGTCCTTCGCGCCTTCGCGGTAGCGCATTTGAAGATGGGCCATGGCGGCTGCCTTGGCTTGAATCAAAACCGCTTGGTAAACGTCAGGATGAACGCCTGTCCGCGGGCGCGGTTTTCGGCGGCGAATTCGTATTCCCAGCGGAACGTGGTGATGACGTCGATCACGGGAATCACGCCGCCGATATCCGGGCCGACGGACGCCACCATGTCCAGATGGTGGTCGGCGCCGTTACCGCTGTCGGGGGTTACTTTCTGCTGATAATAGCCGGCCACGCCGACCATGAAGCCCTTGGGAAGATTCTTGGCCAGACCCCATTCCAGGGTGTAGGCCTCACCGGGGGTGATGTCGGTGCCGTGCTTGACGGAGTTGAACTCGTAGCGGTTCAGGGCCGAAAGGGCGATGGTCTTTTGTGGATCGATCCACCACGTGGCCCCGACGGTCAACATACCGCCCCAGTAGCCCAGTCCCGGATCGGCACTCGGCGCCGGCGACGACGCCCCGGTTGGGCACCAGACGCCGGGCGCAACCACGAAATCGAAATGCTCAGGGTGCCATGCCAGGATGCCGTCGACCAGGAGGTCGCCAACGCCGAAGCGGTTCTGTTCAAAAGACCCGGCCCGGACGTTTTGCTGAATCACCGGCAACAGCGCGCTGGTCCCGACGTCGGCGCCGAGGAATTTCAAAGGCGTCATCCAGATCACACGCGGCACCTGGGCGTAGGTGAAGACGTTGTAATTCGACGGAGGGCCGCTGTGGCCCGAGGTGTCGTTGAGCATGTCGGCATAATAAAAGTAGTTGTAATCGCGGAAATAGAGTCCCGGCCCTGGAATCGAAGGCGCCTCGCAAGCCTCCACCCCCGGCACGTAATGGGCCGTTGGCTGAGCCTGCAAATAACCGGTGATCAGGAACAGGGCCGATAGGACGACGGGCAAGCGCAGTCGTTTTGACATGTGACAACCTCGTTCGGGACCAAATGCCGGTTCTTCAGAACCGGGCTTCGCACGCTACGATGCGGCCCCGAAAACAGAGGTGACAAAGTCCATCCTTCCGCGTTTTGGGGCACTCCATAATTTGCGGAGCATACCGAGGTTTGGAGTGTGGAACAACGTTTTTCCTGATTCGCGGGGCGTTTCGATCATGGAATTTTCGAACGCCATCTTCACCATTTTGACGCTCCTGACCCATACTCGACGCCCCACCAGCAGTCCGGCACCGTCGCCCCGCGAAACAGGCTCAACTTCATTTTCATCCTCTGGGGGTGAGGCATCGCCTCATGTCGAACTTCGCGGTGAATTAAATGGATTAGAACCCCTGCTGGGCGATCTCGACGGCTTTGAGCATGGCCTTGGCTTTGTTCATGGTTTCTTCGTATTCGTTTTCGGGGACGGAGTCGGCGACGACGCCGGCGCCGGCCTGGACGTCGAAGATTCCGTTGTGCCAGACGATGGTGCGAAGAGCGATGCAGGTGTCCATGTTGCCGGAGAAGTCGAGGTAGCCGACGGCACCGCCGTAGGGGCCGCGGCGTGTGGGTTCCAGTTCGTCGATGATCTGCATGGCGCGGATTTTGGGGGCGCCGCTGACGGTGCCGACGGGCAGACTGACGCGCAGGGCGTCCAGGGCGGTCAGACCGTCTTGAAGTTGGCCGGTGACGTTGCTGGTGATGTGCATGACGTGGCTGTATCGCTCGACGGTCATGACGTCGCTGATGCGGACGGTTCCCACTTTGGCGACGCGGCCGACGTCGTTGCGGTGCAGATCGACGAGCATGATGTGCTCGGCGCGTTCCTTGGGGTCGGCGAGGAGTTCGCGTTCCAGGGCCTGATCTAGTTCGTCGGTCGCCCCGCGGGGCCGGGTGCCGGCCAGGGGCCGGCTGGTGACGATGCGGTCGGTGACGCGGCAGAGGATTTCCGGGCTGGAGCCGATCAGCGTGCAGGCGGGACTTTTCAGATAGAACATGAACGGCGAGGGATTGATGATTCGCAGGGCGCGGTAGACGTCGAACGGATCGGCGGTGGAATTGACGCGCAGGCGCTGGCTGGGAACGAACTGGAAGATGTCGCCGGCCTTGATGTATTCCTTGCCGGCGCGAACCATCTGCTCGAATTGCTCGCGGGTGCAGTTGGTGGAAAAGGCGAGGGAAAGCGGGGCCGTGGGATCGATTTCGCCGAGGGCTGAACTGGGCGGCTGATGCAGGCGGGAAACGATCTCGTCGATTCGGCGGCAGGCGTCGCGATAGGCGGATTCGGCGTTGCCGGCGCCGACCTCGGCGTTGGCGACGACCTTGATGGTTTTATCGACGTGATCGAAGATCACGAGTTCGCCATAGAGCGCGAAGAGGAGATCGGGAATTCTGCGGTCGTCGGGGGGCGGCGAGCGGAGCTTTTCCTTTTCGTAATAACGGATGGTGTCGTATCCGGCGTATCCGACCAGTCCGCCGGTGAAGGCGGGGAGATGCTTGTCGCGATGGCAGGATTCGGCCGGCAGGAGTTTTTGCAGATCGGCCAGCGGATCGGCGGTGGTGAATTCGTGAGGGGGTTTGCCGACGGGCTGGATGGAAGCGTGGCCATCGGCCACCTGGTAAACGAGGCGAGGGCCGGCGGCGATGAAGCTGTATCGGCCGATCTTTTCCCCGCCGACGACGCTTTCCAGCAGGAATGCGTGCTGCTCGCGGCCGAGGACCTCGAAGGCGCTGACCGGGGTAAGGCGGTCGGCCAGGAGCAGGCGATAGACGGGGACGATCCTGGCGGTCTGGGCCGAAGCGGAGAATTCGTCGAAAGTGGGGAAATAACGTCGCATGTGTGCAAATCAGAAGGTAAGAGGATTGTGGGGAAAGGTCAAAATTCA
>JBEKKC010000112.1:0-15183 GCA_050010915.1 Tepidisphaeraceae bacterium | reverse complement strand
GCCGTCGAACTAGCCGTGACGGTCGAGGGTCCCGTCAAATACGCCCTGGCCGCGGCTTTCTTCCTCATCGCGCTCTGTTTCGTTTACCGCTCGTTCTACGGCATGCGCATCCGCAGCCATTCGTCGGCAAATGCCGCCCCCGAGCGCGAACCGGCCGTCGCCAGCGCCGCCGGCGTCAACAACTAAACATCCGAATGCATCTTCGTCTTCATCCCCCCCTCTCCCGGACTTCGACAAGCTCGTTCGAGTCGTACTCCGGGAGAGGGCTGGACCCCGCGGCATCGGAAGATGCCGCCACTCAGCCAACGAATTGAAATCGTCGCACGCCCCATCCCATCCGTCTGAACCTGCCCGGATTACCCTTCCCACGTCCGGATAACCCCCGCCCTTCACATCACCTCGTTTGCTTCCCCAGTCCCCACATTGGATTTCATGCGTAATGGAGGTTCGCATGAAGCCGGAGAAAAACGAAAAACCGTTGGACCCACCGCCGGTCCAGGATGAGCGTCAGACCCCCGTTCCCCGCAACGATTCGCACGCATTCGATAATTGCAATGGTGCCCTCGACTCAAGATTCGAGGAAATCCTCGAAATCTATGCCCTGGACCCGGAACGATGGGACGGGCTGCAATGACCGACCCCGCCGTCTCCTATCCCAGCGATCCCTTCGTGCTCGGCACGTCGGGGTTGCGTGGATCCAGGCTCACCGCCTGTCTCAGCGCCTTGGCCGTGGCCTTGAAGATCGCCTCGGCTATGTGGTGATTGTTTCCGCCGTAGGCCACGTTGATGTGTAGATTCAGCTTCCCGTTGATCGCCACCGCCTTAAAGAACTCCTCGATCAGTTCCACCGGGAAATTCCCGACCGTCCCCCCGGAATATTTCGCGTTGTAAACAAACGCCGGCCGTCCCGACAGGTCGATGGCCACCTGCGCCAACGTTTCATCCATCGGCACGATGGCCCATCCATAGCGGCATATTCCGCGCTTGTCGCCCAGCGCCTTTTCCAGTGCCTGTCCCAGCACGATGCCGACGTCCTCGACCGTGTGATGCGCATCCACCTGCAAATCCCCCTCCGCGTGCACCGACAGGTCGATCAGGCTATGCCTCCCCAAAAGCTCGATCATGTGATCGAAAAACCCCACGCCCGTTTCGGTCGCCGTCTTCCCCGTCCCGTCGAGGTTCAGCGACAGCTTCACCTTGGTTTCCTTGGTCTGCCGAGATATCTCCGCCGTGCGATCCATATTGTTGAAGTGCAATTCTCCGCGCCGCGATTCCAAATGCAATGCGCCCGCCTATCCGCATTTGCCGCCGTGTCACTCGCCGCAAAGAATTTCCCCCTCCCCCTGTACTCAGGGGGAGGGTTGGGGTGGGGGTCGAACATCGAGTTGGCCCACGCACCCATCGCAATTTGCGTGCAATTTCGTTGGACACGGCGCATAATGGCTTACGGGTTGCAGGCTGGATAAGCACGGGTCGTTGTATGCGATTGAAAGCCGTTTTCCGCTGGTTCCTGGCCATTTTCCTGCTCACGGTCTCGGCCGCTTGGGCCGCCAAGCTGGTCCTCAACGACGGCACCGTCCTGGAAGGAACCATCATCAAGACCGCCGACGGATACTGGGTCAAACTGTCGGACGGCAGCAGCAAAATCGTCGCCAAGGAGGACGTCCAGTCCTACAGCGGCGATTCCAATTCCGACAGCGCTTCAGGCTCAACCGATTTCGCCACCGACGACGCCTCGCAGGCGTTCCGCGCCGCTCGGGGACGGGCCGAAGGCTCGGAATCGGCGTTGGCGGCGGTATCCATCTGGCAACAGTTTGTCGACAAGTACCCCGACTTCTCCGATATCGCCACCGCCAAGTCGGAACTCGACCGCTGGAAAAAGCTGGCCACCGACGGGGCCGAGAAAATCAACGGCGCCTGGGTCGGCGGCGACCAGCGCAAGAAGATCATCGCCCAGGCCGCCGATTTGACCCGCCAGGCCGTCGACATGCTCGACAAGGATGAAACCCTCCAGGCCATCGACAAGCTCAAACAGAGCGTCAAGATTTATCCCAATTCCTTCCTGACCAATTTTTCGCTCGGTTACGTCTCGATGTTGCAGAAGGATTACGACGGCGGAGCGCAATATTTCTCCGCCTCGCTCCGGCTCAAGCCCCAATCCTCCGAGGCCGAGAACAATCTGGGCGTGGCGAATATTTTCCAAAAGCGCTTTGAGATCGCCATCGACAATTTCCTTTCCGCCGCCAGGATCGAGGACAGCAAGGACGTGGTGCAAAATCTCGTCACCGCATTGGCGCTTGCGCCCCAGGACCTGCGGACCCTGCCGAAAATGCGGCCGACCCTGGAGGCCGCCAACCTGCTTCAATCCAAGTACGACATTTCCGGCCCGGCTGCGGATTACCGCTTTCTGCTGCTTCCGCCCCCCATTCCGCGCGCCCGTCCCGGTCCGGAACCCGAGCCCGGCCCCGACCTCGGCCAGGCCGGCTGGAGCGGAACCGGATTCTTCATCTCCGACTCGGGCCTGATCCTCACCAACCGCCACGTCGCCAAGGGCAGCAAAACTCTGCTGGTCGTGCTAAGCGACGGCACACATTCGTCCGCGGAAGTCGTGGCCATTGACGATCAATACGATCTTGCGCTGATCCGAATCCCCAAGCCGAACCGCAAGGTTCCGTTCATTCGCCTGTCGCCCCAGGATTCGCCCGCCGAAGGCGCCGACTGCGTCGTCATGGGATTTCCCATGATCGATCAACTCGGCGCGGATTTGAAGATCACCCGCGGCGTCGTCTCCTCCAGCTCCCAAGACCAGGGCAACGGCGCGGATGTGCTCACCGATGCCAAGGTCAACCCCGGCAACAGCGGCGGCCCCATCGCCGACAAGTTCGGCAACGTCATGGCCATCGTCTGCATGAAGAGCCTGACCACCGGCGAATACGACAGCTACGGCATCGGGATCAGCGCCGGCCATATCCGTGAATTCCTCCGTCGCAATCACGTCGACGTTGCCGCCGGCGCCGAAACCGGTTTGTCGCTTTCCACCGAGGAAGTGGTCACCAAGGTGAAACCCGCCACCGTCTGCATCATGGCGACGAATTGAGCCCCGTCTTGAGCAAGCTCACCAAATTCACTCGCGCCGTAAAACGCCGCCTCATTCCGCGCGATGCCCACAGCTCCCTGCGCCTGTGGCTCGTTGGCCCATGGGAAGACCGGCCATTGGAATTGATCGCCGATTTCGACGACCAGCCCGTTCTGGTCCTGGCTCCCCATCCGGATGATGAGATCATCGGCCCCGGCGGCACGCTTCGCCGCCACATTCTCGCCGGTGCGCCCGTGACCGTGGCCATCCTGACCGACGGCCGCTGGGGCGGATACAATGGCGACGGAAAACTCATCGAGCGGCGAAGAGACGAAAGCCGCCGCGCCGCCCAAATCCTCGGCACCCCCCCGCCGATTTTCTTCGACGCCCCCGACGGCGAATTAGGCGAAACGCCGGGCATTCCGGACAAAATCCACCAACTCTTCATCGAGAGAAATCCCAAATACGTCTATCTCCCCGCCCTCACGGATGCCCATCGCGACCACTGGTCCACGAATCGTCTGCTGCACGCGATCGTCTCCAAACTCCCCCGCGAATCAGCCCAACGTCTGCTGATCCGCGGCTACGAGGTCTGGACGCCAACCCTGGCCAATTGCTGCGTGGACATCACCTCAATCGCCGACGTCAAGCGTCAAGCCATCGACGCCTTTCCCAGCCAAACGAGCACTCACGACTACGCCGCCGCCGCCCTCGGCCTGAACAAATGTCGCAGTCTTCAGCACCTGCACGGCAAAGGATACGTCGAGGCCTTCATGCAGTTGACCGCCGATGAATTTGTGAACCTATTCACCGCCGCCAGCCTGCGGCACGAGGCTATCGCGGCAGGCAAAGCCGATGGTTAACCGGCCTGCCCTCCCTCCAGAAGAAATAGCTCACGCAGAGGCGCAAAGTCGCAAAGAAGACTTGGCGAGCTTTGCGCCTCTGCGTGAGACTTCTTTTCCAATGGATTCCAAATCGAATCGAGCCGGGCCACAAATGAGATCCGCAACCCGGGGTATGCGCTCCGCGAACTCGCGTTGCTGCATTTGACCACATGCCCGACTGCACTATCCTCTTATTTTTTCCCCGGGCCGGAACAAAACACCCGCAAAACTCCGGTAACAATATACTTGACCCCCAAGTCCTCCGGCCGGATAAGTGGCCGAATGAAAGATACGAAAAAATTGCGAAACGAAAGAATTCGCATCTTTCTACAGGCGAGAGACTTCGAACGGGCATCCGAATTCCTCACAAAATCCTGGGCGGATGATTTGGCTAACCACTGGGACCACCCGATGTTTGTTCCCATTATTGTGAATTCCGCCTTCTCCCTTGAGCTGTACCTTAAATGCCTCATCCATATCGAAAGAGATGAATTCCCAAAATGGACACAGACGCACTTGTTAATGTCAAAGCTGTTCAAGGGGCTTACCAAAACACATAAGATTAAAATTAGGGGACTGTATGATCAGGCATGGGACGAACTTTGGAGAAAATACCCGAAAGACCGCACCCCGCAGCCTTTCAGAAAGGCTATGAAGGTTTCCGACGATGCGTTTGACAGTTGGCGTTATTTGCATGAATATCCTCGAAAGCGCCGTCAATACGGCGGAGCTCCGATTATCCCTCATGTGAGGGAGGTAATTTGTCAGGAAATGCCGGAACTGCGGGATTTCCTGGGAAAGCCAGGCTCGCGGAAGAAAACGGGAAATTAACCGATTGGAGCGATATGAATCCGTTGGGTAGCCACGGTAACGCGGGCACTGCTATTTTGGATGGCGACCCCCTCAACCTCGTCCATTGGTCGGTTCAAGAGGGTAACTCGACCGAGCGCGCCTTTAGGACAACCGAAGATGGAGTGCGTCGCTGGATGATAACCTTGGCGATCGACGCTAAACGCCTCGGGAGTGTGTCGAACGAAACACTCTCTCAGTGGGCCATGCTTCCGCGCGGCCAAACGGTAATTTTTACGAAGGCCGGCCTATACGCGACGACTGGCGAAAAAGCACCCGTATGGGTCTTCGATCAGCTTTTCGTAGTTATGGGGCCTCAACATTCCGGCGGAAAGAATCCGATGATCCACGTCGTCTGCGCCGGCGCGGCCAGCGTTGCGCCGCCGGACGCTGGCCAAAAGGAAGCTCGGCACGATTAACGGCCGGAGAATATAAGGGGCCGTTCAAGATTTCCATTGTGAGAATTAGAAGGGGGAGCGGATAAAGGACGACCCTTTAGTTAATTTGCAGGTATTCGCGCTTAATGGCTTGCGTCTCCTGTTTCCTCGCCAAACAAGCCATCCTCCGGCGAACCGCGCGGCACCTTCCCGATGTCAAGGCATAGCCCAACGAGCGCATCGATGTCGTAAAGTTCAATCGGCTTGTCTTTCACAAAATCAACGGCCTGCACAGTAAAGGTATTCGTGGTCACAACAAAACCGGAGTCTGCGCGTGCGGCGACCATTGCACCGTAGAAATCTCTCAGCACCGGCTCGCCGACCGCGCCGTCCCACCGCTTGCATTGGACGACGATTACCCTACCGAGTTTGCGAAGAATTATGTCGATACCATGGTCGCCCGTCGAGGGCGTCAACTCGGAGGCGTATCCGGACCGTTGGAATACATCGGCCACGAAGCTCTCGAATTCGGTGCCCGACATTGCCCGGAGGGTTTTCATGAGATCGCGCGAATTTGTGGCATTACGACGGTATCCAAGACCGCAAAGGGCGGCGGACGCGCTATCGCAAGATAAGTATCCTCCCTTGCCATACTCGTAAGTCTTGAGCCTCTTCAGAAGCGCGAATGCGGTTTGCGGGGAGGACTCGCTGTATTGAACAAGAAGTTCGGACGCATCCGGTGCGAGTGTAAGCCCCTCACGGGTCGCCAGGTGTGATAGGAGCTTTTGCATATCGTCATCGGTATAAGGCGCTAAATCGTAGGAAGTCATCCATTGCGCCAATCTCTCGTTCACCCGCGACCGTTTAGATGTCGTACCGATCAACGTGAACGGTGGGATCGGGATCGTGACCGATCGCGGGTGCATCAAAGGCACGACAAACTTAAAATCCTGTACTGCTGGCAGCAAGAATTCCAAAACGACTTCTTGGATCGTGTCGATGTCCAGAACCGCCAAGACATGGCCTCGACCCAGTTTTGCAAGAATCCCACAGATATCAGCACCTCTCCTGAGAGAGTTCGCGGCCACGAACTGGCATAGCGCGTTCATTTCCCGGGCCACGGCTTGGGCAATTGTCGCTTTCCCTCGGCCTGGGGGGCCGCATAATAAGATATGCGGTAGTGGAACCAAACGGGTTCGTGCTTCGGCGATCTGAGAAAGCAGCGCTTTCTTAAGCGAATCCTGCCCTACGAGCGAATTCAATCTCGGTTGTTCGTTCACCGGGTCACCGGGAGAATATAAGTGGCCACTCGAGATTTCCCTTTTGAGAATTAGAACGTCGGGGCGAATAAAGGGCAACATGCCCCCCGCTTTCGTACCCTGGCTTCGCTCCGCTTCGCGCAACTTCGCGACCTTCGCCCCTTCGCGGTTAAACTCTTTACGTTGCGGGCACAGCCAGCGCAGGGCGTCTTGGCGGTTCATCTCTTAGTCCCGCCCCAAAAAATATTTCCAAAAAATCCGCCGAATTCCAAAAACACGCACAATTCTTTCACCTCCCGGCCTTAAATATAGAGGGACCCTTCGCGCCCGGTCCCCGTTTCGACGTTCGTCAGTCGAATTTTCGAGTTTCCCATGAATTCTCTACTGATCCACTGTTCCCCTGCTCCACCCTCTGGCGCAACTTTCCCCATCTGCGCACGCGCCGATTCGCGCGCTGACGCTGACACAGTAGTCGGCCCTGGCGCTATCAAAAACCGCGTCATTGTCAGCGCCCCCAAAAAGCAGCCAAAAACACGCCGTTTCGCCGCGCGATCGGTTATCGTCAAATGCGTTACCGCGAAGGAGCGAAGCGGCGAAGTTGCGCGAAGAATTATGATTGACAATCTGACTTCGCGTAACTTCGCTCCTTCGCGTCTTCGCGGTAATCTTTACGGAAGACGACCCAAAGGCAAGAAGGCCGCGAAGAGGAAAAGGATCTCAATGTTAATTCTGATCCGGTTCCGAAGACGGCTGCGTCTGGCTCTGATTCTGGTCCTTATCGTTGTGATGAATCAATTTGTGGAAAAACGAGCCGGCCTGGTCCAAGCCCTTATTGATGCCCTTGCCGACGACTTTCGCGCCCTTGTCCACGGCGTTCTCGCCTTCCTTGGCGAGCTTCTTGACCCCCAGGATGATCGGCTCGCCGTTGCCGCGCTTCACTTCGTAGTGCAAATCCTTGAACGTGCCGTAAACGTGATAGTACAGCAGCGAATCGTTGGCCTTTTTGATCCAGGTCCCCACGCCGCCCAGGGCGCCGAGCTTTGAGATCAATCCGCCGGTCAGGTCCAGGTCCACCTGCTGGGTGAGCGTGACGTAGCCCTTGCCGTCGGCGGCGATGTCCTCGCCCTCGTAGTGCATCTGCGAAATGGTGATGTGGTCCCGGTCGAACGTGCAGGTGACTTGCGCGCTTTCCTTCGGGACCACGCTCCGCGGCTTATCCTTGTTCTGGCGATTGAAAAGATCCGTGAACGCGGTTTTTGCGTAGTTGCTCATGCCTTGAATCAGCTCAAGTCCGACCAGCCGGGCCTGCGTCAGTTCGATATGCGCCGAGCCCCAGTTTTCCGGCAGCTCAGCCGAGGCCCGCGACGAGGGCGGATCGGCCGGCCGGGTCGATGGCGGCATTGCCTTGGCAATCACCACCAGCACCGGCGCGTTCACCAGATTCAGGTCCAGGTGAACCGCCCCGATCAGTTGGCTCTTCGGCTCCGTGATCTTGTCGGCCATCAAGGCCTGAAGCAGCATCCCATCCTCGTTCAGCTTGATCGTTGAATCGAGCCGATCGTTCAGCGTGACCGTCCCCGTCAGATTCGCCGTGCCTTGCAGCGCCGAAACCATCGGTCCACCCATCGACGAGGAATCCATAAACTCGACCTGTTTACCTCTGATCACCATCGGCAACCTGACGTGATCGACCGGAATTCTGTATTGACCAACCGTCGCCTTCACGTCGTCCAGTTTCAACTCGGTCGTGAAATCGCCGGCCATCGGATCGAACAGCGGCAACGCCGCATCCACGTGCAAGCCCAGCGAGCCGACGGGATCGTACGGCGCCAGCATTCGCTGAACCTGCGGAGGCAGATAGCTCGCAGGGTCCTTGCCCATCTGGGCCGTCAGGTCCACCGTCAGCGGCTTGAAGACCATCGTGTCAAGGTTGATCCGGCCGGCGATTTCCAGATTGAAATCCGGCTTCGACGGAATCAGCACGTCGAACCGATACGCCTGGGCATCCTCCGAATCCATGTCCACTTTCGCATGGACGTGCTCCAGCGACATCGGGACCGTGCGTTCGATGCGCGGATTGTAATCAATCGACGCTTCCGCGATCTCCAGTTTCCCCAGGTGAACCAAATCGCTCAGCCGAAACGTCGCCATCCCCCGCCGGGTGGAGGGCAAGGTCGTAGGCTCCACGCTCTTCGGCGGCATCAGGCTTGCCGCCATGTTCCGCAAGGCACTGAACCCGGCAAGTTCCTTCGACTGCGGCTCCATCGCGATCGCCCGAACCGCCGGGTGCGCGATAACGACGTGGTCGATTGCCACCGGCTCGCCAACCGTCGGCAGCGACGCCAACGCCACGTTCACGTTGTCCCACTTCACGAAATCGAGCGGCTGGCCGGGCAACAGCGGATCGTCTCCCGTCAGCCGAAAGTTCCGAACGTTCACTACTGCCACCGGCTCATTCGCCGCCGGCGCGATCGCTCCCATCGCCACCATGACCGGCGATTGGACCTCGATCTCGGCATTCAATTTCGTCGAGGTGGTCGGGGCGGACTGGTTCGGCTTTAACGCCGACAGCAGCGATTCAAGCGCCACGTCCTTGAGCTCCAACGTCAGGTCTGAATCAAGCCGGTCATTCAGCGCGACCGAGCCGAAAACCTCAAACACGTTCTTCAGGGCGCTGATCCTGATCCTGGACCAAATCCTTCGATCCTCAAGACGCGCCGAAATCGAGGCATCGTCAACCGCGATCCGCATCCCGCCCTGGTTGAGATCGATATTCTGAATTTCCAGATCGATTTTGGCTTTCCCCTTGGCCAGATTGGACATCGCCACCGACGTTTCCGCCCGCAGGTCGAGCTTTCCCCTGGCATTCGTGTCCTTCACGACCACCTGCAATTGCGGCGGGAGAAAATCGAGCTGGCCCCGCGTCAGGTCCGCCTGAAGATGGACGTTCAGGTTCTGCAATCCCGGATTGTCGACGTCGATTTCCCCGTTGACGGCGAGGTTGAAAACCGGCTGGCGGCTGATGGCCGCGTCGAAGCGATAGCTCCCGGGATCGTCAGGATCGACGTTGAGCGACGTGCTGATCGGATCCAGGCACATTCGCTGCGTGCCGGGAATGCGCGGATCGTAAATGATTTTGGCGTCGTTCAGTTGAAAGGCTTTCACTCGAAGCACGTCGCCGAGTTTCCAGGACTGCGTCGCGGGCGCCCCCGCCGATGGCGCGGGTACCGCCGGCGATTGGGCCGCCTCGGGTGACGAGGACTGGGCCGGCAAATTTGGAACCCCCACGAACCGCATCGACCCGGGCGTCACCGACACGGCTGAGATCACCGGCCGGTCGAGGACGACGCGATCGATCGAAATCGGCTTGCCGGAAATGACCGGCTCGGTCAACGCGACGTCGAGCTTCCTGCACGCGACGACGTCGATCTTCTGTCCCGGGTTGACCGGATCGTCCGCCGACAGCCGGAAATCTTTCAACCCGACCGTCGCCAGCGGCACACCCGGTTTGGCCGGCGCCTTGCCCAGGAGGCTCATCAGCGACGCCGCCAGGTTGAATTCAAGATCGAGCCGCGCCGGCGACGCGGAAGTCAGCGATGGATCGGCCAGGAGTTTTTCCGGCACCATCCCCGCGACCTTCAGATGCAGATCGGCATCCAGACGCTCGTTCAAGGCCACCGATCCGGACAGATCGGCCGATCCGCCCAGGGCCCTGATCCGCAGCCAGGACATCGTCACGTTGCCGTCGGCAAATTGAGATTTAAGGTCCAGATTGTCCACCGGGATGCGCATTCCGCTCATCACCAGGTTGGCGCGATCGAGCTTGACGCGCGCCTGCACCTGGCCATGCATGGGATCCATCACCGGCATCGATCCGGTCAGTTCCACGTTCAACTTGCCGCTGGCCTGATATTGCTTGAGCATCGCCTGCAATTCCGGCGGGAGAAAATCGCGCTTGTCCTGGCCCAGGTCGGCCAGCATTTTCACGTCCACGTCGCGCACGCTGAACGAATCCAGGTTCAATAGTCCGTTCACCTGAAGGTCGAAGACCGGCTTGCGGGCGATATCCGTGTCGAGCCTGTACCAGCCCGCATTCGCCGGCGAGATATTCAACTGGGTGTTGATCTGATCCAGCGTCATCGGCACCGTGCCCTCAATGCGCGGATCGTAAACGATCTTGCCGTTGGCGATCTGAACCAGGCGCATCCGGAAAACGTCGCTCAGCTTTCCTGAAGTTCCCGAACTGCTGGCGCTGGATGAGCCGCCGGTTCCCCCGCGGATCAAGTCCGAGAACCCCACAAAGTTCTTCGATCGCGGCTTCACCGCGATCGCGGAAATCAGCGGCTCATCGAGCGCGATCTTCTCGATCACGATCGGCTTGCCGACCGACGGTATCTCCGCCAACGACACCACCGCATGCGCGCAGGCGATGATGTCGATGGTGTGCCCGGGATGGGTGGGATCGTCCGCGGTCAAATGCAGATTTCTAAGAGACACCGTCAGCGGATATTCGTAAGCCAGGTCCGTGAAGCTGAGCCTGGGATTGAGATAGGAATTGGCGATGTCCTGGAGCTGCGAACCGATCCAGTCCTGGAGCGATCCCGGCCCCTCGTGGAGGAAAATGATGGTGAGCGTAATCCCCAGCAAAACAAACACGGCCCCGGCCAAGATCGCGATGCGGATAAGTCGCCTTTTCATTCTTCACCGCAACCGAACAATCGACGTGTCCGCTTAACACCCCTTCAATTGCGCCGCCAGCCAACCGACACCTGGGAGAAAACAGATTATAGATTTGGCTGGCTGGGAAACGCAATCTCGCTCCCCATTTGTCCTCGTCCAGACAACCTTGGCAAAAATCCGCATTATTGACCCACGTTCATTCTGCAACCGCGGGATTTGCGATGCCGTCCAGCCACTCTGATTGTGTCGCTTATTGGTACACATTTGACGCAATATAAGCAGCAATATTCTAAAAAAATAATGGTAATTTTCCTTGAATCCATGGTCTTATGGTCTAAGTTAATCCTTGTGCTGTCTGAGGTTGCGACCTCCTGCGGCTTTGTGGGTGCGTGATTCCTTACCGGAGCGGAACCAGGGCAACCAAAGAAAATGCGGAACGAAAGACCGGGGTCGCACGTCGAGCATTTTTGGTTCGCACTTCGAGGATTTCTGGTTCGCACACCGGTCGGGCGGTGAACAGGTCGTGGCTAGCGTGCTGGCCGCCAAGTTCAAGCGCCCGGAGGCAGCCCAGGCATCGCGGATTCGCGGCGCCACAAAGGCCGCACCGGCTGAAGTTACCAAGCCGGTGGTTCGGGAGAAATCGCAACGGAGTCTGGAGGAAAACGTGAATACGTCTCATGTCCGTCGTCGCTGGCAGTCCTTTTTCAGAGGCAACTCGATTGGAGTGGGCGCCGCGCTGGCGGCAGCCTGGCTGTTCAGCCCTTGCGCCACCCGGCATTGCAGTGCCGCCAACATCGTGCTCTCGTATGCCAACTCCTCCGCTACCATCGATCCCACCAGTTCCGCGGGCCTTGAGAATTGGTCCATCAACGGCCAGAACCAGATCCACCAGGAGTGGTTCTGGGTTCGGACCGGCAGCACCGGCGGCCAGGTCAGCATTGACACGCTCGGCGCCCCGACGATCACGCTCGAGGACACCACCGGTGACGGGCAGGACAATTGGGCGCGGCTGGTCTATGGCTCGTCCAATGGACTGCAAATTTCGGTGACGTACTCGCTGGCCGGGGGTCTGCTCGGATCGGATAAATCAGACCTCAGCGACACTATCGACATCAGCAACGATGGAACGTCAACGCAGACTTATTACTTCTTCGAGTACGCCAACTACAATCTTGGAGACTCGACTACTGGCCAGACGGTGACGATTTCCGGCGCCAACACGGCGACAGACGTGGGAAATGGATTGCAGGTTCAAGATGTCGTCAGCCCGGCATCGGCCGAATATGAGGCCAATGTGTATCCGAACCTGTTGAATAGCATTTCCAGTTCCACCACGCCTTGCACCTTGTCGGATGCCAGCAAGTCGACCGCGGGAGATGGGGAATGGGCATTCGAATGGGGCGTGACTCTAAAAGCCGGAGGATCCTACCCCATTTCGGTCGATCCGCAATTCACGACGGTTCCCGTTCCCGAGCCGGTCAACGGCCTGATCGCCGTGCTCGGGCTAAGCGGCCTGTCCCTCATGCGGCCGCGGCGTCAGGATAGCCCCGCGCGAACCATCTAGAGGAAGCTCGTTTTCCTGCGAGCTTGTGGGCGAACCGTCTGACTCCGCCGGTCCAGATGCGGTTGATCCAAGCAGATGCCGGCGCACCGCTTCCAGCAGGAGTGGGCGGCTGACCGGCTTGCTGAGGTAATCCGTGCAGCCGGCCTGAATGCACTTGTCGCGATCGGCGGCCATGGCGTTGGCGGTCAGCGCGATGATCGGTCCGAGGTACCCCAGGCTGCGAAGCTTGGCAGTGGCGCTATACCCGTCCAGTTCCGGCATCTGCATGTCCATAAGGATGAGGTCGAACCCGCCTTCGCATGGGGCGCCCATCGCCTGGGCCACTTTCTCGCAGGCGATTCGGCCATTTTCCGCAACCGTGACCTGAGCCCCCGCGCCACGCAGAAAAAGAGAGATCAGAATTTGGTTGTCCGGCCCGTCTTCGGCAAGGAGGATGCGGCAATTGAGCGGCACGGTTTCCGGCGACTGCGGCCCATCGCGTCCGGCAATAACTTCGCTGATCTGGCTGATCAATTTGACCCCCGCCAGCGAGCCCGTCGGCATCACTAGTGTGAAACGACTGCCTTGCCCTGGAGCGCTTTCCACCGTGATCTCCCCGCCCAGCGCTCGCGCCAGCCGTCGGCTGATGGTCAAGCCCAGCCCGGTTCCCCCGAACCTCCGCGTGGTCGAGCTATCGCCCTGCACGAACGGCTGAAACAGCCGCGCGATTTGCTCCGTTGTCATCCCGATCCCGCTGTCCAGCACGTCGAACCGCAGCCGCGGGTTGGCGCTGTCCGCCGGATCGACCAGCCCAACGGCCAGACGCACCCAGCCGGTCTCGGTGAACTTGACGGCGTTGCCGATCAGATTCGTCAGAATCTGCCGCAGCCGGGTCGGATCGCTCTGGATCGTTTGCGGGATCGTTCCATCGAGCTTGACCTCAAAAGTCAGGTTCCTTTCCTTGGCCCTCACACGCATCGTCGAAGCGACCTCCGCCACGATCCGACAAGGAGAGCAGGATATCCGCTCCATCCTCATCTCGCCGGCCTCGATCTTGGACAGATCCAGAATGTCGTTGATGACGTTCAGCAGGTGTGCGCCGTTGTGGCGGATGGTGCTGAGGGAATTAAGGCGGTCACTCGTGGACTGCTCATGTTCGAGCATAAGGTCGGCAAAGCCCAGGATGGCCGTCATGGGCGTGCGGATCTCATGGCTCATATTCGCCAGGAACTCGCTCTTGGCCCTGTTGGCGGCGTCGGCGGCTTCCTTGGCCCGCGTCAACTCCAGTTCCGCGTTGGAGCGCATGACCACTTCGGCCCGCAGCAACTCATTGGTGTTCGCCAATTCCGCGGTGCGCTCATGCACCCGAATCTCCAACTCGTCTTTTGCCCGGCTCAGCCCCTCATGTGCCACGTACAGTTCCTGTTCGGCCTGTTGCCGGTTGGAGATTTCCTTCGTCATGCTTCGGACCACAAAGACCGCGATGCCGGTCGCCAGAATGGCCGCAAGCGCCAGCAGGTAAACAACCGTCTTATGCGCCGAGCGGTAATCGGCTTCGATCTCGTTGCCCGCCGCGTCCATCCGCGAGCCCTCGAAGTCGACGAATGCCTCCCATCTTTTGTGATAGGCCAATAGGTTGGGAATCGCCACGTTGATCATCATCTGGCGCGCTTCGTCCGGCTTGCCTTCATTCAGAAGCAGTTCCAGCGCGGTGAGGTAGCTGGTGATATATACCTGGCGCGTGGCGACCACCTTCACCAGCAGCGATCTTTCGTCCTCGGATTCGACCGCGGTTTCGATTCCCCTTATAAGCCCGCTAATCGTCTCGCTATTCCTCGCCCTTGCGCCCTCCAGAACGCCTATCTCCTTGCGATCCGTCACCAGGAATAGTTGCATCGTGATCAGGTTATTCAGGGTCGAGTAGTGCAGCGCATCCCGAGCCAATTGAACCTTATGCCAGCGACGAGCGACCACCTGTTGAACCGCGGCGTTCGTATTGGACATCTGGCGCAGCGCGAAAAACCCTAATAGAATGAGTGCGGCGATCAAAAGACCGAATGCAACGCCCAACCTGAAACCGATTCGATTTGCCTTCACGGAGCCTACCTCATCGACGATAAGTACAGACTTGGCTACAAACCCCATCGGTTCGAGAAGACGGCTGGTTGACCGGCGAACCAACGCGTACCGCCAGCGGCGCCCTCCGCGGTTTGATGCCGCAACTCCAAATCGCACTCCTGCCGCGGCCGCTTTGTGATCAGCCTAACTTTCCAGGGCAGGCAACCGGCGCAGAGGATCGCCGCAACGATAGAGCTACGTTTGATGGCAATGGGTGTAGTCGCAGGCAGTTCCCAGTCGAATCGAAATCCTGTCCACAGCCCCGCTCTCGGCAAACTCGTCTAAACCCCCCGCCGTCCCGCCATCGCAAAAGACGATGAAGACAATCTTGCCATCCCGCCATCAATGGCCGCCCGAACAATACACCATTGACGCCTATTGGACTTTTTAGGACATT
>JBEKKC010000111.1:0-15205 GCA_050010915.1 Tepidisphaeraceae bacterium | reverse complement strand
CCTGGGACGCCAACGAACGCCCGCCATGTCGGCGGGCTTGGCCGACCATGTATGGCCTTTACACGAATGGATCACATTTCCGGCCGTTCAATCGGAATAGGCCACTAGGCGAATTTCGGATTTCGGATTTCTCCGCACTCGTAAGAGGTGAGCCATGAACGTCGTGATGCTGATCGCCGCCGCATTTAGTTTGTTTTCCAACTCGACGCCGCTGCCGAAGTTGACGACGCCGCTTGCCGGCGATTACGTCGAGGCCCGCACCGCCAGCGTCTTCGCCGGCGCTTGCCACTACAACGGCGAACTTGTCACCACCGGCGGCGATGCCGTGATGGCCTGGCAATTCAATTCCGGGTCGTGGCGCAATGCCGATCTCTCCGGCGTCCGCGTGATGGCCGTCGTCTCGTCGAAGGCCAACCTCGGCGATGCCGCCGCGCCGCGCAGGTCCGAAATCGTGATCGACACCTCCGCAACCAAGGCCCAGGCCGACGCCGTGGTTGATGCGATTCGCGCCCATGAAGGCTTATCGCTGGGTACAATCGTTTCGATCCGCCGCGCCTCGATCAGCTTCCGACACGATGGGAGCGAATATCGCGTTGCATCCCCCGGCTTCGGCGCGATGGACGTTCAGGCCATGCCCAACAACGATTGCTGCAAGCAGCCGAATCTGGTGTGGTACTCACCCCTGGTGCATCTGACCAATCGCAAGGTTGGTTACACCGTCAACGCCGCCTACACGGCGGGGACCCTCGGCGAACCCTGGCAGCGCGGCGATGAAAACGGCGCGTTCTACGGCGCGTTCGCATATTGACCGCTCACCGACATCGCAGCAACGACATGATCGCGAACGCGGTGCCGTACGGCTTGTGATAGTCCCACATCGGGTAATCCCACCATGAGCCGTCCGCCTCCTGGAGCGGAAGGATCACGTTCATCAATTGCGAGCCGTATTGGCGCTTGGCGTCGGCGCCCAGGCTTGCGATCAGGCAGGCCGCGTAGTAGTGGTCGAAGTAATAGTAATATCCCGAGACCTGATACAGCGTGGTGTGCGGGTACGGCCGTTTGCGGCCGTTCTCTAGCGCCGCGTGTTCGCGGAAGAAGGTATCCAGACCCTGCCGGCAGGCGGCGTCGTCCAACTTGGGCGATCCCCACAGCCGCAGCGCATAATCCACCGCCACCGCGCGGCCGGCGCTGCCGCGAACCGTGTTGGCCGGCAGCAGCGGCACGTATTTGTAGTCCGTTCCATACAGGCACGCGCCGTTGGGAAGGCGCATCTCGTCCAGCCGGCGAATCCCGCGCTTCACGACCTCCGGCAGATAATTGAACCCGTCTTGTTTCGCCTCATACAGCGCCACCAGCCCCGCCGCCGTGCCGAAGCTGGTTGGTCCGCCGCCGGGCTTCTGGGCGCGTGCCTCGAAGTCATAATAGTCCCACCCGCCGATGTACGTCTCGTACCGCTCCATGCGGTCCAGATTGAAGTTGATCGCGTCTCGGATTGACGCCTGGCCGTTGGTCCTGGATTCCAGGGACAGCGACTCGATGACGTAGGCGTGCGCCCAGACGTTGTACAGAAGCTCGGGATCGGCGCGGCGAACGTCGCAAGAATGGCGGACCAGAAATTCCACCCCGCGGTCGTGGGCTTCGTGCTCGCCGGCTTCCCGCAGCGCCATCACGCACAACGCCGTGACCGCAACTCGAAACGCATCGTGCGATCCCGGCACGCTGACCATCACTTCGTTCCCATGCGTAACCGTCCCCGTTCCCCACGATCCGTCCTGGTTCTGGCTCGATTCCAGGAACGCCACCCCGTCGGCGATGGCCCGATCCACCGGCCGCGCGTAAATCGCTTGCGGCGCGGCCGCCGGCCCGGTCGCCGTCGGGGCGGGGCGCGGCGCCGCGGAACAACCCGCCAGAAATCCCGCCAACAAAATCGCCGCGATTCGCATCGATCGCGGGTGCGTGACGCATTCCGCAAGTCCCCTTCTTCCCCTCCCCATGTACTCAGGGGGAGGGTCAGGGTGGGGGTTTCGTGGGCCGATCGATGTTCGACCCCCACCCCGACCCTTCCCCTGTGTACATGGGGAGGGAGAAACTCTTTGCAGCAAGTCACACGCGCCCATCGATCGCCTCATCGTGATTGAGCTATTGACCGCCGGCCGGCCGCTTGGCTTGAGTGAGCACGGTGTCGCCTTCGGCCAGACCGGATACGATCTCGATCTCCTGGCCATCCGATGCGCCGGTCACGACCCGCCGGGCTTCCTCCACGCTCGACCCGGGTGGAGTCGTCCAGACCTTGCTCTGCCAGACCGCCGTCGCCGGCGCCAGCAGCACGCCTTTGCGCACGCCCGCGTTGAGATTCACGTCCGCGGAAAAACCGGGCGCCAGACGCGGATCAACCGATGGAAGATCGACGACGACGTTGAAAATCTGCTGCGGGCCTTGGGCTTCGGTGACGACGGGCGGCGGCTGGCAAATGCCGTCGTAGCTGAGACCGGGCGCCGCCACCGGGGCGACGCCGACTTTCGTGCCGGGCTCGAAATACCCCACCTCGTTCTCCGGGCACTGCAACGCAAGACGCAGTTTGCCCGGACTGTACACGGTCAAAAGCACCTGGTCCGCCTGCGCCTTTTCCCCGGGCGCCAGGGCATCGGGTTCGATGGGGTGCCATGCCTGGTGATCGAACTTCCCGTAGACCGCCACGCCGTCGATCGCCGACGTAACCGTGAAGAACCCGCGGTCGCGCTTGAGCAGGTCGAGATGTTTCTGCGCTTCGTCCGCGGCGGCGCGGGCGGCGACAAGACTGGTCTGACGCAACTCGTGCCCCTGCGTCTGGGACGCCCCCAACTGGGCGACCCCGACCGTCTGAATGTTCACGCCGTTCGACATTTGCTCGCGTTGAACCCCGGCCTCGAATTGCGAGTACCGGTCCAACTCGCCGTGGTTGATCTTGGAAATCTGCGTCTCCAGGTCGAGGGTGCGCATCGCCCGCTTCATGACGATGTCCGCCGTTTCGTTCGTCAGGTCCTCCGATTTGTACATCTTCCGTAACTCGTTCAACTCGTCCTGGTCGCTTTCAACGTAGAAGTCGGCGATGCGGGCGCTCATCGATCTCATCAGCGACTGAATTTGGCCGTCGAAGTCGTCCCAGCGCTTCAGTTCCGTCTGGGCATCGACAAGCTGCTGCTTGGCGTCAGACATGGCCACGCCGTCCGACTGCTGGCCCAGAGTGACGTCCGCCTGCGCCTTGGCCAGGTTGGCCTTGGCGATGCGGAGATCGTTCGCCGCCGCCGCGATGGCCGCGTCGATCTTGTCCGTCTCCAGTTCCAGCAAAACGTCGCCCCGGCCCACTTTCGTGCCGTTGGCGATGGCGTGTTTGACGATGAGCTCGTCGTGATACAGCCGGGGATTCAGCCGAACCTCAAACGGTTCGGCCGGCTCGAAGATCCCCTTGAAATCGAGATCGAGCCGCAAATCTCCGCGGCGCACGACCGTGGTTGGTCCGGCATTGGCTTGAGGGGCGGAGACATTCGTCGTCGGTGCCGTGGACGGCGGAGCGGCCGCCCCCAGCAGTCCTCGGCCCAGCCAAAGCGCCGCCCCAACCCCGCAAACCACGGCCAACCTGCCCCAGCCCCGACCGAAAACCGTCACGCCGTTCATGGGTACCTCCAATGGACAAGCCAGAACTGAGACCTATGGCATCTTGACCAAGCGCCGTAGCCCCGCAAGTACATGCGGGGCTTCGGGCCGCTAAGTATAGTTCGTCCACCGTTACAGTGCAGAGTTTCACAAAACGGGTGGCCGATGCACCTCGCTGAGGCGAGCCTGGCTAATTCGGCAATGTTAACTCAAATAGCTTCCACGCGCCAGGAGTCCTAAGCTGGTCAGCAGTCATGATGGGCTTCGCGAGGCCTTTCAAGTATAACACTTGCCCATCCCCGCTGAATCCAGCAAAGTCTGGCCCCATGTCTCCGTCGGAAAACTCTTGGGAAGCCAGAGTCGTGGGGTGATCCGGCGCATCCGGCCGCAAGAGGAGCAAATTTATAACTCCCGAACTCCAGTCCGCGTATTTCCAGCTGCATTTATAAACAACTATCCTTGCTTCGTCGGCAGAACAAACCAACCCAGTAACATCTGAGGCAATCATCTGCACCTCGGACCCGCTTTTTCCAAGATTCATCACGGCAAGCCACCATTGGCGGGCGGAATGAGGTCCTTTCAACAGAGTAAGAAACCACAACTCATTCCTTTTGGGCAGATATTGTACTTCATGGCACTCAATTGGCTTACCCTTGAACGTCAGCGGGAACGTTCGCAGAGAAATGCGCTTGCCATCCCGATACTCTCGAACGTCGATGAATCCCCACCCCTTGTCTTGTGAGTGATTAACGACCCATACACTGCCCGCGCCGCTGGTGGCGGTAAGCACCCCGTTGCCCGCTGTCCAGGGAAACTTATCGACAATCTGAGCCTCCGCGTCACCCGGTTTACAGCGAGAAACGACAAAGTAGTCTCTTACTTCCTGCGCCTCTAGCTGCTGTGGGTCTAACGCAGCGAAGGCGGCTTTCCCCCTTACTCCCGCCGTGCCATCTTCTATTACGTATATCATCTGGCCGTTCTCGTCCCACGTCAGGTCTCTAATCTGCCGGGCTTCGTAAACCTCTTCTTTCGGTGGTGCCAAAATTGACTCCGCTTGGGTTTGCCGATCCATGACAATAATGCGGTCCCCATTGGTGCCGTCGTAGCACATAAAGGCATCGCGGCTCTTATCCGGCGACAGGCGGATCATCTGATTGCTGTAATCTTGGGGCTGCGGGATGGGTACCATTCCTTTCAGGACGCCTCGGTAAAACACGTCAGATTCAATTGGCTCCAGATTGGAAGCACGTGCTCCAACAACGAAACAGGCAAAGCACATTGCACTAGAAAGCGCACAGCTCCCAAGGACCAATTTGCAGGTGGTTCTCAATAGCATGAGATGGACCTCTCTTTCCGACCGGACGCCGGTCGCCACCATTTGCCGATCATGTCATAAATGTTGCGATGCAAGCAGGTTGCGCATTCATCGCCCCAAGTTGATGCCTTTGCTCGCCGTTGCCATCAATTAGGACGCAATCGAATTGCCATTGTTGCGGCAAAGAGATCAGGAAAAAGACGTCATTTGTCACTTGTCATTTGTCAGTGGTTTCCCCGATCCCGAATTGTCCGGCAAATGACCAGTGACCAATGACCAGTGACAAATGACCAATGACAATTGCCCGCTATTTCTTGACGAGTTGATCCCGGTAGAAATCGATCATCTTCAACAACCCCTCCCGTCTCGGCACCACCGGGCTCCAGCCCAGAATCTGTTTCGCCCGCGAAATATCCGGACACCGCACCCGCGGATCGTCCGGCGGCATCGGATGGAACGTGATCTGGCTGGCGCTCTGCGGGATCATGGCCAGGATATCCCGGGCAATCTCCAGGATCGTGACCTCTTCGGGGTTGCCCAGATTGATCGGCTCGCAGAAATCGGATTCCATCGTCAGATTGATCCCCCGGATCAGATCGCTCACGTAACACAGGCTGCGCGTCTGGGTTCCCATCCCAAAAACCGTCAGCGGCTCGTTCCGCAGCGCCTGGCGGATGAAGCTGATGACCACCCGCCCGTCATAGGGGTCCATGCGCGGGCCGTAGGTGTTGAAGATGCGGATGATCCGCGTATCCAGCTTCCGTTCGCGGTTGTACCCCATCGTGCACGCTTCGCCGAATCGCTTGGCCTCATCGTACATGCTCCGCAGGCCGATGGGGTTTACATTTCCCCAGTAATCCTCCCGCTGCGGATGGACGGCCGGGTCGCCGTAGCATTCGCTGGTGCTGGCCATCAGGAATCGCGCGCTCTTCGCCTCCGCCAACTCCAGCAGGTTCCACGTTCCCTGGCTGTTCACCTTCAGCGTCGCCACCTGATGCTGGACGTACCCGATCGGGCTGGCCGGCGAGGCCAGGTGGTAGATCCGGTCCAGTTTCCCGTCGATTTTCACCCCCTGGATGACGTCCGCCTGGATGAACGTGAAGCGCGCGTTGGTGGAGGCGAAGCCTTCCACGCCCCGGAGGTGCGCGATGTTCTGCGGCTTGCCGGTGATGAAGTTATCGACGCCGACGATCTCGTGGCCCTGACCCAGCAGATAATCCGTCAGGTGCGAACCCAGAAATCCCGCGGCGCCGGAGATTAAAACACGCATATTAATACTGGAGATCCATCACCTCGACGTCCATGAGCCGCCACGCCGGCGGGAAATCGGAATCGACCCGTCCGGTTCCTTCCCAGGTGACGTAATAGCCGTTGTTGTAGCTCGTGCCGTAATCGCTGTTGGACTTGACGTTCCCATACACGCCCACGCGCGTCACGTCGTGCGCCGCGTCGTAATAGGCTTCAAAATACACCTTCTCATCGAATCGCGCCGTCTTTGGATACGTCAGCTTCTTCGTCACCATGTCCATGCTCTGCGGCCCTAAATCCATCTTCCAGGTGTCGCGCACGTTGAGCGATGAGACGCTCCGCGCGTCGCCGGCGCGCCCGGTGGGGCCGTCGATGCCCGCCGAGGGCGGGGCGGCGGCGCAGCTCGCCAGTAACGCGCAGCTCGCCAGCAACGCCAAACCCAGGATTCCCGCCATTCGCGTCATCGACGTGCCTGTCCGTTGAAATCAATCGGAAAACCGCGACCGGATGATGGTCAGGATCGCCTTGATCCCGTCTTTCCAGGTGATTTTCTTACCCTCTTCATAGCTGCGGCCATAATAGGCGACCCCTACCTCGTAAATCCGCAGCCGCGGCCGGAACTTCGCGATCTTCGCCGTCACCTCCGGCTCAAAGCCGAACCGATTGCATCTCAATTCGATCCCATCCAGCACCGATTTGCGGAACACCTTGTAGCAAACCTCCATGTCCGTCAGGTTCAGATTCGTGAACATGTTGCTGAACGCCGTCAAAAACTTGTTCCCCAGCGTGTGCCAGAAATACAACACCCGATGCGGCTCGCCGATGAACCGGCTTCCATAAACCACGTCGGCTTTGTCATCGGCGATCGGCTGCAAAAGACGCGGATAATCCTTCGGATCATATTCCAGATCGGCGTCCTGGATCAGCACCACGTCTCCCGCCGCGTGCTTGAACCCGTCTCGCAGGGCGGCGCCCTTGCCTTGGTTCACCGGCTTGTGAATAACCCGAATCTCCGTGTCGGGGAAAAGATCCTTCAGCTGATCCAGCTTCTTACCCGTTCCGTCGGTCGAACAATCGTCCACAATGATCAGCTCCCGCACCAGCCCCATCGGCAACGGGGCCGCCACGACCAATCCCACCAGATGTTGGATCGTCGTCGCCTCATTGTAAACCGGAATGACGATGGAGACCTTCGTGACGACGACGGCCGGCTTGCGCAGTGCGTCATCAGGAGACACACCGGCCAGCTTCCCGGTCGCAACCGCCTGCGGTTCAAGCCTTTGAGCTTCCATCGTCATCGTGTCGCAACCCATTTGTTAAAGCGCGGTTAAATCCTACAGACCTTCGGCTAAAACTCAATCGGCGCTTTTCGCCGCCTTCGCCACGTCCGAATAAAAAAAATCACAACGGCCGTTATTTAGGGTGCCTAACAAAATAAACCACAGAGGGCAGAGAGAGCACAGAGGACACAGAGATAAAGCTGAAAGAACCGTACTTTCTCCGTGTCCTCTGTGATCTCTGTGTCTGCATTTGTTTTGTTAGAGGCTTTTAATTCCCCATCCGTTCGTCCTCGACGATTTTTCCGTCCTCCATGGTAATTCGCCGGTCCGCGCGCTTGGCCAGCGAAAGATCGTGCGTCACCATCACGATGGTCTGCCCCCCGGCATGAAGCTCGTGAAAAATGTCCTCGATCAATTCGCCGTTCCGCCGGTCGAGATTGCCCGTCGGCTCATCCGCCAGCAGCACCCGCGGCTCGTTGGCCAGCGCCCGCGCCATCGCCACCCGCTGTTGCTCTCCGCCGCTCAGGCGGTGGGCACGCCGCTTCAGCTTCTCCCCCATCCCCAGCCGCTTCAGCAATTGGGCCGACCGCTCCATCGCCGCCTGGCGGCTCAGCCGCCCCGACTTGAACATCGGCAACGCCACGTTCTCCTGGGCCGTGAATTCCTTCAGCAGATAGTGAAACTGAAACACGAATCCCACCATCCGGTTCCGCAGCATCGCCAACTGCGTATCGCTCAGATCGGCCGTATTCTCCCCCTCGATAAAAACCTGGCTCGGCGGATCGAACGGCCGCCCGGCCGCATCGAACCGCGTCGGCCGATCCAACCCGCCCAGAAGATACAGCAGCGTGCTCTTGCCCGACCCGCTGGCCCCGACAATGCAGGCATATTCCCCCCGGCGAACGATCAGGTTCACCCCGCAAAGAACTTCGTTGGCCGCGTCGCCCGTCCCCAGCACGCGCCGAACGTGCCGCGCTTCAAGCAACGGCGGGTTATGCCCCACTCGCGCCGGCGGCATTTCCAGCATCGTCTCAGTGCGCGCCACGGATCACCTCCACCGGGTCGTACTTCGCCGCCCTCCGCGCCGGATACACCGCCGCCAGCAGGACGATTGCCATCGAACTGACGAACGCCCAGACGTACATCCCACGGCTCTCGCTCATCAGCAATCCCTCGGATTTGATGAGTCCTTCCACTTGGATCGGCAATCGCCGCAATCCTTCCACCCCCAGCTTGCCGATGACCTCGCCCAGGACCGTTCCGATCAGGCCGATGATGACGCCCTGGAAAACGTAGATCCAGGTGATGTCCGCGCGGGACAGGCCGAAGGATTTCAGGATGGCGATTTCATTCACCCGCTCCAGGACGGCCATGATGAGGATGTTCAGCACGCCGAACGCCGCCACCACCAGCAATGCCCCGGTGATGATGTAGGTGATGATGCTCTGGATGGCGAAAATTTTCAGGAAATTCGCGTTGCTTTCTTGCCAACTTTCCGTCTTGTATCCCGCGATCGATTCGATCTGGGCGGCATAGCCCTGAGCTTTGGTGTAATCCTGGGTCCTCACGATGATGTCGTTGATGACGTTCTTTTTGTCCAGCAGGGTCTGGGCGCTGTTGATGAGCATATAAGCGCGCGAATAATCCACGGGAGTGACGCCGGTCGCGAAGATTCCGACGACCCGCGAAGTCGTCCGTCCCCCGGTATTGCTCGACAGGGTGATCTCGTCGTCGAGCTTGGCCCCCAGCAAATCCGCCACGCCCCGGCCCACGATCACCCCGTCCGCCGTCGTTCGTAGACGATCGAAACTTCCCTCCACCACGTCCTTCCCGACGGTGGTCACGCGCAATTGCTGCTCAGGCTCGATGCCCAGCAGGCTCACGGTCATGGTCTTGGTTCCGTAGGTTGCGATGGCGTCGCCGTCCACCTCCGGCGCCACCGCCTCGATCCCCCGAAGGTGACGAAGCTGGGCCATCAGTCCCGCCGCGTTCTTGATCTTCTTCACGTCTTCGCGCGGCTTGACGCTGTCCACCGCCAGCAACGCGTTCGGATCGGTATAAACCAACTCCAGGATCTTCGTGCGCGTTTCCCGCGGCTCATCGTGAATCGTGATGTGTCCGCTCGATTCAACCGTCTCGATGATGAACTTGTCCTTGAACCCCTCCATCATCGCCACCATGGTGATGAACATCGTCACGCTGATCGTCACCCCCGCCACGCACACCAGCGACTGGCGCTTGTGCGACAGGAGATATCTTATCGCGATATACCAACGCATCAGCGAAACCCCTTGAACGAATCACCGCCGGTTTTCGGCTCGTTCAGCGCCGCCGCCACCATCGGATCGATCCAATGCGTGCGCACGGCCTGGCCCGGCTGTAAATCCAGCGTCGGGCTGATGACGACCACGTCTCCCTTCTCGAGGCCGGATACAACTTCCGTCCGCTCGACGCTCTTGAGCCCCGTCACGATCGCGGGCTTGTCCAGTTCGCCGTCGCGCACCACCATGACCGCTCCGCCCTGCACCGCCTGCGTCGGCACGATCGTCGCACGGTCCCGATGCGCCACGATGAAATTCAATTCCCCCGTCATTCCCGCCGCCAGGCGAAGATCGGGACGGTCGAACTTCACGTCCACTTCATAGGTTCGCCGATCCGGATCGGCCTTGTCATAAATCTTGTCCACGGTCCCGCTCAAAATCTCGTTGGGATATGCGTACAGCGTCATCTTCACGACTTGCCGGTCGGTCGCGGTGGGGGGCCTCAGCCGGTTCTTGTCCTCCTCGTCCACCTGCGCCCGCATCACCAGCCGCCCCGCCGACACATCCGCCAACTGCAACACGTGATCGTTCACGGCCACCCTCGTGCCGTCCGAAATCGGCCAATCCAGCACCGTCCCGTCGATCGGGCTATGAATCGTCGCCTGGTCCAATTGCCATTGCGCATCAGCCAATGCCGCTCTGGCCACTTCCACGTCCCGCTCCAGATCCAGCTTGCGCGAGGCAATCTGGCTCTTGTACGACTCGACGTCGCTCCACAACGATTTCACCCGGTTCATCGACTGATCCAGATCGGTCTGCGACGTCGCCCCATGTCCCAGGAGCGCGGTCACGCGCTTCTCGTCGTCCAACGCGATCTGGAGTTGGTCGCCGCTCGCCTGCAATTTCGCCCGAAGCTCGAGCAACACCGGCGAGGCCGCGTCGTCCGCCAATTTCTCCTTGCGCGTCAGTTCCGCCCTGGCTTGATCGACCGCGAACCGCAAGTCTGCGTTGTCCACCACGCCCAGCACCTGCCCGCGCTTCACGTTCGACCCCTTGTCCACGGAAAGATGAATGATCCCCGCCACGTTGCTTCGCACGGAATACTCATGCTCGGCCGACACCGTCCCCGTCGCGTAAAACGCCTCGACAACCGGCCCGTCGATCACTTCCGTCACGTCCACCGCCGGCCGCAAATAACGATACGCCGCCACCCCCGCCCCGGCGGCGACAACGACGGCCACCAAAATCCCCCAAAACCATTTCATGCCCATCCTTCCATTCTAGCCGATCATCGCTGGTTTCCGGCTTTTAGTTGACATAAACTTAAGACGGATCATATTGTTAGACGAAGCCGCCGTCAGGAGCTTGCAGCCAATGCCCGTGCAGATGGAACTCCACCAGATCGTCATCCGCGAGATGCAGGACTCGCAAATCATCGTCCTGAAGGAGGTGGACGGCGAGCGAAATTTCCCCATCGTTATCGGAAGCAATGAAGCCCTGGCCATCGACCGCCGCCTCAAGGGCCTTCCCACCCTTCGCCCCATGACCCACGATTTGCTCGCCAGCGTCATCGAGCAAATGGGCGGCACGATCGAGCGCATCGAAATCAACGATCTCGAGGAGCACACCTTTTTCGCCCTGATCTACATCCGCCGAAATGGCGAGGTCCTGCAAATCGACAGCCGGCCCAGCGATGCCATCGCCTTGGGGATCGCCACCACCGTGCCGATTTACGTCGCCGAACACGTGCTGAATGCGGTGTGCTGATGGCGCCGATCTTGTTCTTAATTCACAATTTTGCTAATATCCGTCGATGCCGCAAACGCCGGTAGTGTTCTTCAAGGAAGACGACGGCGGCGTGCCCTTGCTTGACTGGCTTCACCGTATTCCGAGGAAGGCGGCTGCCAAATGTATCGTGGCCATTGAGCGATTGCACGAAATGGGCCACGAGTTGCGCCGTCCCGAAGCGGATTTGCTGCGCGACGGGATTCACGAATTGAGGGTTGGTTTGCAAGGCATTCATTATCGTATGCTCTATTTCTTCGATGGCAAGACTGCCATCGTTTTGTCGCACGGACTCACGAAAGAGCGCGTTGTGCCGCCGCGTGAAATTGATCTGGCTATTCGAAGAAGAGCGACATATTTAGCCAATCGTCAGCGGCACACTTTCGAAAGAGAGTATCCAGGATGAAGAAACGAACCACCACAACCGATGCAGTCGAAATCCTTCATCGTGAATTCATCGCTAACGACCGTGAGATGGGCGCGTTGGTTCAAGCAGCTCGCGCGGATGCGGACATTGCCGAACGGATTCGTGAGCTGAGAGAAAAGGCTGGCTTGACCCAGCGCCAGCTTGCCGCCTTGGTCAAAACAACTTCTTCTGCCATCAGCCGGCTGGAAGGGGCGGATTATCACGGACATTCCCTTTCGATGTTGCACCGTATCGCCGCCGCGCTAGGCCGGCGAGTTAAAATCGAATTCGTGCAAACGAAGCGATCTGCCTGACTACGCTCCCCCCATCAACACCGCCAGCAATCCCTTCTGGAAATGCAGCCGATTCGCCGCCTGCTGGAAGATTACCGATTGCTTGCCCTTCATCACTCCTTCGCTGATTTCCATTCCCCGATACGCCGGCAGGCAATGCATCACAATCGCCTGCGACGGCGCCGCTGACATCAGCTTCTCATCCACGACAAACCCGGCGAAATCGCGCACCCGGCGCTCTTTGTCCGTCTCCTGGCCCATGCTCACCCACGTGTCGGTATAAACGACGTCCGCCTCCTTCACCGCCTCGGCCGGGTTGTGCGTCGTCTGGAAATCCATCGTTGGAACCTGCGACATAATCCGATCCATGTCCGCCGCCGGCAGTTCATAACCGGCCGGCGAGGCCAGGATGAACCGCACTCCCAGCTTGCCGCACGCCACCGACAGCGACCGCGCCACGTTGTTCCCATCCCCGATGAACGCCATCGTCCGACCCGTCAGGTCCCCGAATTTCTCCCGCATCGTCATCAGGTCCGCCATCGCCTGGCACGGATGGCTGTAGTCCGTCAGGCCGTTCACCACTGGCACCGTCGCCCACTTGGCCAAATCGAGCATTTTCTGATGCTGAAAAACCCGGGCCATGATCCCGTCGCACATCCCCGACAGAACGCGGGCGACATCCTTCACCGGCTCGCGCCGGTCCAGGCCGACTTCTTCATTCCGCAACAGCACCCCCTGTCCGCCCAGATGCGACATCGCCACCTCGAACGCCACGTGCGTCCGCAGGCTCGGCTTCTCGAAAATCATCGCCAGCGTCTTGCCCGCCAGGATCGGATCGTTCCGGCCCGTCTGGCGGTGCTGTTGCTTGAGCCGGTCGGATACCTGAAGCACGTGCTCAAGCTCCGCGACGCTGCAAGCGGCAATGGAAATGAAGTGGTGCATGAGAGTTGCGAGTTGCGAGTTGCGAGTTGCGAGTGAAGGATATGTGATCCTGACTCGCAACTCGTAACTCGCAACTTCCCTTCTACCTAACTATTTCCGTTCCGATGCCCGCCTCCGTATAGATCTCCAGCAATAGGGCATGCGGAATCTGGCCGTCGATGATGTGCGTTTTGTTCACGCCGCCCTTGAGGGCCGCGACGCACGCCTCGACCTTCGGGAGCATCCCGCTGGTAATCACGCCGCTCTTGACCAACTCCTCGATCTGCCCGCAATTCAGGTGCCGCACCAGGCTGTCCGGGTCCCGCGGATCGGTGCGAATCCCGTGCGTGTCGGAAACGACCACCAGCTTTTCCGCTTTCATCGCCGCGGCCACCGCGCCCGCCGCCGTGTCCGCGTTCACGTTCAGCTTGTTCCCCGCCCCGTCCCGCGCAATCGTCGCGATCACCGGAATCGAGTCCGCCTGCACCAGCAACTGCAACAATCTCGCGTTCACCGTCGTCACCTCTCCCACCAGACCAAGATCGATCCGCCGCCCGTCCGGACCCGGCAAATACGTCTTCTCCGCGAACAACACCACGCTCGACAACGAATGCAACCCCATCGCCTCGCATCCCTGCATCTGAATGAAATTCACCAGGAACCCGTTGATCTCGTTGCACAGCACCTGCTCGGCGATCGCCAGCGTCCGCTCATCGGTATATCGCCGCCCCATCACCATCTGCGGCTGCAACCCCGCCGTCTCCATCCGCTGATTGATCGCCTTGCCCCCGCCATGCACGAGGATCGGCTGCATCCCCACGTAATTCATGAAGACGATGTCGTTCAGCAGATTGGTCAGGGCCGTTTCATCATCCATGATCGATCCGCCGACTTTGACGACGACGACCTTATTGTGAAACCGCTGGATATATCCCAGCGCCTCCACCAGGGCCGAGGCCTTGTCGATCGCGGCTGTGTCGATGAGATTTTCCATGAGCGAGCGGCCCAAAATAGTGAAACGAAAGCGGAGAAGTCTAGAAATTGTGGGCGGCTATGTCAAAAAGAGCGATGAGGAACTATTTCAGATTCAATTCTCTAAATCCCTTTGATTTTTCCCAAGCGCTCACGCCGCGGTGGGGTCTTTGCGTGACCTCGATGTACAATCTCAGCGTTGTCCTTACAAACGGCAACTAACGCCATGCCGCTTCTGCCCGATTATCTCGGTCACGACACCGAATATCGCCGCCGGCGCGCACAAGGCCAAAGTGGTTGGAGCGACGACATAAGCCTCCGGCAGACGATCGCCTCCATCAACTTGTTCCTCGCCGAACTATCTCTTCCCGCGGCCCCGACATTGATTGAGTTCGGCTGCGGCGCCGGCGACCTCTCGCTTCATTTCGCCGCACGCGGCTTCCACGTTACCGGCTTTGATATCGCGCCCTTTGCGGTTGAATGGGCCCGCGAAAAGGCGTCACAACAATCCATTATCGTATCTTTTATCGCCGCCGATCTGACGCGCGATCTCGATCCCTTGCCGCCTCCCGCGGATGTCGTCCTCGACGGTCTGTGCCTTCATTGCATCATCGGGCCGGACCGCGAGACTTTTTTCCGCAACGTATGGCGCTGCCTCAAACCCAACGGGGTCTTTGTCGTCAACACAATGTGCGGGAACCCACATCCACCCAACGACCGCGACTTTGACCCAATCTCCCGCTGTATTGTCACACGCGGCATCGCACGGCGCTATTTCGGCACCGCCGAAAGCATCGTGCAGGAAGTAATCCAATCGGGCTTTCGCGTGGATCGACATCAAGTGATCCACGCTCAATACCCGGGTGACGAAGATGCGCTGCTTATCAAGGCCCGCTTACACGCCTGATCTCCAAACGCGCCTCCGGACGGTTTTACTTTTTCGCGCGATCTCCCCATACTTACTCAAATCTCGGGAGCATAGCTCAGCGGTTAGAGCAGGGGTCTCATAAACCCTTGGTCCCAGGTTCGAATCCTGGTGCTCCCATTCAAAACTTCGCTCGGGATCGTCGAGAGCCTCTCGATATTTCCGA
>JBEKKC010000110.1:0-15329 GCA_050010915.1 Tepidisphaeraceae bacterium | reverse complement strand
GTTCACCGCGCCTCATCGTCCTGTTCGATCTCATTCAAATACGTCAGCGCCCGCTCCAATTCCCCCTTCAAATGCCGAACCCGCAGCAAGCTCTTCACCCGCGTCAACAGCTCGAATTTATTCACCGGCTTGCTGACAAAATCGTCCGTCCCGCACTCCGTCGCCTGCTCGATGTCCCCCAACTCGTTCAGCGCCGTGACCATCAAAACCTGAATGTCCTTGGTCTTGGGATTGGCCTTGATTTGCTTGCAAACCTGAAACCCGCTCATCCGCGGCATCATGATGTCCAGAAGAATCAAGTCCGGATTATGCTCCTCCACCTTGGCCAGCGCTTCCACCCCGTCCGCCGCCGTCACCAGTTTGACCGGAAGGCTTTCCAGGAACGCCTGGAGAAGCTCCACGTTCTGCGCATTGTCGTCCACGATAAGAACGGTGGACTGCGGCAAAAACGTTTCGGAGTTAGGATCAGGCCGCGGGGCCGAGTTCGCTTCCGTCATGAAAAAACACCTGTGCGGACGAAGACTCGGACTATACGCCCCCCCGCGCGTTTAGTAAAGGTTCACCCGGCACCCCTGCGGCGATGGGCGTGCCGACGGCCTCCGCCGCCGTGTCCTCACGCAAACCCAAGGACCTCATCCGCGCCCGCGAGTGCTCGGCTGAGTGGTCGCCGACGGAAGGTGCGATTGGATCGTTTGCATCACCAGTTTAGCCGTCGACTCCGAGCCGAATAGTCCCACGTCCACCCGGCACCAACAGAGCATCGGCGAACGCCGCTCGACGGTGATTATCATTTTTGATTTGCGGTCGTCCTGAAGCTCGATATCCCACCTCTGCCGGCCCCCGCCTCTTTTGCAGTCGCGAAGAATCTGGAGTTGGAGATCGGCCGCCGCCCGGCGGACGGCTTGGCGGCAATCGCCCGAGTCGGCCCGGAACGCCGTGTCCACATGCCCGGCCGAATACTGATACACCTCCGTCCCGGTGGAGACGGCGGTGCCCGCGATGTCGAAAAGCGCGCCCAGCGTCGCTAGCGGAAAAAGCGCACAACCGCTGCAAGTCACGAGAAAGGCCGCGCACAATCCCATCAGCAAGGGCCATCGAACCGACGCCACATTGGAAAAATAGCGACTCATCTGCCACGGCTGAGCTTACGGAAGCACCCGCGCATTTGCCAGACCCAAGAGTCGCCGCGGCTGCGTGTCCGACGTGCCGGCCAGTGATTTGATTATCAGACGGAGCCCCAGTTCTTCTATGTGGAGCTGTTTAGAGATGACCAGTTGGCCACGACCTTGCCGCCGACCGAACCAATCACGGCGATCGCCGCCACGACGATCAGGCCGGCAATCAGGGCATATTCCAGGACTTCACCGCCGCATTCATCCAACAAGAAAGCCTTCAGCATGTTCGACCCCTTTTGTGAGAAGAATTACGTAGTCGTATTGCCAAGGGACTTCATCGGAAATTCATGTCAGCGGATTAACTCTGTGCAGATCGAATTTTGCAAGATTTTCAGGCATTCTTATCGCCCGATTCACGGGAATTATGCCGATCTCGGGGCACTGGATTTCAAAAGAGCCGGCGCATAAACGCGGCGAGGCTGGGTAGCGAAGCGGCCTTGGCTTGCGGCAGCGGCGCTCCCTATCGCACCGGAAAATCAACATTCCGCCACCGACTGTTTTTCAAATCGCGGTCAAGAATTCCGCAAAGGCGACAAGATTCCCGGAAATTTTTTGACTTCGCCGTCATGCAGTAGCTATGAAACATTGTGCTTGGACGGCGACGCAATCGGTCGATTGGCGATTCAGCAGACTAAGAAGACGATGTGGCCACGAGTTGGGCGCTGTTATGCGGCACTCCTTTTCTAACGGAGCGGCCATCGATCATGCTTCGTGCACCTGGAGCGCGGATGATCATAATCACCCTGCAATCTTTGCAGTTTTCGATTTGGGCGAATGCCGACGGGGTATATACATGTGGTTGATATGACCATGCGAAAGGCAGCGTGCCACCGCATGGCGGCATAGTAGCTGCGAACGGGAAAACTCTTCAGGAGGCGAACATGAAAACTAAATCCAGCGCTTACAAATGGATCCTAACCGCGTCCGGGCTGCTTGGTCTGTCCGTACCATCCCCGGCAGTTCCGGAATACAGGAAAAGGAGAAAACACATGAATCGACGGCATTACTACCGCGTATTGGCACTGTTAGCACCTGTTTGTTTGGCGGCCGGTCAAGCCCGGGCCGACTACGTTGAGACGAATTTGATTTCCAACGAGCCCGGCGTGGCGCCGATCACCGATCCTAACTTGATAGACCCGTGGGGCCTCGCCTTTTCCGCGACCAGCCCGCTTTGGGTCTCCAATCAGGGTTCGGGAACCGCGACGGTCTACAAAATCACCGGCACCACCAGCTCAGCGACCGTGCTGACTGAGGGCGTTGCAAACATCGAGGGTGCTCCGCCAAGCGACGCGAACGGCCCCACGGGCCAAGTGAGCACAGCCGCGCCGGGGGTCACAACGGGTGCGACCGACTTTCAGGTTAGCGGCGGCAAGGCATCATTCATTTTCGACAACCTCGACTCCTCGATCTCAGCTTGGCGCGGAGGGCTGTCGAGTTCGGCCATCACGGCGACGGTTGCCGGCGCATCGTTCACCGGCCTGGCGATCGGAGACACCTCAGGCGGCGCAGCTCAGATCTATGCCGCCGATCAGAACAGCGGCAACGTCGATATATTTAACAACGTGTGGCAACAGGTCGGCACTCTCACCGATCCTAGCCTCCCCTCTGGCTTCACGGCTTTCAATGTCCAGAACATCAACGGCACCCTGTTCGTCACCTACGCAAACCCCAATGAAGCCCTCGGCGGAATCGTAGACGAATTCACCACAAACGGCGCAATGATCACCCGCTTGATCACCGATCCGGCCGGCACGCATCTTCAGTCGCCGTGGGGCCTTGCCATTGCCCCCGCGGGGTGGGGAGATTTCGCAGGCGACCTGCTCGTTGGAAATAACGGCGGCGATGACACAATCAACGCCTATTCACTCTCTGGTGTCCAGCAGGGTCAGATCACGCTCAACACGGGTCTGTTTAGTGAACAACAATTGTGGGCTCTCACGTTCGGTAACGGCGGCAGCGCCGGTTCACCGAACATCCTCTATTTCTCCGCGGGGTACACCGCCGACGCGACGAACGGCCTCATCGGTGCGATCTCCGTCCCCGAGCCGTCATCGGCCGCCCTCATCGGCGCCTGCCTGCTTGGCTTAGCGCGTCGTCGTCACCGCAGCAAACGAATTGACCAGGTGAACAGGTGATTAGGTGATCAGGTGACCGCAGCGGAGCGGCCTCGTTGTGGGCAGCGACGCTCCCTATCGCAAATTCCTTCCCCGCTCTCCTGCTCACCTGTCTCCTGCTCCCCTGCTCCATTGAAAAAGGCCACAGGAAGGCGGCCTTTTTCAATAGCGGGAGGCCGTGACCTGAGATTAGCTGTCCGTATACTCCGGAGCTATGCGAAAATCACTCATTCGCTGGGGAATCATAGGCTGCGGGGACGTTACGGAGATTAAGAGCGGGCCCGCCTTGCAGAAGGCGCGTGGCAGCACGTTGGTCGCGGTCATGCGCCGCAATGGAGCGAAAGCGGCGGATTTCGCACGCCGGCACGGGGTCGGGAAATGGTATGACGATGCGGCGAACCTTGTGGCTGATCCAGAGGTCGATGCGATCTATGTCGCCACGCCACCGGCCCAGCATGAGTTCTACGCCCTGATGGCCTGCGGCGCGGGCAAGCCGTGCTATGTGGAAAAGCCGATGGCGCGGAGCGCGGTGGAGGCAGGTCGAATGGTGCAGGCGTTTAGAGACCGGAAGCTTCCGTTGTTCGTTGCCTTCTATCGCCGCGCCTTGCCGCGATTCGTGAAGGCAAAAGAGATCATCGAAGGCGGGGAGCTGGGGGCTATTGCCAGCGCCTCCTACACCTATCGTGATAGCCAAATGGCCAGACGCGCTAATCCGGTCCCCTGGCGGCTCGATGCTGAGCAGGCCGGCGGTGGATTGTTCGTGGACATGGGATGCCACGCTCTGGATTTGCTGGACTTTTTTCTGGGGCCGCTGAACGATGTCGCGGGCAAAGCCGACAGCAAGGCCAGACAGTTTGACGTGGAGGACTTTGTCGAGCTGACCTTTACCGCCGCCGGAGGAATCACGGGAAAGGCGCTGTTTGATTTCGCCAGCGATCAGCAGGAGGACCGGTTTGTTCTTCGGGGCGACCGCGGGATGATAGAGTTCTCCTGTGGCACGGAAGGGCCACTGCTTGTGCAAACCAGCGGCAGGCCGCCGGAAGCGGTGAATGTGGAGACGGTTCCACACGTGCAACAGCCGCTGATTCAGACGGTGGTAGATGTATTGCTGGGAGATTCCGCGCCGCCGGCCTGGATCAGCACGGGAGCGGTGGGCCTCAGAACGCAGCAGGTGATGGATCAGGCGCTCGTGCGGTTCTATGGCGGTCGGAAAGACGGATTCTGGAAGAAGAACCGAAATGAGTAGCGCGACAACTGGGGTGTTCGGTAGCCTTTCGTCTCTGGCGAGTCCTGTTTTGTGTACAGTTTTGTGTACAGTTGGCCTGAAATCAGGCTAAAAAAGAAGGACTCGCGTTATCGCAAGTCCCTTTGGAATCTGAAGTAGCGGGGGGAGGATTCGAACCTCCGACCTCCGGGTTATGAGCCCGACGAGCTACCAGGCTGCTCTACCCCGCGATCTATACTCATCTTAGATCGCCACGCGGGAGTGTCAAGCTCCAATTTATCTGGCGGCCTCAACGGCACCCCTTGCGTTGGCCCGGCGAAGGCGGGTAGATTTTTCACCTTTGGATGAGCTTCGGCGGCTTTTAGTGGACTGAGGCACGACGATGCGAGTGGTCACGATCTATTCCAAGCCCGATTGCGAGTTATGCCGCGAAGCCGAGGCCGTCATCCGGCAAGTGGCAACCCGCCGGCGATTTCGCTTCGAGAAGAAGAACGTTCTGGAAGACCCCGCGCTCCTGGAGCAATTCGGCTCCTCCATTCCGGTGGTGCACGTCGATGGCCAGGAGATCGCCCGCCATCGCCTGACCGCCTTCGCTCTGGAAACGGCTCTCACGAGCTGAGGCGCTGCGCGAGATCGCCCGGTAAATCCAGTTGAACCGCAGAGCACGCAAAGAACACAGCGCGGGCTTCGCCCGCAACCCAATCCCCAAAGGAAAGTTCGCGCGGAGGCGCGGAGGAGGTTTCTAATTTCACTCCTCCGCGAGCACCGCGCCTCAGCGCGATCTCGTCTTTGTTGCTGGGCCAATTCTTGCAAAGAAAACAAGATTTGACGGGTTAGCATTGCGGAGAAAACATGGAGAATGCTCTGGGATTTCCGCGCGCAAGTATTTCAAGGAAAATAAAGAAAAATCCTTCTGCCGCCGCAATCTCCGCGTTCTCTGCGTGCTCCGCCGTGAATAATCTGGGCTTTACTGCGGGAAATCCACCATGCGCGCCCATTCCGTGACGCTGGAAGGCGGCAGTGGGTTGACGCCAAGATGCCGGAGCATATTGAGACATTGCGCGCGGTGGTGCATGCCGTGGGTCGTGACGTGCGTGATGATGGCGCCGCGGGTGAAGGAATATTCCTTGCCGGCGCGCGAGCGTTTGACGATTTGGTCCAGGGGACGGCTTTTCGCCGCCGCGATGAATTCAGCCGTTGATTCATCGAGCATTTGAAGCAATTGTGCCGGTGAATGGCGAGCGCCGCCCTGATCGGCCCGCGGGCGAGGGGGCCGCTCGGCCAACGTGTCGGTCCAGGTATTCATCGCCGCCAGGATATGGGTGATCGTCGCCTCCAGCGAGCCGGGGCCGATCTCGAATTTCCGGGCGAATTGATCGGCCGTGAGTTTTTCGCAGGCCAACAAAATCTGCCGCGTGGCCCATTTGTCGTGTTCAAGCTGAATGTCCAACAGATTGCTGGTTGGCATATTGGCGTTCTCCGATGCCGCTCGTGACGGCAGAGGGATTATGCCGCCAAGGGTCGGATTTTCCAAATAGAGGAATCAAACCGCGGATTGCGCGGATGACGCGGATAGGCAGGGAATCCATCCGCGATATCCGCTTCATCCGCGCAATCCGCGGTTCATAAAAATCCGGGCTGCCATTTCCAAACCGGGCGGTTTGGCTATAATCCCCGATTCTCGGCGTCGGGGACGTTCCTGGACGCTTGTCGTTGTTTGGTGAGGAGTCGAGGTTTTCCATGGCTGATGAACAAGCCGCAGCGGAGAGCGAATCCCTTTCGGCGCCCGGGGGCCAAGCCCTAACGGCACCCGAGGGCGAAGCCCTAACGGCACCGGAGGGCGAAGCCCTAACGGCACCGGAGGGCGAAGCCCTAACGGCACCGGAGGGCGAAGCCCTAACGGCACCGGAGGGCGAAGCCCTAACGGCCGTCCAGGAACAGGAACCAAGTCCCTATCAAATCAAGATCGAGGACGCGGGCCCCGCCACCAAAAAAGTGTCCATCGAAGTCCCGCAGGAAGTGATCGCCGCCAAGCTCCAGGAGCAGTTCAAGCAGCTCCGGCGGGAGGCCGCCGTCCCCGGCTTCCGGCCCGGGCACGCTCCCCAAAAACTCATCGAAAAACGATTCCACGGCGACGTCCGCGACCAGGTGCGCCGAACCCTCATCAGCGAAAGCTACGAGCAGGCCATTTCCAAGCACTCCCTCCAGGTGATCGGCGAGCCGCAGTTCGATAACCCCGATGCGATCGAGTTGCCGGACTCCGGCAGTCTGAGCTATTCGTTTGAGATCGAGGTTCAACCCCAGATCAACCTTCCGCCGCTGACCGGTTTGTCGGTTCGCAAGCCCAAGGTGAACGTGAAGGACGAGCACGTCGATCAGGCGATGCTCAATCTCCGTCAGCAGCAGGGCGCGCTGGTTCCCGTCGAGGACCGCGGGGTCGAGGCCGGCGACTACCTCATCGCCGACGTCCACCTCAAAGTGGACGGCAACGTCGTCTCGCACCAGCACGACGGGCAGATCATCGCCAAGCCCGGCCGATTCGCCGGCATCCAGATCGACGATCTCGACGCCAGGCTACACGGCCAGAAGCCCGGCGAAAAACGCGAATTCACCGTCGCCGTGCCCCAGACGCATCCCAACGAGCAGGTCCGCGGCAAAGACGTGGCCGTCGAGATCGATCTCAAGGAAATCAAGAAGCTCGAATTGGCCGAGATCAATCAGGCATTCCTCGACAACCTGGGCTTTGCCGATGAAAAGGAGCTGCGCGATGCGCTTCGCGAGCAGATGGTCCAGCGGGTGGAATACGACGTCCAGCAAACCATGCGCGACCAGATCGGCAACTATCTGTTGCAGAACGTGAACATCGACTTGCCGAGCAAGCTGTCGGATCGGCAGGCCGACCGGGTGCTGAAGCGCCGGCGGATCGAGTTGCTGATGCGGGGAATGCCCGAAGATCAGGCCGATGCGCGGATCGACGCCCTGCGCGCCAACGTCAAGGACGAGGCCCTGCGCGACCTGAAGTTGTTCTTCATCCTTCAAAAAATCGCCGGCGACTTCAACGTGGACGTGAACGAGGCGGAACTGAACGGCCGGATTTCCCTGCTGGCGGCCCAGTCCGGAAAGAGGCCGGAAAAACTCAAGCAGGAGATGTCCGCCGATGGCTCGCTCCTGAGCATGTACATTCAGATGCGCGAGCAGAAGGCCCTCGACAAGATCCTCGAAACCGCCCGGATCGAGGAAGTGGACGTCGATGCGATGAAGGCTGACAAACCAGCCACCGGCGACGAACCGGCAGGGCCTTCGGAGGCGAATCTTTCCGATTCGGAGGCGAAGCCTCCCGAGCCGGAGGCGAAGCCTCCCGGGCAGTGACCCATGTCGAGAATCAACGCTCCGCGCGGCACCGCCGACACGCTGCCCGCCGATACCTGGAAATGGCAGGCCATCGAGACCATCGCCCGCGACGTGGCGGCGGTTTACCACTTCGCCGAAATCCGCACGCCCATCTACGAATACAGCGAGCTTTTCCACCGCGGCGTCGGCGAAACAACCGACATCGTCAGCAAGGAAACGTTCACCTTTTCCGACCGCGGCGGCGATTCGATCACCCTTCGCCCCGAAGGAACCGCCGGCGTCGTCCGCGCCGCAATCGAAAACAATCTCCTCGCCCAGGAAGGCGCCCGGCAAAAACTCTTTTACATCGGCCCCAATTTCCGCTACGAACGCCCCCAAAAAGGCCGATTGCGACAGCACCACCAGTTCGGCGTCGAAGCCTTCGGCATCGCCGAGCCGCAGCAGGACGTGGAATGCATCCTCCTGCAATTGGATTTCTATCGCCGATGCGGTGTGAAGGATTTTTCCCTGCAAATCAACAGCCTCGGTGACAAGGAAAGCAAGAATCGCTATCGCGATGCCCTGGTGAAGTTCCTGACGCCCAAGGCTGCGCAATTAAGCGAAGACAGCCGGCGGCGGCTGGCCGAAAATCCCCTGCGCATTCTGGACAGCAAGGACCCGCGCGATCAGTCGGCCGTCCTCGGCGCTCCGCCGGCATTGGAATCGTTGTCCGACAAGAGCCGCCGGCATTTCGAAAACATCCAGGCCATGCTCAAGGATCGATCCATTCCGTTTACGGTGAATCCCAATCTGGTGCGTGGATTCGATTATTACACGGGCACCGTTTGGGAAGTGACGACTTCCGGCCTGGGCGCCCAAAACGCCATCGGCGGCGGCGGCCGATACGACAACCTCGTCGAAACCCTGGGCGGCCGGCCCACGCCGGGCGTCGGATTCGGCATCGGGCTGGAACGATTGCTGATCGCGTTGGAAGCCCAGCAGGTCACGCTGCTCGATCCGCGCCGCCCGCTGGTGTGGATTGCCTACCACGGTGCGGCCGCCAAACAGGCGGCATGGAACCTCCTGGCCGAACTCCGCGCCGCGGAGATCGTCGCCGACATGGATCTGGCCGACCGCTCGATGAAAGCCCAGTTCAAGATCGCCGACCGCGAAGCGGCCAAGTTCTGTCTCATCCTCGGCGACAACGAACTGGCCAAGAACGAAGTGACTCTGAAGAATCTTTCAACCGGCGATCAATCGTCCGTCCCCAGAACAGAAATCGTTTCACGGGTAAGATCCGTCAGTTAATTCTGAAGGCGGTAACCGAATGGATGCGGTGAACCCCCTCAATTACGCTCCAAAACCCCCCGCCGCCCGGCGGGTCTGGCGATGGGTTTACGTCCTCATCTTTGCCGCCGCCGCCATCATCGCCGCGGTTCAGTGGGGTTCGGGGCTCTGGCGACGTGCCGAGTCGATCTATTGGGAAAAGACGTGCCTGCATTTCTCGCAGCCGCCGAGTCATGTCGTCTTCGAAATGAATCGAGGCGATGTCCTTCATTCAGAGGTTTGTGTGCCTCGCAGCCACTTCGAGGAAATCGACAATAGCCGGATTGTTCTGTCGGACGGCACGATCTTTCTGCATGAAATGCGCCGTCCCAACGGCATGCGGTGCCTGATGTCGCTCACCTTTTCGCCGATGTTCCCCATCGGGCAGATTGGTTTCCGGATTCAATATCTGGAATGGAACGTCTCGCTCCGGCCGCAGATGTCGAACTGGGATTACCTCACAGTCGCGACGGACCGCGGGTCTCCGCTGAGCCATTGGAAATTCTTCGCCGGCCAGGCCGATGCGAACAACCCGTCGCATCTTACCTTCGATTATGAAATGGATGGCCAGCGCCAAACCTGCGACGTTTGGCTGGACAATGACGGGAAACTGATTGTTTCCCAACGTCCGTAAGATGAAATACCGCTTAAGCGCGGCCGCTATACCGCCAATTGCTTTCGTCGCCGGCGCATCATAATCCCCACGCCGGCGATCAATAGGAGCGAAGATGTCACCGGCTCCGGAACAGCCGGGAGCAATAATCCATTGGCGATGGCAAAGGCGTCCAGCGCCGCGACATCGCCGCTCGACGGATCATTGCCACTGTCATTCCGGCCGAAGTTCGCCGCAAGTTGATCGAAATTGGTGGCGCTGACCAAGCCTTCGTAGTTGAATTCGCCCTGGTCCCAGCCGGTGATGCTCTGGTTGAAGTTCGCCGCCAGGATATTGAAGTCCGCGCCGTTCACCAGGCCGTCCAGATTGGCGTCGCCAAGCAGAGTATATGCCACTTCGATTTGGGGGGAGGGCGGCACGTAGACATCATTCACGTAACCGACGCCGTAAAGGAGGGAAGCGGACGTGCCGACGTCGTATGAACTAGACCACCCAGTGTCCAACGATGGGTTCAATATCGGCCCCGTTGATATATAGCTTCCGCCCAAAGGTCCCACCTCGAGATCCATCCGCCCGCGCGCCGTCGCCGTTATGAGTGTTACTCCCGCTAACACGACCCATGGCATGGCCGACATTGAACTCAATTCAAATATGCCGGCGCCGAGGGACCGAATGGTCTGGCGATTCATGGTTTGACCTCTCCCTTTGTAACGGCAGACTTTCTTGGATAAATGTGAAAAGCGAACGCACCGACCCTCGTCCGCTTACGGGGAGTTTATCTAAGTTGCACCCAACTTCAAGCGAAAAGACCCATACCATGCAGCGGTATATTTTCGCATGGGCAACGCAAACATCATAAATCAAATCGACCGCGGTCGGCAATCGCCATCCTTCGACGCAAAGACAATGAACCGCGGATTGCGCGGATTTCGCCGATAAGTTCGTCTCCTATCCGCGATTATCCGCGTCATCCGCGGTTTCAGTCCTTTCCCCGCGAGTTATCTGCCGTCATGGCGTTCTCGCCACAAGCCATTGGCGGTTAAGTGAGTATTCGCACATCCCGATCTGGTTAATAACTCGCCAGGTCGTTTTTTCGCTGCGCACAATCGGGAGACACAAGTCATGAGCGATCGTTCAAAATCAATTGTTGACGTTTTGGCCCCGGCGGCAGGCTCGGTCTCACAGGATTCGCTTGTCAAAGCCGGAGAGGAAATCCTCAACGACACGCTGACGTCTCCCGCCGCGCCGACTCAAACCAGAGGCCTTCATTTGACCCCCGCCGAGTTGGCCGATCTTCATTCGCGGCGACAATTCATTCAGTTGTTGCGGGAAAAGAAACTCAAGGTCAACAGAATTAAAGCCGCCATCAAATATGAAGACGAATTGGAAAGTCTACAGATCGAATTGGTGAAGCTCCAGCGATGGATTCAAGAGCAAGGCAAGCGCCTGGCGATCATCTTTGAAGGCCGCGACGCGGCCGGCAAGGGCGGCACCATCCGGCGGTTCATCGAGCATCTCAATCCGCGCGCCATGCGCGTGGTGGCTTTACCCAAGCCCACCGACGAAGAACTCGGGCAATGGTATTTCCAGCGCTACATGAAGCAATTGCCCAACAAGGGCGAAATCGTCTTCTTCGACCGCAGTTGGTACAACCGCGGAATCGTCGAGCCCGTCAACGGATTCTGCACCCGGCAGGAGTACGAGCGCTTCATGCAGCAGGTGCCCGAATTCGAGCACATGCTGGTCGAAGACGGCGTGATCATCGTGAAATTCTGGTTTTCCATTTCCCGCGAAGTGCAGGTGGCCCGCTTCGAATCCCGCCGCGACAATCTGCTCAAGCAATGGAAACTAAGCCCGCTGGACGGCAAGGCCCAGGATTTGTGGGACTCGTACACGAAATACAAGGAAACCGTTTTCAGCCGCACCCACACCAGCTTCAGTCCGTGGATCATCGTAAAGGCAAACGATAAGAAGCGTGCTCGGCTGGAGAGTATTCGATACCTGCTGTCGCTGATCGACTACGAGGGCAAGGACAATTCGCGCACCTCGCTGTTCCCCGACCCGGACATCGTCACGCGATTTCACCGCGGCGCGGTGAAGATTGACTAACACCGACTCCGGCTTGGGAACGCGCTACATCCCCCGAAGCCCCGCATGTACATGCGGGGCTCCCGGTCGAGGCGAGCATGATCAATAGTCACGGCACCGCGCCCATCGTTTCCGGGGAAATCTCTTCCATTGGCTTGACCGGCGATCCCGACAGAACCGGGCCGAGGCGGGCCATCGGACGCGCCGCGGCGGCCGCGAGGATCATGCAGACGCCGATCACCGCGAACGGGCCGAAATAGCCGGTCTGAATATTGGCCTTCAGGCCGAGCCTATCCACCCATGCGCCCATCACCCACGGGCCTAACGCGCCGAACGTGCCGGCGATCAGCAGGAACAATCCCACAACCCGGCCGCGAAATTCAGACGAGACTCGCTCCAGCATGGCTGCGTCGCTGACGACGTAGCTGGCCAGTTGCATCGTTTGAAACGCGCACAGGATCACCAGCGCCCCCCCGAGCGGCCAAAGCGGCGTGGTCGCGGCGATCAGGCCGCCGAGGATCAGGATCACGCTCAGCCCTGGCAACCGCCGGCGCATCGGCGTCAGATAGACGGCCAGGGGATTGAAAATCACGCTGGGCAGCATCATGACGCCGACGAACAGGCCGGCCTCGCCGACGTTCAGGTGGAAGACGTTTTTGACATACATCGCGGCCAGGGAAAGCCCGGCGACGCCGGCGAAATCGCGGAACATCAGGACGAGTGCCAATCGCATCACTCGCCGGTTCAGGGCCGGATCGGTTGCCAGGGACTGTCGCGGAGGCGCGGCTGTCGCGTCGGAGCCGACGAGCATGAAGATTATTCCGACGACGAGTCCGGCGATGGCCATTTCCACGCACGGTTTTTGCCATTGGGCGACGTTCCAGAGATGCCAGGACGCCCGCGCCGCGCGCCAGCCGGCGATCTGGGGTCCGAAGAAAAATCCCAGACCCGAGCCGATGCCGAGGATGCCGATCGCCATGCCGGGCGATTTGGGGTAATGGGAACTGCTCAGCGCGTTGGCCGCGGGGTGGAAGATAGCGCCGAAGATTCCGGCGGCGACGGCCAGGACCAGGATGAGCCCATATTGCCGGCTCAGGCCGATGGCCAGGATGGCCAGCGCGTTGCCCAGAAGGCCAATGGCCAGAAGCGTTTTTCGGCTATGCCGGTCGGCCGCTAGGCCGGCGGCATAGCTGCCGAGGTTATACACCGCGCCGTAGAGGGTGACGATCAGCGCCGCCGCCCCCACGCCGGAAAGTTTCAGGTCCTCGGCGATGCGGAAATAAAGCGGCACGAACATCGACCCGTACGCATGCGTGAATCCATGCAGGATCGTGCACAGACCGAGCGTGAGATGGCTTCGGCGAGAACCGCTGGCGTTCATTCTCGCCTCAGCACGTCGAGAAACGCCTGGCCATACATGCGGATTTTGTACGGTCCCATCCCCTTGACGCTCGCCAGCGCCGCTTCGTCGGCCGGCGCCTGCTGCGCCAATTGCTTGAGCGTGGAATCGTGACAGATGACGTACGCCGGCATTCCGCGCTCGCGCGCGATCCGCGTGCGAAGCTGCCGCAGCGCCTCGAACCGCACTTCCACCTCCGGGTTCATCGGCTGATCGGCTTGCACTATATATCGCGGTTTTTGCGGCGCGGCGGCCGGGGCGATCCGGCTGGGCAGCAGATCGGCCAGGATGGCCGGCGGAGGCTGCTCGCCTCGCATCACCAAAATCCCCGGAGGCGTGAGTTCCACGACCGGGCGGAATCTCACCCCGTCCGGATCGCGCTGCCGCGCCAGCCCCGATTCCAGCACTCGATGCAGCATCGCGATCAATCGCTTGATGGAATACGCCCTGAGTAATCCGAACGTGGACAGCTCATCCAAACCCCATTTTTGCGTCCGTTCGTTGACGGACCCGGCCAGCACTTCGGCCACCACGCCCACGCCGAATTTTCCCCGGCACCGCGCGATCGCCGACAGCAGTTGCCGAACCACCGTCACCACCTCGTCGGCGACGACGCCCGCGGCGCCGCGGACCATCGAGGGATACCGGCCCTTGCGGCAAACGTCGCAACCGCAGTCGCTCACTTCCATTTCGTCCCCGAAATAATCCAGGATCATCTGCCTCCGGCAACGGTGCGTCGTGGCATATTGGATCATCAAATCCAGCTTTTGGCGGGCATGTTCCTTCCGCTTTTGGATCAACTCCGGATCGGCCCCGGTGTTTTCCTCGCCCAGCTTGTCGATGAAAAACTCCTGTACGAACCTGTCCTGATAGCTGAACAGGATGACGCATCGTGCCGGCTGCCCGTCGCGGCCGGCCCGGCCGGCCTCCTGGTAATACGCCTCCAGCGTCCCCGGAACGTTGTAATGCGCCACCAGCCGCGTATCCGGCTTGTTGATCCCCATTCCGAACGCGTTGGTCGCCACCGCGATGGCGCCGGCGGTTTGCATGAACCGCTCCTGGCTGGCCGTGCGCGACGCGGGGTCCATTCCGGCGTGATAACGCACCACCGCGCGCCCGCCCATCGCCTGCCGCAACAGCCCGTCCAGTTCGTCCACCACCTTCCGCGTCGCGCAGTACACGATCGCGCTCCCCCGTTCCTCCCGCAGCATCTCGATCAGCTTCGCGTCCTTCTCCCCGACGTTGGCCATGCGACGCGATTCATACAGCAGCCCCGGCCGATCGAAACCCGTCACCACGACGGTCGGCTCCCGGAGGCCAAGTTGCGTGATTATGTCGCCGCGAACGTCCTCCGTGGCGGTGGCCGTCAGGGCGATCGTCGGCGGATCGCCGAGCTTTCGCCTGGCCTCTCCCAACCGGGAATATTCCGGGCGAAAATCGTGCCCCCATTGACTGATGCAGTGCGCCTCGTCCACCGCCAGAAGTTTCGGACGCAACTTTTCCAATAACGGCTGAAAATTCGCGGCAAACAACCGCTCCGGGGCGACGTAAAGCAGCCCTTGGAACCCCTCGTGCAGTTCTCTTATCACTTCGCGCTGCATGCCCGGCGGCAGCGAACTGTTGAGAAGCGCCGCCGCAATCCCCTCGTCCCGAAGCTGCTGCACCTGATCTTCCATGAGCGAAATGAGCGGCGAGACGACGACCGTCAATCCGCCCCCGATGGCCGCCGGAAGCTGGAAGCACAAACTCTTGCCCGCCCCCGTCGGCATGACGCACAACACGTCGCGCCCGCCCATGACGTCTTCGATGACCTCCCGCTGCGCCGGCCGGAAATCGTCCAGCCCGAAGAGTTCCTGAAGCTGTTGGCGAAGTTCGGGCATGGGGTTGGGATTATAAGCGACCTCTACCAGTTGCACGCGGATGAAAGATAAAATCCGAAGTCCGAAATCCGCCTAGTGGCCTATTCCGATTGAACGGCCGGAAATGTGATCCATTCGTGTAAAGGCCATACATGGTCGGCCAAGCCCGCCGACATGGCGGGCGTTCGTTGGCGTCCCAG
>JBEKKC010000109.1:0-15459 GCA_050010915.1 Tepidisphaeraceae bacterium | reverse complement strand
CCGCGCCTCCGCGCGAACTTTTTCTTTTGGGAGCCAACTCCAGGATCTCCAGCGATGCGGGCGGTAATAATCCGGGCTGAAAATTTGCGCAGCGTGCGAAGATTTTGATGGATTGCAGCGCGGATCAGTCCAGCCTTCTAAAACTACAAAAAACTGGCAGCCACATGTCAATTCGCGCGGTGACAGTGACACAGTCGGCCCTGTCGCTATCAAAAACCGTGTCTATGTCACCGCCCCCAAAAACCAGGCAAAATCGCGCGATTTCCGTTGCCCTTCACGCGATCTTCTGCTCGCTGGATGGGGGAGCGGCCAGTTTTGGCCGGAGATATTGACCGGTGTAACTCTGCGGAGTCTGCACGAGGGTTTCGGGAGTTCCGGCGGCGACGATGCGGCCGCCGCCTTCGCCGCCTTCGGGACCCATGTCGATGATCCAATCCGCGCACTTGATGACGTCCAGGTTGTGCTCGATGACCAGCACGGTGTTGCCCAAATCGGCCAGACGATTGAGAACGTTGAGCAGGTTATGGATGTCGGCAAAGTGCAGGCCGGTGGTCGGCTCGTCCAGGACGTAAAGCGTGTGGCCCGTCGCCGACTTGCCGAGCTCGGTCGCCAGCTTCACGCGCTGGGCTTCGCCGCCGGAAAGCTGCGTGCTGGGCTGGCCGAGCTTGACGTAGCTCAAGCCCACGTCGTTGAGCGCCTTGAGAAGCTGCGCGACGTGCGGGAAGTTCTCGAAGAACGCCAGCGCTTCCTCAACCGTCATGTTGAGCACGTCCGCGACGGTCTTTCCGCGATAGTGGATTTCCAGCGTTTCGGCGTTGTAGCGCGAGCCGTGGCAAACCTCGCAATCGACGTATACGTCCGGCAGGAAGTGCATTTCGATGCATTTTTTGCCCTGACCCTGGCAGGCTTCGCATCGGCCGCCCTTGACGTTGAAGCTGAATCGCCCGGCTTCGTAGCCGCGGATTTTGGCCTCGCGCGTTTTGGCGAATACTTTGCGGATGTCGTCGAACACGCCGGTGTAGGTCGCCGGATTGGACCGGGGCGTGCGGCCGATGGGGCTTTGGTCGATCTCGATCACCTTGTCGATCCTTGAGATTCCGTTGATCGCCTTGTGGATTCCCGACTTCACCTTCGAGCCATAGAGCTTGCGCTTGAGCGCCGGCAACAGGGTTTGGTTGACGAGGGTTGATTTGCCCGATCCGCTGACGCCGGTGACGCAGATCACGCCGCCGAGGGGAATGCGCACGTCGATGTCCTTCAGATTGTTCTGGCGGCAACCGCGCAGTTCCAGCGAGCTTTTGTCGGGATTGACCGGCCTGCGGGCGTGGGGCGCGACGATGGCGTATTCGCCAATGAGGTATTTGATGGTGGTGCTGTGGGTATTGGCGAGGACGTCGGGCATGGGTCCGCCGCAGACGACCTGGCCGCCGTGGGCGCCCGCGCCGGGACCGATGTCGATCAGGTAATCAGCGGCGCGGATGCATTCCTCGTCGTGCTCGACCATGATGACGGTGTTGCCGATTTCTCGAAGGCGTTTGAGGGTGCGGATGAGTCGGACGTTGTCGCGTTGGTGGAGTCCGATGGTCGGCTCGTCCAGGACGTAGCAGACGCCGACCAGTCCGCTGCCGACCTGCGTGGCCAGGCGGATTCGCTGCGCCTCGCCGCCGGACAGCGTGGCGGTTTTGCGGTCGAGAGTCAGATAGCCCAGGCCCACGTCCTGCATGAATCCCAAGCGGGAGGAGATTTCGCGGACGATTGGCTCGGCGATGGCCGCGCCCTCCTCGGAGAGCCGGAGGCTTTCGAAAAACCGTCTGGCGGTTTCGACGGTCAGGCTGGTGACGTCGTGAATGCTGTAGCCGGGCAATTGGATTCCGGACGGTCCCGGCAGCGGGGCGGCGACGGGGCCGGGAGTCGTGCTGGCGGAGGCAAAGCCTTCCGCATGCAGTCGCACCGCCACCGCCTCGGTTTTCAATCGCGTCCCGGCGCAGACGGCGCAGGGCTGCTCGGAGGTGTACTGGTGCAGCCGAGTCTTGACGAATTCGCTTTCGGTATTGTCAAACCGACGCTGGAGATTGGGCAGGACGCCCTCGAACCACGTTCCCGTTCCGGCGTCCCCGCGCTTGTCGGTGCCGTCCATCAGAATCTGCTGGACTTTCTTGGGGATGTCCTTGAAGGGCGCGGAATAGGAAATTCCGAAATCCCGGCAGAACTCGCGCAGGACCCGGCTGTAAAAGATGTTCATCCGCTTGCCATTTTTTCGCCAGGCTTCGATCGCCCCGTTTTCCAGCGAAAGGGCCGGGTCGGGCACGATGATGTCGGGATCGAATTCACTGCTGGTCCCCAGCCCGTGACAGGCCGGGCATGCGCCGTGCGGGCTGTTGAAACTGAAAATCCGCGGCTCCAGCTCGGGCAGCGAAACGTGCGGATGATCCGGACAGGCGAATTTCTCGCTGAAGGTCTGGTCCGACCAGGCGTTCCCCTCCTTCTGAATCGTCACCACCACCACGCCGCGCGAGAGTTTTAGGGCCGTCTCGACGCTGTCCGCCAGGCGAGAGCGTATCTCCGGCTTCAAAACGATCCGGTCCACGATCGCCTCGATGGTGTGGACCTTCGTCTTGGTCAACGCCGGCGGTTTATTGGCGGTCAATTCCAGAATCTCGCCATCCACCCGAGCGCGGACGAAACCCTGCTTGTTGATAGCCCCGAAGGTGTCCTTGTGCTCGCCCTTTTGCCCCTTGATCAGCGGCGAAAGGATCATGACCTTCGTGCCGGCCGGATATTTCATCACCGCATCCACGATCTGCGACGGCGATTGGCTGGCGATCTGCCTGCCGCAAATCCAGCAATGCGGCGTTCCGGCGCGGGCGAACAACACGCGCAGATAATCGTAAATCTCCGTGGTGGTCGCCACGATGCTGCGCGGATTGGAGGAAGCCGACCGCTGCTCGATGGCGATCGTCGGCGGCAAGCCCTCGATCTCGTCAATGTCCGGCTTCTGCAACTGCTCCAGGAATTGCCGCGCGTAGGCCGACAACGATTCGACGTATTTCCGCTGACCCTCGGCATACACGGTGTCGAACGCCAGGGTCGATTTGCCCGATCCGCTGATTCCCGTGACGACCACAAGCTGATCGCGCGGAATGTCCACGTTGATATTCTTGAGGTTATGCTCCCGCGCGCCCTTGATGCGGATGTATTTCAGGCTCATGGTCGGCGTACCTGAGTTGCTGAGGAAAATCGAACGAGTCATTGTAGGAGAGGCGGCGGGGGAGGGCAAAGGAATCACGAAACGGGTAGTAGGTCAGTTTGAAAAAGAGTGGCCGAAAGCGAATCGATTATTTAGAATTCCATGCGACGCCTTCGCGCGTCGCGAGCCACAGAGGGTTATCATCTATCCCGTATGAAAATGCAGTCGCTCAGTCCGGAGACCCTTCGGCGCGTGAACCTGCTATTCGAGGAAGGGGATCGCGCCAGCGCTATCGCAATGCTTACTCAAGAATGTGGGAATAATCTTCCGCTGCTCGGAAACGCCGATATGTTCGCACTTGAACGGTTTCAATTCGCCGCACTAAAGCTGAGCAATGGCACGCTGGTCGGGTTGACCAAGGCGGTGTCCCTTGCGAAAGAGGACTGGCGCGACCTACTTATGTCGGCTGGCTTTGGCGACGTCACCGCCCATAAACGTTGGCTGCCGACCGGACATGCGGAATAACCATTTGTTGCCATGAGCTGATTTGCGTTGCGGTCAATCCAGCAACTTCACCAATTCTTCAATCTCCCAAACACGATGGAAAGGAGGAACGGTCCTCGGCATTGTGCGGCAGAGGAAGTACAATATGGGAACGACAAGAGGTGTAGTATGACCGTTGGAACGCTGGAAATTGACGGCCGCAAGTTCAGGATTATTCCGGAAGATGAGTACAAAACCATCCAGGCGGCCATGCGCTGGCAGCAGCGTCAGGCCAAGCAGGACGCGGCCGACATCGCCCAAGCCCAACGGCGGCTCAAAGACCCCAAACGTAAAACCATTTCATTGGCCCGGCTCAAGGCCGAGTTGCGGCTTTGATCATGCCACACTACGGATGCGGTGTGATAGCGATGATTGTGATTTCGCCCGGTTTCGGGCCGTAACACCAGAAAATCCGGTAAGCGCCCGGAGTGCGGTTTTGAGCGTAAGCCTCGAAGACGGGAGCGTTCGGATCGTAAGGATGCTCAAGGGAATCGTACTTGTGCGTCCGCAAGCCTGGATGGCGGGGATTGTTCAGAAGTTTTTGAATGCAATCGTGAAGCTGCTTGAAAAGGCCTTCCGCCTTGCCGGCTTTTTGCTTCTTGTTTTGTTGGCGGGAATCCAGGGAGGACTTGGCATTTTCGCGGAGCTGTGCGTACTGGGCCGCGGCCTCCTGTGTCCATGCGGCGTTGAAGGACATGGGCTATCCCCGCAGTTGGTCCGCCAGCTTTTTGTCAGCGGCGAGGTTTGGCCCTTTGCTCAACTGTCCGGCGCGAGCCTGCCGAAGGCCATTCCGCACCGACGCCAGGGCTTTGGGGTTTTCGTAGAGCCAGGCCTCGTCTTCCGGGATGGCCCGGACGAGCTTCAGAACGTATTCCGAGTCAGTAACTTTGGTGACCGAGATCAGGCGGTTGGCGATCTGCGGGCCGATGGTGACTCGGCCCTTGGCGTCGGCGGTTTTGGTAAGTGCTGCGCCCATAATGTCCTCGCTGGTGGGATGTTCCCACTATCGCATATTTCCCACAAGAACTTTAGCAAGGATTTGGACTGTGGCAAGCTTTTTCCGTACAAAACTTCCATGCGGCGCGTGAAATCTGATCCGGATTGGGCGGATATCGGCAACTTCGCTGATCCGGCGGCTGACGCCGGATCGGGCTCGCCGCTGATGGATGGGGATGAGCAGATCGGATTGGTATTGCGGACTCGCACTGGGGTTAGGCCGGTGTTCGCCAGCATCGGGCATCGGATCGATCTGAAATCGGCGGCCGAATTGGCGATGGCATGTATGGGTCGATATCGAAATCCCGAGCCGATCCGTCAGGCGGATATCGAGGTCGGGCGATTGAAAGTGAATGTCCGATAACTGTGTGTTCGGGTTATTGGACGAGCTATAATCGTTTGCTTTCAGAAACCCTTGATGCCGCGACAATATTTGCCAGCAGCGTGCCGGATTGGAATGAACTGGAAGATCGGGATCATGGTTTTGGCGACCGGGTTGTTGGGCGGTTGTTTTTCGCCGGATCCCAAATCGCTCAGCAGTGAATCCGCGCCCAGCGCGATAGCGGCCATCAAGGACGCGGCCGACCGGAACGACCGCACTTCCATCCCGCGGCTGGTTCACGATTTGGACGATGAGGACTCGGCGATCCGCTTCGCGGCGATCTCGGCCTTGAAACGCATGACCGGCCAGGATTTGGGATATCGGTATTACGACGGCGAATACGATCGTCGCGCGGCCGTCGAGCGCTGGCGGCAATGGCTGAAGGATCATCCGTCGCCTCAATGAAGATCAATGCGGCGTGCTTATGACCCAACAATGGAAAATCACCAGCAACCCGGCTAATCTCCGCCACGTCCGCAAGGAGTTGGAGGGATTCGCCAAGTCCATCGGCATGGCCGATGAACGCTCCCAGGCCGTGGGATTGGTGTTGAACGAGGCATTGGCCAACATCATGCGGCACGGCTACGGCGGGGCGGTGGATAAACCGATCCTGGTGACGGCTGAACAGGGGGAGAAGGAACTGCGGGTGGTGATTCGCGACTGGGCCAAGCCGTTCGATCCGTCGGCAATAAAGCGCCGATGTGAAGGCGAATTGAAGCCGGGCGGCCTAGGATTGGTCTGCATCCGCAAATTGATGGACGACGTGAAGTTCGAGTGTTTGCCGGACGGGATGGTTTTGCGGCTGACGAAGAAGCTGGCGTGAAGATGGCGCGTGCGAAATGGAACACGGACGTGGTGTCGGCCCCGCGACGGGATGGGGACGCCGTGATTGCCGATGCGCGCGGCGAGATCGACCTGCAAAACAGTTCGGAGTTTCGTTCCGCGGTCCTCTCGATGCTCGACGGCGGCGTCGCCAAACGGTTGATCCTGAATCTTTCGCAGGTTCCGTACATGGACAGCAGCGCCGTGGCGGTGCTGGTTGAGGCGTTGCAGAGGCTGCGTCCGTCCGGGGGGCGGGTGATGCTCGTCGGCTTGCAGCCGCGCGTGAAGGGGTTGCTGGAGATCGCGCGGCTGGATTCGATTTTTGTGCTGGTGGCCAGCGAGCAGCAGGCGCTGGCGTTTTGACTTGCCCTGACGTTGTGACATGCCGATGAACGTCGTTTTGCGACCGCTGGTTCTGGCGATGAACTCGACGGCCGGATTCTTCCGGTTCATCGGGGAGTTGACGTACCTGATCGGCGACGCGGCGGCGGGGGTGGGGCGATCGCTCTTGCACAAACAGGGGCGCCGTCTTGGCTGGGCCAATCTCTGGGCGCAGATGAACCGCGTCGGAGTGCGGAGCATCCCGATCGTCTGCCTGGTCACGTTCTGCATCGGCGCGATTCTGGCGTTGCAGATGGCGCCCATCCTTCGCGATTATGGCGCCGGCGACAGGGTCGCGGACATCATCTCCCTGGCCATCGGGCGCGAACTGGGACCGTTGATCTCGGCGGTCGTGCTCACGGGATTCGCCGGCGCTTCCATCGCCGCCGAATTGGGAACCATGGTCGTCTCCGAGGAAATCGAGGCCCTTGAAGCCGAGGCGATCGATCCCATCCGCTTCCTGGTTGTCCCGCGCGTGCTGGCGACCACCGTCATGACGGTCTGCATCTGCGTGGTGGGGGATCTGGTCGGCGGCCTCGGCGGGATGGTGGTTTCCCACGTCGCTCTCGGCACCAGCGCCATCCAGTATTTCCATCACAGCTTCGATGCCCTGAAACTCAGGGATTTCATCACCGGACTGGCCAAGGCCGGGGTGTTCGGCCTGCTCATCAGCGCGCTGGCATGCCGGCTGGGCCTGGGCGTGACCGGCGGCGCGCAGGGCGTGGGCGTCGCCACGACGCGCACCGTCGTCCTGACGATTGTCGCGGTGATCTCGGTGGATCTGCTTTTCACGGCCGTCTTTTACGTGCTGGGTTGGTGAAGCCATGTCCGAGCCGGTCATCCAGGTCATGGACGCCAGCAAAACCTTCGACGGGCGGGGCGTGCTGGACGCGATCCGCCTGGACGTGATGCGCGGCGAAACGCTGGTGATCCTGGGCGGCTCGGGTTCGGGGAAATCGACGCTTCTGCGGCTGATGATCGGCAACCTGAAGTGCGACGGCGGCGACGTGATCGCTTTTGGGAAGAGTCTTGGAACGATGAAGCCGGCCGAGTTGGACGAGTATCGCAAATCGGTCGGGGTATTGTTCCAAAGCGGCGCGTTGTTCAACTCGATGACGGTTGCCGACAACGTCGCCCTGCCGCTTCGGGAACACACGGGACTGGCGGAGCACACGATCGACATCATGGTGAAGATCAAGCTGGAGCTGGTGGGGCTGCGCCAGCACGCCGACAAAATGCCGGCGATGCTTTCGGGCGGGATGAAAAAACGAGCGGGGCTGGCGCGGGCCATCGCTCTGGATCCCAAGGTGTTGTTTTACGATGAGCCATCCGCCGGCCTGGACCCCGTCACCAGCGCCGAGATCGATCGGCTCATCATGGACCTGAACAAGAAGCTGGGGGTCACCAGCGTCGTGGTGACGCATGAAATGGGTTCGGCGTTTCGGATCGCGGACCGCATGGTCCTGCTGGATCGGGGCAAATTCATCGCCGAGGGAACGCCCGAGCGGATGCGGAGCCATCTCGATCCGCTGGTGCATCAATTCGTGTTCGGATTGGCCGAGGGCCCGCTGACGGACCGGCGGCGAGCGGGCGGTTACGAAGAGGATCTCCTGGGACCCCTGGAAGGTATTTGAGCCATGGCCAAACAACGCAACGCGCTTCGAGTGGGGATATTCATGATCGTCAGCCTGGGGCTGATCGTTTTCGTCGTCATCGCGATCAGCGGCGCGGCCAGGTTCACCCAGGCGTTCACGACCTATCCGGTGGCGTTCTCGCTCCAGGATGACGTGGGCGGGCTGCGGCCGGGGGACGACGTTCGCATCGGCGGAGTGAAGGTCGGCGACGTCCGCGACATCCGCATCGACCGGGCCCGCTCCGCCATCGTGGTTCTGATCGACGTTCCGGCGAGATATGCCCTGGCCAAAGATGCCGGCGTTCGCGTCCAGCACGGGCTGACCGGTTCGTCGTCGATCAACATCGACAGCTTCGGCGCCGGTTCGCCGCTGGCGGACGGCGATTATCTGCTGGGCCGGCCCGATCAGCTTGCGGGATTGATGCACGAGTTGGCCGGGATGAAGCCGGACGTCGGCCAAGTCTTGTCCAATTTGAAGATCGCATCCGGGAAGCTGAACGTCGATCTGGACAAGCTGGCGGCGACATCCGATTCGCTGACCGCGACGGGATTTGAAATGACCTCGACGGTGCAGGGCCTGCGCGTCCGCGTGCCGGAAATCATCGACCGTTACCAGAGCGTCGTTGACGCGGCCGAGCGCATGCTCGACGAGGTGCGCCAGTTCGTCGGCCCGTCCAGCGGTGATTTCCATCAGACGCTGGCGAATTTGAATCACGCCAGCGGCGATCTGCGCGACCGTCTGCCGGAAGTCATGGATCGGCTTCAAACGGCGCTGGGCAAGGCCGGGGTCGCCCTCGATCGCGCCTCCGGCGCCATGCGGGACATCCAGGGGGCGGCGACCAGCCTTCATTCGGCGACCGGCGCGATGCAATCCATCCTGGTCGATAATCGCGGCCGGGTGGACGGCATCGTCGCGTCCCTGAAATCCGCCAGCGACAATCTCAAGGACGCCACTTTGGAGATTCGCCACAGCCCCTGGCGATTGCTCTATCAACCCAAACCGGACGAGGTGGCGAATCTGAACGTTTACGATTCGGTCCGGCAGTTCGCCGAAGGGGCCAACAGCCTCGACGACGCCGCCACGGCGCTGCGCGATGCCCTGAAGGACCCCAACGCCGATCCGGAACAGGTGAAGCGGCTGATGCTTCACCTGAATGACAGCTTTGCGCGGTTCCAGCAGGTGCAGGACAAGCTTTGGAAGGATATCAAGGAGTAGGAAAGCAAGGTTCGCCCAAGGCGAAGGAGTCGTGCTATAATCTCCCGCATGGCTACGCCATCCCAGTCCATTGAGTTGCCTTTGACTTTGCACGTTTCCGAGCAGACGAAGGACGCGCTTGTCGAGCGTGCCGCGGCCAGCGGTACCGATCTAGCGGGCTACCTATCGGTCATCGCCGAGCAGACCGTCCAGAGGCCAATGTCCTTGGAGCAAATTTGCGGCCCGGTTTATCAGAACTTTTTGGACAGTGGCATGACGGACGATGAGTTGAGCGACGTTTTGGAAAAAGAGAAGCATCTCGCGCGCGCTAAGCGCCGCGCTGGTCAGGCGCCATGAGTGCCGCCAAACGCCAACGAGCCGTTTACGACTGCAACATATACGTTCAGGCTCTTTTGAACCTGAATGGTCCGGCCGGGACGTGCATCCGGTCAGCGCTGGAAGATCGTGTGTGGTTGTTTGTCAGCGAACCGCTGCTTTCTGAAATACGCGACGCACCGAATAAACCCACCCCCGCCCGGCTTGGCGTGACAATCGAGCGAACGGAAACGCTGATTGCAAATATCCTGAAAGTCGCAACCGTCGTAGCCGAGGTTCCGGTCGTTTTCACTTACGATCGAGATCCGGACGACGCGCATTACGTGAACTTGGCCCTGGCGGCGGAGGCCAAGCTTATAGTCTCGCGGGATCGCGACTTGCTTGACCTGATGGACGAATCCCGCCCCGAGGCCAGAATTTTTCAGCAGAGATTTCCGTCGCTTCGTATTTTGGAACCGGTTCAATTTTTGCGCGAACTGACCGCGGAAAAATCTGAAGCCCCGGATATGCATCCGGGGCTCCGATAATCACAAATTATTTACAAGTTCCTGGGCGATTCAAGCATTATCGCCATTTGATTTGGCAAGGTGGCGCATGGCGCTGGCGGCTTTTCTGGCGGCGGCTTTGCGGATTCGGCGGGTGCGGCCGACGGTCTGCTGCTCCACGGTGGCCTTGCGGGTGGGATTGGCGTTGGCGACGTGCACGGCATGGGCGCCGTCCGGGGCGTACAGGTCGGCGCCGATTTCCTCGGCCAAGCCCTCGGCGCGTTTGTAAATCCCGCCGCAGCACATCACCTGCATGTCCGGGCAACTGTTGACCTCGCGGAGATAGTCGATCAGTCTTCGCACCGCCGGCACCCCGCTGGACAACGTGCCGAACATCACCAGCAAATTGGGGCGGTATTCACCGATCAGCTTCAACACCTCGTCATCCGGCACACCGCCGCCGGCAAACCGCGTCATCCAGCCATCGGCCTCGAAAAGATCGGCGGTGATCTGCCCGCCGAGTTCCTCCGGCTCATCCGCCCCGCAAAAGATCAGGACTTTTCGGCCGTTGGGGGGCTTGCGCTCGAGGCGCGATGCAACCTGGTCGGTGATGCTGCGATTCAGACGGGTCGCCAGATTCAGCGTGCTCTGGGTGATCCGGTCTTCACGGTAGTACGCTTGGAGCATTTCCATCGTCGGCCAGAGCAGTTGGGTGATCAATTCGTATGCGCTTGCGCCCTCGAAGAAGGCGTGTTCGATCACCTGCCGGCATTGGTTGCGGTCGCCCTCAAGCAAAGGCTTCACGTATTGCTCGGATCGAGTGGTGGTGGGGGTGGATAAGCTCATTGGCAAAGACCTCGCAGGTTCCCCGCCGTCCCAGACGCCGGGAAATCACCAAAAAGGGTAATGGAAGCGTCCTTGCCGCCAACTTAGTTTTCTCGCTCGCATGTTAATCTGGATAATATGCGATAATGGGAGTATCGGTATCTCGATTTATTTATCTTTACTATTTTAACATTCGCAAATGACGAGAATGCCGCTTATTGATGTATATTATTATAAATACTGTGGTTATATTCATCCAATGACGGATGAGTTCGTGCGGCCCAGTTTATCGTCGCCGGAGATTTGAAAGCCTGCGGCATTATAAAGAAGATGGGGCGAGCATGAGCGTCCGCAGCGAATATCTCGGATCGGTCCGGAGCGTGGTGGCGAAACTGGGTACGCAGTTGTTGAGCGATGACAGCGGCCGGCTCGATGCGGCGTTCGTCGCCACGGTTGCCGCCCAGATCGCCGAACTGCGGACTGGGGGCGTTCGCGTCACGATCGTCAGTTCCGGCGCCATCGGCTGCGGATTGAGCGTGCTGGGGTTGCCCCAGCGCCCGACCGATCTGGCCAAGCTCCAGGCCGTCGCGGCCGTCGGCCAGCGCCGGCTCATGGACGTATGGGCCGATGCCTTTGAGCCGCATCGTCTGCCGGTTGCCCAATTGCTGGTGACACGGCAGGACATTGACGACCGCACGCGCTTCCTCAATCTCCGCAACACGATCCTGGCCGTGCACGAAATGAATTCCGTGCCGATCGTCAACGAGAACGATTCGGTCAGCACGGCGGAACTGGTGAAGATCAGCTTCGGGGACAACGACATCCTGGCGGCGCTGTTGGCGCACGCGCTGCGAGCGGATTTGCTCGTGCTGCTGACGGTTGTCGATGGCCTGCTGGACGAGGCGGACAAGCCGGTGCGGTTGGTCAAGCACGTCCACGAAGGCCGCGGGCTGGTGCGGGAGGACAAGTCCGCGTTCGGCAAGGGCGGGATGGATTCCAAGCTCCAGGCCGCGCAAATGGTGAACGATGCGGGCGAAGTGGCGATCGTGGCCGACGGACGGATGCAGCGAATTCTTCCCCGCCTGCTGGCGGGGGAAGAGTTGGGCACCTTGTTCGTTCCCGAGGCCAGCAAAAAGCGATCGTCCCGGAGCCGATGGATCGGCGCGGTGCGTCCCGCCGGGACCGTGTTCGTCGACGACGGCGCCCGCCGCGCCCTGGCCGAGCACAACAAGAGCCTGCTGCCGGCGGGGATCGTGAAAGTGGAAGGGGATTTCGCCCGCGGGGACGTCGTGGCCGTCGCCGCTTGCGACGGCAGCATCATCGCCCGCGGGTTGAGCAACTATTCCGCTTCACAAATGGAAATCATTCGGGGGAAGAAGACCAAACAAATCCGCGAATTGCTGGCCGATGCGGCTTATGACGAGGCCATCCACCGCGACAACCTGGTTCTGGAACGAATTCCGTGAACGAAGCCCAAGCCGGAATTCCACCGCCGCTGCCGTTTTCTCCTCCACGGATCACGGGGCGGATTTGGACGGCGTGGGCGTTGATCTTGATCGCCGCGTCCGTGCTGATAGTCCAATCCGCCGGGTATCGCCACCGCGCACGGACCCAGACACAATTGGCCAATCTGCAAATGATCGTGATCAGCCGATATTCCGTCGGCACGAAGTTGATGTTGGAGGGAACGTCGGGGCGGTCGCAGGCGACGTTGGCCGGCATGGCCGCGAGCGTGCGGGAGAGCGCGGTCACGCCGTTGGACCAGTTTTGTATCATTCCCGTGGTGGCCGAGTTGGAGGGCCGCGACGCCGGTTGGCAGGCGGCGCGGCAATTCGTGCGTCGCCCCCCGTCGCCGGACCTGGTCATCGACGCGAAGGTTCTGGAGGAAAGTTACGCCCCCGGCGCGGCGGCGGCCGATGCGCAGGATCTGCATCGGTTGGAACAACGGTACGGCTGGTATGGAGAACTGGCGGTTTCGCAAATCGATACGACGGACGTTGCCGCCCGCGCCGCCGCGGAATTCGCGGCCAAACGAACGGTCGTCACCGGCATTTTGATGCTGGTTCTGACGGCGATTTTGCTGGTTCTGGGGATTGTGCTGCTCGCTTTGTTTCTGTTCCCGCGGAAGGGCAGTAAGTTGCCGGATCGCTATGGGCCTTGCGATCCGAGCGTTGCCGACGCGCTCCTTGAAGGGTTCGCCGTTTATCTGTGCCTGATGGCGGTTCTGGCAACGATCGCGTCGCTTCTTCCGTCACATCACCCGGGAATGGGCCTTCTTGTGGTGGTTCCGGTTTTGGCGGCACTGGCTTGGTTGCGAGCGCGAGGGGCTTGGGGTCGCCACCTTGCCGACGCCATCGGTTGGAATGCGGGCCGCGGGTTCGCGCGCGAAATCTTCGCCGGAATCGTCGGATACGTCGCCGGAATACCCGTCATGGCCGTGGGAATGGGCCTCGCGCTGGCACTGGCGCGGTTAAGCTCGACCCGGGCGTCTCATCCCATCGAATTTGACATTACCACCGGCGGCTGGGTGCGCGTTGTGCTGATCTTTCTCGCCTGCCTGTTCGCCCCGGTCACGGAAGAACTGATGTTCCGCGGCATGCTTCTGCGGCATCTGACGCTGCGCTGGCCGCGCATGTGGTCCGCCGTTGTCGTCAGCCTGGTCTTCGCGGCAATCCATCCCCAGGGCTGGACGGCCATCCCGCTGTTGGGGGGCGTCGGCCTGGTGCTGGCACTCATTCGAATCCGGCGTGGCAGCCTGGTGGCGTCCATGACCGCCCACGCGCTGAACAATGCCCTGGTTCTGATCATGCTGATCTGCGTGGCCGGATGAATGATCGACCGGAATAATCCTAACGGGATATCGGGCCGGTAGTTACAAATTGCGCCTTTTGCCGCTTCACGTCGCGTTTCTAATCTGAGGACATTCAAGAATAAGAAAGGAGCTTGCCATGAAACGCCTTGCACTGCTTGTTGCTTCGGGGTTGATTTCGGGTTTGCCGGCCGTCGCATCGGCGCATCCGAATTTCTTTTTCGGTTTCCGGTTTGGGTGGCCGTTTCCAGTGCCCGTGGTGGTAGCGCCGCCCGTGGTGGTAGCGCCGCCGGTGGTGGTGGCCGCGGCGCCTGTGGTCGTGGCCCCGGCTCCGGTTGACTGCGCTCCGCCAGTCATCGTTTACACGCCGGCGCCCGCGTATGGTTATGTCTATACATATCCCAGCCCGCGCTACGTTTATCACTACGCCTACTGGCCGGCGCCGAGGTATTACGGGCCGTACCATCGTTGGCACTGATCTATTTGGATGTCGAAGCCCCGGATGTACATCCGGGGCTACTTTTTCCCGCATCGGGTTCGGCCGGCTCAAACCCGATTCTCTCCCGGACGATGTACAACGGCCGCTGTTTGACCTCTTCGTAAATCCGCCCGATGTATTCTCCCAGAATGCCCACCGAAATGAGCTGCACGCCGCCGAGGAAAAGAATGCAGACGATCTCGGTGGTGAATCCGGAAATCTGTTTGTGCCAGGCGAAGAAGGTGACGACGTAAAAAATCGCCAGAGCGAACGCGACGATTGAGACGAGGAATCCAAGCCAGGTGGCGGCGCGAAGCGGCTTGATGCTGAAGCTGAGCATGGCGTCGGCGGCGTAGCGGATCAGCCTTGAGAGGGATTGTTTGGGCTGGCCCGCGGCCCGCCCCGCGCGGTCGTAGGCCACGGCGGTTTGGCGGAATCCCAGCCAGATTTGCAGGCCCGGAATGAAACGGTTTCGTTCGGGCAAGCGGTTGAATTGTTCGACCACGGCCCGGTCCATCAATCCGAAAATTCCGGCGTTGCGAGCGATGGGAAGATCGGTGATGCGCCTTAGAATCGGATAGAACAGTCGGAACCCGATGCCGCGCACGCCGCCGTCCGCCCGGCTGGCGCGTTCGCCGAGCACCACCTGAAATCCCTCCTTCCATTTGCGGATCATTTCGGGAATGACTTCCGGAGGGTCCTGGAGATCGCCGTCGATGAGCACGACGCAATCCCCATGGGCGTGATGAATGCCGGCGGAGACGGCCGGCTGATGCCCGAAATTCCGCGAAAGCGTCACCACCTTGAATCGCCCGTCCTGGTCGTGAATTTCCCTGAGGATTCTGGGTGAATCGTCGCGGCTTCCATCGTCCACCATGATCGCTTCCCAGTCCTGCCCGCCGCCATCCATGGCCTGGGTCAGCCGCCGACGAAGCTCCGGCAAATTCTCCTGCTCGTCGAAGATGGGGATGACAATGGAGATCATGCGGCGATGATATTACCTCCTGCGGGCGTCGGCGAAAACGCCGGGCTTTGCACAGGGGTGTCATTTGCTACCGGCGAGCAGGCAGCCGGGAACCCAACTGCCTTTGACGAATTTGCCTTCTTCCACTATGCCCAGTCCGGCTTGGCCGGGGCCGGGCGTGTTTGGAGAAAAAGTGACGTTCACACTGTTGCCCGCCATATAGTATTCGTCAGGCCCCGTGGCAATGAAAATAGCGCCCGATGAGGGCAGGGTTTGCTGCGGGGAGGCTGCCGCCGCCGCCGCGACTCGCGGCCTCGCATACGTGACATTGAGCGTGTAATTCCCCAGCGGGACTTTCTGCGGCGGGTCGTCCGGGCCGAGCAGGACGGCGGACATGGTTCCTTTGCCCTGGTGTTCGGTAAT
>JBEKKC010000108.1:0-15574 GCA_050010915.1 Tepidisphaeraceae bacterium | reverse complement strand
TCCTTGGTGTTACTGGATGAATCGACGGGTCGTCTGCGTACCGAGGCGGCAGTGGGGTTGACACCGGAAGAGATCGAGCGCGGAAAATATGCATTGGGCGAGGGGATTACGGGAAACGTGGTTGCCACGGGCCGCGCCAGAATTATTCCCGACGTCAGCGCGGAGCCGGATTTTCTGAACCGCACGGGCCGACTGACCCCGCAGACCGCCGACAAGGCCGTCAGCTTTCTGTGCGTGCCGATCAAAATCGAAAACCGGACCGCCGGGGCACTTTCGGTGGACAAGCCGTATGTCTCCGATGAATCGCTACGGTCGGACCAGGCCTTCCTGGAAATTGTCGCCGCGTTCCTTGCACTGGCGATCCAGATCAATCGCATGGTGCTTCGGCAAAAGGAAGAGCTGCTAGCGGAAAACGCCCAGCTCCGCGCCCAGGTGCGGGATCGATTCCGATTCGAGAACATCATCGGTGACTCGCCGGCGATGCACGAGGTGTTTGCCACGGTGGGCCAGGTGGCCAACAGCCGCGCCACGGTTCTTCTTCTCGGGGAAACGGGAACGGGAAAGGAGATGATCGCCAAGGCGATCCACTACAACTCGCCGCGGCGCGAGCGCAGCTTCGTGCGGGTCAACTGCGGGGCGTTGACGGGGACGCTGCTTGAGAGCGAATTGTTCGGTCACGTCAAGGGTTCGTTCACCGGCGCCATCCGCGACAAGCAGGGGCGATTTGAAGCCGCCGGCAACGGAACGATTTTCCTCGACGAGATCGGCACGCTGGAGCCGGAGTTGCAGGTGAAATTGCTGCGCGTCTTGCAGGAGCGTGAATTCGAGCGCGTGGGCGATACGCAGACCATCAAAGTGGACGTGCGCGTGATTGCCGCGACCAACGTCGATTTGCAGGAGGAGGTCGCCAAGGGCACGTTCCGGGAGGATTTGTTTTACCGGTTGAACGTGGTGCCGGTATATCTTCCGCCGCTGCGGAACCGGCGCGAGGACATTCCCCATCTGATCGACTTTTTCCTGGACAAATACAACGCCCAGAACGAGCGGAAGCTGCGCCGAATCAGCCGGGAGATGCTGAACGTTTTGATGCGATACCCGTGGCCCGGCAACGTGCGCGAGTTGGAAAACGCCATCGAGCGGGCGGTGGTCCTCAGCAGCGACGAGGATTTTCACGAAGAGCTGCTGCCGCTCAGCGTTCGCATGTTCGCCGCCCAGCGACGGACCACGCAATCCAGCGAATCCATCGAAACGCTGACGCGCCGGCTGGCCGATCAGGCCATCGCGGATTACGAACTCCGCGAGGGGGAAATTTACCAATTGGTGATCGACCAGATCGAGCACGCCTTGATCGAGCGCGCCCTGGCCAAATGCGGCGGGGTGAAAACGAAGGCCGCCGATTTCCTGGGCATCAATCGCAACACCCTCAATAAAAAGGTCAAAGACCTGGGCATCGAGGCGTCGGAGTAAAGGAATTGCCCTCGGCGGACGAATAATTCACTTATGCGTTACGAATCCATTCTATTATTCGGCGCCCCCGGTAGCGGCAAGGGCACGCAGGGCAAAATCATCGGAACCATCCCCGGCTTCTACCACAGCGCCACGGGCGACATCTTCCGATCCCTCGATCTCCAGAGCGAAATGGGCCGAGTGTTTTGGGAGTACGCCGGCAAGGGAAGGCTTGTGCCCGATGAAATCACCATCCGGCTCTGGAAGCAGTACATCAAGGGGATGGAGATGATCAACCAGTTCCATCCCAACAGTGAAATCCTGGTCTTGGACGGCATCCCGCGGAACCTGGAACAGGCCCAGCTTTTGGATGAAACCATCGAGGTGGTGAAGGTCATTCACCTGGTCTGCACGGACATGGGCAAAATGGTGGAACGGCTGCGTCGCAGGGCGCTGAAGGAAAATCGTTTCGACGATGCCAGCGACGAGGTGATTCGCCGCCGTCTGGAAGTTTATGAGCGCGACACGCGGCCGGTGTTGAATTATTACCCGGCGGACCGGATCGTCCGCGTCGAGGCGACGATGTCGCAAATCCGCGTGTTGAGCAGGCTGGTCGAAATTCTGGTTCCGCTGAAGGAACAGCATGACCGGCACAACGAGCAAGCCATCCCCGCTTCAATCGCTGCCGGCACAACCTGAGATTTGGCGTTTCAGGGACGGCATGGGGCCGCGTTCCTGATTATGATATTGCCATGTTCGCGAAATGGCGAATAGCGGCAATGTACGTGGCGGTTTTGCTCTTCATCGGAACGGCATTGCTGTGGGTTCGGAGTTATTTCTATCTGGATTCAATCGGATATGCCTTCAAGCAGAACGTCCTGTTGGGTACGTCGCACGTCGGCGAAATTGATTTCGCGTTCAATACGTACAACCTGCATCGCGCAATGCCTATGGGATTGGTGTCGGGTCACACGCGCAGTTCGTTTTCCGGGCGGATGCGCCGGGGTAGTTTGGAGTCGATCTTTGAATTTCGATTCACGAATCGCGTCATTTCATTTCCGGCGGGCCGCGGATTCCCCGCCGGCACGGTGCATGTGAGGGCCGTGTCGGTTCCGATGTGGACTTTGCTGGTGCTTTGGGTGCCGTACCCGCTGTACGTCTTTTTCCGCGGACGCCGGAAGGTCCGCTGGGGCCTGCGAAAGGACGTGCGGTGGGTCAACCTCCGGCTTCGACGCCAGATAACGCGATTCGCCATCTTTTCCGCCATCGGCGCGGCAACCGGAGTTTTGACCGCCTCGCTCGACATTGCGTTCAAGCTCTGGCGGGCACAGTGGGAATGGATGCTGTCCCTGTTCATTCTTCTTCCGGTGGTGAGTCTCACGATTGTATTAACTCGCCGGCGAATTCCGTGGCATCGGGCACTGCTCTGGATGTCGCTTGAAATCGCCGGCTGCGTGAGTTTCTTCGCGGCCACAACGCAATGGGTCTGGCGTGTTTTCGCGGGATACTCGCTTTACGAGCCGGTCCTTACGCCTGTTGCCCTGATAGTCGGATTTCTATGCTTCGTTTGCGGAGCGGTTCTACTGCTGTTCTTTCAAGCCAGGCCCGAGCCGATCAAGCCCGGCCCGTATTGTCCGGAGTGCGGGTACTGTCTAACCGGATCGCCAAGACAGATTTGCCCGGAGTGCGGCAGGGCGTTCACGTTTGAGGAATTGGGAGTTGCGCCGGAAGCCCTCGTTCCGCCGGGAGGGGGCAGGTTTAAGACCGGCTGAGATATTCGCCGTTTTCCGTGTTGATCTTGATCTTTTCGCCGATGACGATGAATCCCGGCACGCGGGTGGTCAGTCCGGTCTCCAGCTTCGCTTCCTTGAGCTGATTCGTGGCGGTCGAACCCTTGATGACGGGGGGAGTGTCCACCACTTCCAAATCGACGGCGGCGGGCAGGGTGTATGAAACGACCTTGCCGTCGTGGAATAGGGCGGTGAGCTGGGTGTTGGGTTTGAGATAGAGAATGTCGTCGCCGAAAACGAGCTTGGGAATCGTGGTCTGATCGTAGGTTTCCATGTCCATGACAATGTGGCCATCGTTGTCACTGTAGAGGTATTCCACCTGGCGGCTGTCGAGGGTGGTGGTTTCGATGTCGTCGGTGGCGCCGACGCGCTTGTCCATGATCGTACCCTTGGAGACGTCGCGCAGCTTGAACTGAACCTTGGCGCGAAGGTTGCCGGGGGTGTTATGGTCGGCGTTGGTAACGACAAAAAGCTTGCCGTCGATGATGACGGCCTGTCCGCGACGAATATCACTTGCACGCATGAAGCATCCTTTTCAAAGCAGCAATTATAGTGTTTTTCCCCTTGGGGGGCGAGAAATCTAACCGCGCGGCGGCCGTGCGTCAAACGCGGTCCTTCCACATCCGCCGGTAGGCCGCCTCGACGTTGCCGGCGAATCGCCGGGCATCCATCAGCGGCGAGCGAGCCATCCGATCCCGCAGCGTTTTGCGAAGCTCGGCTCGGCGCTGGAAATTATCGGCGAGCTCGGCGGCGATGGCGACGAACCGGTCATCGTCATCGGCCGCGAATTCAGGCAGATTCAGATTCGACAGGACACTAAGGCCGGCCCGGCCGGGCGCCGTTGAACCCACGCGGGTGAGGACCGGCACGCCCATCCACAGCGCGTCGCACGTCGTGGTGATTCCGTTGTACACCAGCGGATCGAGACAGATGTCGATGCCGTCGTACATCCGAAGATATTCGCCGCGGCGGCAATGGCGCGCGAATTCGAGTCGGGGCGGATCGATTCCGGCCGAGCCGAAGGTTTCGGCGATTTGGCGCCGCTGGATTTCCGATTCCACCAGAAGCAGCAGCCGGGAATCGGGAACGCGCGACAACACTTTGGCCCAAAGGGCCAAGGTGGGGCGGTTCAGCTTGCAGGGATTGTTCAGCGAGCCGAACGTCACGGAGGCGCGCGGTTTCGCCGCGGCGGGTGGAACGTCTCCCAGCGGATGATAGCAACACCAGCAATCCGGCAGGCGCACCGACTTCTCGGAATAATAGCGATCGCGTTCGCCGGGCGGATCGATCCAGGAATCGGTCAGGCGGTAATCGATGGAGTCCAGCCCCGTCCCGCCGGGATATGCCAGCCAGGTCACCTGCACCGGCGCGGGCTTGAGCGCGAACACCGGGAGGCGATTGAACGCCATGTGCATGGTCAGATCGACGAGGATGTCGATGCCATCGGCGCGCACCCGGTTGGCAAGCTGCTCGTCGGTCAGTTCGCGGACGTCGTGCCAGACATCCGCGCAGGATTTGAGCAGTTCGGTCGCCTTATCCGGCCGGTGAACACTGGAGTAGCAATGCACCTGGAAATTCGTCCGATCATGCGATTCGAGCAGCGGAAGCACGAAGAAGCACTCGGCATGTCCGTAAAAGTCCGGCGAAACGTATCCGATCCGCAACGGCCTTTCGGGCGAACGATCGCCGTCATGTTGGACAAAATCCACATGCCCATGCATGCGATTCCATTGGCGCAGCTCGCGAAAGGCGGCCTCTCGACCGTAATCAGGGTGAAAATGCAGCTTGTAGCAAAGGCTGCTGTGGATTTGGGCATTACCGGGCTCCATGGCCACGGCCTGGCGGCAAAGATCCACCGCCTCCTCAATCCTTCCGGAATCCTTCGATACGTTGGCCAGATTGTTAATTATTCCCGCCTGCCGCGGATGCAGGGCAAGAATGCCGCGGTAAAGCTCCGCGGCGTCGTCGAGCCGACCGGCCTGCTGGCACTGCATCGCCTTTTCCAGCAATTGCGGAATTTGCAGCGAATCGATCATGATGCCTGGACCGGGCTGTTACACCATCGCCGCCACATTTGGCGATACGCCGATTCCATCTTCCTGGCAAACCCGGGGCCGTCCATCATCGGCGATTGGGTCATTCTTTCACGCAGCGTGGACCGGAGTTGGGCCAGACGCGGTGGGTCGCCGGCCAGTTGCGTGACGATCTGGACGTACTGCTCTTGCGTGCGCGCGATCAGTTCGGTCAATCCCACGGTGGAGAGAATGCTGATCCCCGCGCGTCCGGCGGCGGTTTGACCCGCCAGAGTGACGACCGGAACGCCCATCCACAGCGCATCGCAGGTGGTGGTGATTCCGTTATACGGCAGCGGATCGAGGCCAATGTCGATGGAGTCGTAAAGCCGCAGATACTCGGCGCGCGGTTTTCGCGGGACAAATTCGATCCGCTCGGGCGCGACGCCGGCGCCGTGAAAAATCGAGCGGATGCGGTCTTTGTCCACTTCGCTGAAGGATTGCATCAGGAGCCTTGAATCGGAAACGCCGCTCATGATTCGCGCCCAAAGCGACAGGATGCCATCATTGTTTTTGCAGGGATTGTTGATCGAGCCGAACCGGATCGGGCCATCGGCTCGCGGCGGCGCCGGGGGCACATCGCACATGGGATCGTAACAACACCAGCAATCCGGCAATCGCCAGCTTTCCTCGCGATAGTACGTCGCGGGGTTTTGGGGCGGGTCCATGAAGGCGTCGGTGATGCGATAATCCATCGCATCCAACCCGGTCCCACCGGGATAGGCGAGCCAGGCGATCTGCACCGGCGCGGGCTTGCGCGCGAACACCAGCATGCGGTTGTGCGCCATGTGCATGGCCAGATCGATCAGCACGTCGATCCGGTCGCCGCGGATTTGCTCGGTCAGGCGGGCATCCGGCCACCCCAGCACGTCGTGCCAACCGTCGGCCGCGGACTTCAGGCGTTTGGTGAACTGATCCGGGCGGATGACGCTGGCGTAACAGTGAATCTCAAACTGCCGCCGATCGTGGTTCTCCAGGAGGGGCGCAACGAAAAACGATTCCGCCTGCGAATAAAAATAGGCCGACACGTAGCCCACGTGCAGCTTGCGATCCGGGGAGCGGTCATTGTCATGGGGCCGGATGGAGGCTTTGAGCGGCATGGCGTGCATCTCGTTCCATCTGCGTTGTTCGCGGAAAAGCGATTCATCGTCAGAACCGGGATGGAACTGCAACGTATAGACCAGGTTGCTGTGAATGCCCGGTTCCCCGGGTCGCAGCGCCAGCGCGCGTCCATAACACGCGACGGTGTCGCGCACGTTTCCGCAGTCCTTGTACGCATTGCCGAGATTGTTGGTCGCGTCGGCCATGCTCGGACGGAGGGCAAGACATTTCCGATAGGTGGCGACGGCCTCGTCGAGTTGACCGTCGTCTTTGAGGACGATGCCGAGATTATTGAACGCCTCGGGCATATCGGGCGCGAGCTGAATCGCCCTGCGAAGGACCTGGATCGCCTCGGCGCGCTGGCCGAGTATGCGGAGGGCGGAGCCGAGGTTGGACAGCGCGGCGGCAAAATCCGGGCGCAGGCGGATGGCTTGGCGGTATGCCGCGGCCGCTTCCCCCAGCCGCACCCGCGCCGCCAGGACGCCGCCAAGATTGTTGTGGGCGTCGGCCATCTGCGGCTGAATCGCCAGCGCCCGGCGCAGATGCGCCTCCGCCGCCTCGAGGTTCCCCGCGCGGTGCAGCGCGCAACCGAGGTTCTGATGCGCCTCGGCCAATTGCGGGTTGATCGCGAGCGCTTTGCGATACTCCTCGATCGCGCGCTCGATCTGGCCCCTCGTCAGCAGATGGTTCGCCAGATCGAAATGCGCCTGTCGATGCTGCGGATTCAACTCCAGCGCCCGGCGATGAGCCGCCATCGCTTCATCCGGCCGCCCGATCCGTGCCAAAACCAGGCCAAGGCTCTGATGATAGTCCGCGTGATTCGGATTGACGGCGATGGCCCGGCGAATCAACTCCGCCGCGTTTTGGGGCCGGCCGGATTGATTTTCGACGATTCCCAGCAGATGCAAAGCATGGGGATGGTTCGGCTGCTCGGCAAGGATTTGCCGGTAGACCGCCTCCGCGTCCCGCACCCGCCCGGCCTGATGGTGCCCAAGGGCGGCCTGTAATTTCTGATCAACGCTCATACCATGCATCCGGCGCCGGTTTTTGCTATAGTCTTAGCCCCTCGCCAATTGAAGGAAGGAGCAATTTCCCATGTTCTCCCGAACCAACCATCGCCGGGCGTTCCGATTCACGTCGCTCATGCTGCTGATCGTCTGTGCCGCGGCGGCATTCGCCCAGGCGGACCAGATCGTACTCAAAAACGGCGACCGCATCACGGGCACGATCCAATCCGCCGACGATGGCAAGCTTATCATCCTGTCTCCGATTGCCGGCACAATCACGGTCGCACTGGGCGACGTGAAAACGTTCTCCACCGACGAGCCGGTCAAGATCGTCCTGGACAACGGCACGGTCATCTACCAGCCGATCACCCCCGGGGCGGACGGTTCATTTGAGACCTCCGCCAACGGCCTGCTGGCGGTGCAATCCATTCCGATTGCCCGGATCGAGAAGATCAATCCCCCGCCAATCGCGTGGAAGGGCTCGGTTATGATAAATGGTTCGCTGGCCCAGGGCGATACGTACAGCGAACAGTTTGGCCTCAACGTGGGCCTCGTTCGGCGCGGCGAGAACGATCGGATCGAATTGCACGGGCAGTACCTCTTCGGCAAGCAGAAAGTCAACGGCGTCACCAGCACGTCCACCGATCAATGGCTTCTCGAGCCCTCGTACAACTATTTCGTGAACAAGGAGCTCTTTGTGCTGGGCGACGTGCGCGTCGAGAAAAATCGCATCCAGCATCTCGATATTCGCGTGACGCCGAACGTGGGCGTTGGATGGCAAATCATCGAAACGCCGGATTTCAACGGCAATGTCCAGGGCGGGCTGGCGTGGGTGTACGAAGACTACACCAATATAGGAACACCCGACGAGAACGTTTCCCTTCGACTGGCTTACCATGTCGACAAGACCTTCTGGGCTCCCATTTTGAAAGTTTTCAGCGACTGCGCTTATTATCCCTCGGTCCAGAACGTCAGCGATTATCTCATCTTGTTTGACGCCGGCCTGAGGCTGGCGCTCACCAAGACGATGTATTCCGAGTTGAAGACGGAAGTGGACTACGATTCGCATCCCGCGCCGAATAGTCATCGCACCCAGACGCAGATAATCCTTGGCGTGGGTTGGACGTTCTGATTGCAGGAGTCATGCCGAGAATTCAGAAGGTATTGGCCAGCGCCGGCGTGGCGTCGCGCCGGAACGTCGAGCGGATGATCCGCGAAGGCCGCGTCACGCTCAATGGGAAGGTCGTGACCGAGCTTCCCATCCTGGTCGATCCCGAGGTGGATCGCGTGCAGGTCGACGGCGAACCCGTCGCCATATCTCCCGACCGGGGCGGGCCGCGGATCTACATCCTGCTGAACAAGCCCAAGCACGTTTACAGCACCAACGTTGCCCAGGGCGAGCAAACGCTGGCGATCGACTTGCTCCCGCCCAATCTCCCCGGCCGCGTATTCCCCGTCGGCCGGCTGGATGCCGATTCGAAGGGCCTGCTCCTGCTGACCAACGACGGCGAGATGACCAACCGCCTGACTCACCCGCGCTACGGCGTTCCCAAAACGTACCGCGCCGTCGTGGACGGCTATATCGATCCCCGAAGGATGCAAGCCCTGTCCAAAACCGTCTGGCTCAGCGACGGAGTTTCGACGTCGGGACCGAAAGCGAAGATTAAACCGGTCCACAGCCATCTGAAGATCGTCACGCGATCGCGGGACATGACGGTTCTGGACATCACGATCCGCGAGGGCCGCAGCCGGCAGATTCGCCGGATATTGACGAAGTTCGGCCACAAAGTCCGCGACCTGACGCGCATCGCCATGGGTCCGCTGACGTTGCAGGGCCTGTCGCCGGGGCAATTCCGGCATCTGACGAATAGGGAACTCAGCCAACTTCGCGCGCTCGCCCAGCAAAAAGTCTAACCGCTACCACTTGATTGCCTGGGGCACGAACCGTTTGTATCTGCTCTTGGGCGAAAACTGGAGGCCGAGTTCTTCCACGCGATGGCGATAGGCGAGATATTCCGGGCCGCTGGGCCGGAGGAAGCCTTGCAGGCCGATCACCTGGTAGAAATCCGGACGCCAGCCTTTCACGCCGCGCTCGATCGTGCAGGCGATGCCGTTTTGGTTGAGGAAATCGCGGGCTTCCTCGGCTGTTTTCTGCTCGAAATAGCTCTGCATCAACACGTAGTGCATGTTGACGACGCGTTGGCCGGGCTGAGCGAGGTTGGCGGGTGCGGCGTCGCTGGCCTGGATTGCGTCGGAGGCCGCCTCGGGAGACGGCACGGCCGGGACAGATGGGGCGGGCCGCTCGGTGTTGATCGCCAGAACCGAGGGATGGGCCGGTCCGGCACGGAGGGCCTGTTCGATGGTGGATGCCTGATCGACCGGGCGCATAAAATGTCGCGCCAGCATCATTGCGGCGATGACGACCAAAGCCGCCGCCGCGCCGGGCGCGATGCCGTTGGTGCGAACCATCCAAACCCGGATGTCGCGCGCGGTGCTGGCGATGGCGGCGCCGGCGGCAAGCCGCGCGGATTTCATTCGCGACATCAATGCGGAAAACGATTGGCCGACCCTCGCGGTGGAGTTGGTCCAGGTTTCGGGGTCGGAATGTTGTTTTCGCCATAGATCGACGGCCTTTTCGGCCATCTGCGGCGAGAAATCCGCCGGCGGATCTTTTGGAGCCTGCGGCGTTTTGGGTCCGAATCGCTTGTCTCTTTGAATGACTTCAAACAGCGCGACCGCGCGTTTACCCTTGGCCATCCTTGACCATCCTTTCCAATCCAACTTGTGAAAATGAAATTACGATCCGAAGGTCCGTAGGTCAAGGTCTGCCGACGGATATTGCATCAAATAAACGCGATGTCGCCGATGCGGTGCTTCGTCAGGCCGTAGAGATAGAGATCGGCATAAGGTCTTCGGCCGTCCCAGGAATGCCAGAGAATTACCCGCTGGCGGTCGGAAGTGACGGCGGCGACGGCATCGGCGGCGCCGGCGGCGATACGCAGGCCTTGATACGCACTGGAGTACTGCGTCAGCAGTTCATCGTCCGGCCCGAGGCAGATGACGGGTCCGTCCTCCGTCGCCAGCAGGAGCCGGGCATCGCCGAGCCACGGCAAAACCGCCGCGGCATTGATCCGGCCGGCGCGGCGTTGTTTGCAGTCCAGCTTCAATTCGTCCGCATTCCAGGAACAGATTTGGCCATCGGCGTGCGCCGTGAGGATGCGGGCAGGCTGGGTAACAATCGCGACGATGTCGGCATCGGCAAGCGGGGCGAGCGGGGTTAGCGAGCCGTCCTGCGAGACCGCGATCATTTGCAGGCCGCTGCTGAGGATCAAGCGATTGGCATTGAATCGGCCCAGGTTTCTCGGCGCGAACCCGGCGATCTTCGATGACCCAGGCCGAACGGCAATCCGGGGCTTGTCCGGCTGATCCGGGTTCCAGCAAACCAGGCCCGCTTCGCCGTGCGCTGCCCAGATGCAATTGTCGAGCATGACGGCGGCGTTGAAGCCGAGTTGGCTGGTCGTTTCCGGATCGCGGTATTTGGCGGCATCGGCGGGGGACTCGGGATTCACGCGAAGCACACCCGCGCGACAGCCGAGGAGTAACCCACCCGCTCCATCGCCGCGCACGCTGCGCAGCGGTCCGAGGTCCTGGGGGACGTCCAAAATTTCCGGGCGGGGCGGTTCGCCGCCATCGAACCGCACGAGGTTGTTTCCCGCGACCGCCCAGAGTTTGGCCCCCGCGTGTTTCTCCGCGGAGGACTTGCCCTTCGCCGCCGACGCCAAGACGGCGGCGCGGAAAACGTCCGCCTGATCGGTGCCAGCGATGCGGCTTAGCACCTGGCCGGGTGATAGCTCGGGCGCGGCGGCGCGGATCGCTTCGAACTGCCCGAACAATTCCGCGGACCGGCGGAGAAAATTCACCTGATCGGCCGCGCGGCGCTGGGCGGATTGGCGTTCCATCTCTTCAAACCGCTGCCGCTGGAGCGTCGGACAATCCAGATCGACCTGGGCCGGCGGAAGGATTTCGATTCCGCAGGAGAAGGCAACGGCGCTGGCGGCTTGCGTTAGCGCGGCCGTTAATGACTGTTTCCCCTGGTCCCCAAGCAGAGTTTGGGCATCGACGCCGCGGGCATGTTTTCGCGCGGCTGCTGAAATCGCCTCCGCGAAGTGGGCGACGACATCAGCCAACGCGATAACGGACCGAGAACCCAGCAGGGCCTCGTCCAGCATCTTCAATTCATTCGGCTCCGGCAAAGCGCGGGCGCTGGTGATGAAAACTCCGCGGGCCAGATGCCCATCGGACGTGGCAAGCTCGGTGAGGTCCCATCGCAAGCGGACTGCGCTGGGGCGGATTTCGATTCCAGTTTCAGTTCGGCGGGCGAATTCGGAATCACGGAGCATGGCCCGATTTTATGAGGCCCGGAGGCGGAAGGGAAATTAGAAGCGCTTGACGGCGGCAGCGCGTGCCGATGAGATGAAAGCGATGGCGGAATTGACTACGACGGCCAGTCCACCGATTTGGCGGGGGACGCCGCTCGTTTTGGCGATGCTGTGCGGGATCGCAGCTTACGGCAACAGCTTTCGGGGACCGTTCATCTTTGATGACATCGACGCCATCGCTCACAATCCGCGGTCGGACGTGCCGACCACTCTTTCGGGGCGGCCCGTATTGCGGCTTAGCTTTGCCCTGGATCGCGCGATCGGGGGAATGCACGTCGAGGTCTACCATGCGACGAATCTGCTGATTCATCTGGCGTGCGGCGCGGTTTTGTTTGGGATCGTGCGCAGGAATCTTCAGAAAAGGGAGTTCTGGGGGGATCGATTTGAAAATTCCGGGCATTGGCTGGCCGGCGCGGTCGCGGCGGTCTGGCTGGTGCATCCGCTGAATACCGAGGCGGTCAGCTACGTCGTCCAGAGAGCGGAATCGTTGGCCGGGCTATTTTATCTGCTGGTGATCTACTGTCTGATCCGGGATTGGAAGCTGGCGGCGATTGCCGCCTGCGCGCTTGGAATGGGAACGAAGGAAACGGCGGCCACGGCGCCGCTGGTGGCGCTGCTTTACGATCGGACGTTTATTTCCCGTTCTTTCGCAACGGCGTTGAAGACGCGCTGGCCGCTCTATCTGGGCCTGGCGGGGACATGGGTGATTCCGGTTGGGGTGATCGTCTCCGGAGCGCGGGGTTCGTCGATCGGGAACGTCGCGCCGGTGGATTATGCGTTGACGCAGCTTGGAGTGATCGGGCATTACGTCGCGCTGGCGGTTTGGCCGCGGGGATTGGTGCTGGATTATTACGATTGGCCGATTACGCACGGCTGGTCGCAGGTCGGGGTTGGCGGGAGAATGGTGGCGCTGTCGATATTATTGTTTGCCGTCGCGTTGTGGTGGAAGCCGTGGCTGGGATTTCTGGGGGCGTGGTTTTTCATCATCCTCGCCCCGTCGTCCAGCGTGGTGCCGATTTTCACGGAGATTGCCGCGGAGCACCGGATGTATTTGCCGTCGATGGCGCTGGTGGTTTTGGCGGTGGTGGGGGGATGGATGTTGCTGGCGCGTGGCGCGGCGGCGGCGTGGGTCGCGGGCATTTTGGTGACGGTCGCGGTGGCGCTGCTGGGGACGCGCACGTTTCTGCGGAACGCGGAGTATCGGAATCCGGAAGCGATCTGGTCGGACAACGTGGCGCTTCGTCCGCTGAATCCGCGGGCGCATTACAACCTCGGTTTCACGCGGATGGTGATGGGCCGGCCGGCGGAGGCGGCGGTCGAATTCCGCAAGGCCCTGGAGCTTGAGCCGGATTATTACGCCGCCACCAGGGCGCTCGCCCAGGCCGTCGCGCGTTCAAGCGAGCCATCGCAATGAAGCAAACGAAATCCAATGTTGGCCGCGTGCGGTGGATGGCGCCGTTGCTGGTGATCTGCGTCGGCGCAATCGCCTATTCCAACAGCCTCGGCGGTCCGTTCATTTTCGACGACATGACCGCGATCGAGCGGAACCCGCAAATTTGCAGCTTGAATCCGTTCAAATATCCGTCGCCGGGACCGACTGCGATCGCGGGCAGGCCCGTGGTGATCTTCAGCTTCGCGGCGAACTACGCCATCGGCAGGCTGAGGGTCGAGGGATATCACCTGACCAACCTGCTGATTCACCTTGGCGCGGCGCTGCTGCTTTATGGAATCGTTCGCCGGACGCTTTTGGGAAGGGAGAGATGGGGAGGTCGCTTTAGCGGCTCGGCGACGTGGTTGGCGGCAATGGTCGCGGCGGTGTGGGTGGCGCATCCGCTGGATACGCAGTCGGTGACGTATATCGTGCAGAGGTGCGAATCGCTGGCGGGGCTGTTTCTGATGGCATCAATCTATTGCGTGATTCGGTCGGCCGACGCCGGCAATTACTGGGGTGTTCTGGCCGTTGTCGCCTGCGGGTTGGGGATGGCCAGCAAGGAGATCGTCGCCGCGGCGCCGTTTTTGGCCGTTCTCTACGACCGCACGTTTCTGGCCGGAACGTTCAAGCAGGCCCTGAAGCTGCGATGGAGAATTTATGCCGGCATGGCCGCGACGTGGGTATTTATCCTGCTGTCGCTTCATACGGGGCTGCGCGGAACGATGGTTGGGTTTCATCTGGGCATTTCTCCCATCGAATATGCCAGAACGGAGTTGAACGTCATCGCGCGATATCTTCGCTTGGCGTTCTGGCCGACGGACTTGACGTTGGATTATTACGACTGGCCGATCGCGCGGAACTGGCGAGACGTGTCATGGGAGGGGTGGGGGGTGCTGGCGCTGGCGATCGGCTCGCTGACGGCGTTGAGATACAAGCCATGGCTCGGATTCCTGGGCGCGTGGTTTTTTCTGATCCTGGCGCCAACGTCGAGCATCCTGCCGATCAAACAGGAAGCGGCGGCGGAACAGCGGATGTATTTGCCGCTGGCGGCGCTGGTGTGCCTGGCGGTTGTCTGCGGATGGACGATGGTTGGACGGCGGAGACCGCTACGTTGGGCGGTGGGAATTGCGGGTTGCATTCTGATCGCGTTGCTGGCGCGCCTGACCGTAAGCCGGAACGAACAGTATGCGACATCCCTGGAGATTTGGACCGATACCGTCGCCAAGCGTCCGGACAATACGCGGGCACGGGTGAACCTCGGCCAGGCATGGGCGCAGGCGAGCCTTGATTTTCCGCGAGGATCGCCGGAGTCGGTGGCGGCGACCAAACTGGCGTTGAAGGAATTCCAGACGGTGCTGGCGATGGAGCCGCGCGTCAGCGAGGCGGTCCTGGCCATCGGCCAGTCGCTGGAGCGATTGGGCAATCCGCTGGCGGCGGAGCAATTGTACACCGAGGCCCTGCCCAAATACCCGGACGCCGCGGCCGATCTTCTCGTGGAACGAGGGAGCCTTCGGGCGCGGAGGCAGGATTGGAAGGATGCGAAGGAGGATTTCGCCGCGGCGATCAAGGCCAATCCCGAGGAGGTGGAGGCCCACTATTACCTGGGAGTTTTATTTCAGCAGCAGGGGAACTGGGCGGACGCCAAGATCGAACTGGAAAAAACGGTCAAGATTGCGCCGAAATACAAGGATGCAGCCGAGCGGCTGCGGAAGGTGGATGGAATGTTTTGAATTCGCTGCCCGCTGAAGCGGGCAGGCCGCGCATTCAGTTGACGGCGTTTACTGTATTGACTTGGGCTTCGGCGTTGGCGCCGGCGGCGGCTTTGATCCGGGCCATGATGGTCCTGACCTGTGCCGGATCGTGCTCGGCATGGAATGAACCGTCGAGGATCGAAGGCCCCAGCGGATCGACCAATTGGCCGCGATGGCAACGTTCCTTCATCCATGCTTTGCGGATTCTCACGGAAGCGCCGCTGGATGAATCGTCGAGCTCAACGAGTCCCGATCCGCAATATTCGATCACGCCCGAACGATTGGCGTCGTCGCAGATAAAGCACCAGTGAATCGAGGCATTGGTGTTGGCGGGGTGATCGGCTTTGACGCCGCTCATCGGCGTCCAGAAGACGCGGATGTGCACCAGTTGACGGGGCATGAGGCAACCATCGAGACGTTGGCCAAGGGCTTGCCCTCCGCGCGGCTGGGATGGATTGTCCTGAACCAGCACAATGTCGGCATCGCCGGCATCGTTGCGGTCGAGATACGCCCGGGTGAAAGTTTGGGAAAACTCA
>JBEKKC010000107.1:0-15624 GCA_050010915.1 Tepidisphaeraceae bacterium | reverse complement strand
ATCGGCGACGGGATTCACCCAGTATATCCTGACGGCATCCGGCGGCAGCACCCCCTGCCCTGCCGCAATGCGCCGGCGGATTTCCACCAACAATTCGGTGAGCACCTCCAGCGTTTGGGCGCGATCCGAGCAAAAGTGGATCGCCAGCATTTGGGCGATCAGCATCTCCAGGGCCGGCAATGGGCATATTTTCGAGCCAAAAGCCAACCGGCAGATTTCCGCCAGCCGGCGGCGGATTTCGTTGGCCGCCTGAATTCCGCGAGCCAGAACCGCGTCATCGAGCGTTTGTCCGGCCGCAGACTCCAGTTGGGCGCGAACGCGTTCCAATTCACCGGCGACGAATTGCACCTGGCTGCGCGGAGCCGTGCCGCCGCCGGGCAACGCGACCGCCTCCTCGCCCTCGGAGGGCTTGCCCTGGGCCGCTTCGGGGTGTCGGCGGGCACAGATTTCCCACCAGAAGATCGGATAGCCCAGCGTTTCCAGCCGCGCCGCGATGGCCGAGAAATCGTCGCAGGTTGCCCCGGCGCTGCACACCAGCAGGTCCGGCCGGGGAAACTGCCGGCCGCTCAGGAACGCGCCGGCCATCGCCCGAACCGGGCAGAACGATTCGTCCAGCCCCGCCGCGGCAGCGAGGGCCAGGTCGCAGGTGGAAGCGTGCATCATGCACGGCGTCCACCACGCGCCATCGGGATAAAACGCGACCGCGTGATCCATCGCATAAACCATCACCGGAACCGTCCCCAGGTCTTTCATGGTTCCGACGATCAAATCGCCGGACGCACGCGCTTGGCGCAGGCGATCTCCCTCAGTGAGCAGGAAATTCCACAGCCGCAGCGCTGCCGGCGAGTTGTCATAACACAACTGGGCGAGGCGATCGTCGCCGGCTTGAAGATGCCGGCGCAGCGGCCCGCCGTAGGGCGGTTCATGCAGGCCTTGGGCAAGCAGGTCGGCGTAGCGTCGATCCCATTGTTCGAAGGGGATGCGGGCCGGAGGCGAGGTCATTGGATCGCCTCCAGCAACGCCTCGATGCGGGTGCGGATGCGTGCGGCGTCGCAACCCGCTCCGCTGGCGGACCCGCCCAGGTCCACTTCCGCGACCGGCCGGCCACATTGCCGAAGCCATGACAGTTGTGAATGCCACAGATCGCACCAGATTCCGCGAATGAGCACGATGGCCTGGATTCCCCGCTGGTTCAGGGCGCAGGAAAGATATTGATGCAGCATGGACAGCGGACGGCGGAAGGCGTCGGGAATGGTATCGAAGTAGGCGCGCACCAACTCGCCGACCGGATCGACGTCCAACCGCGCACGGTCAAACGGCGTCGGCAGGGTGCGCTGGCCGGTTTCGGTGGCGTCAAGGGCAAGGCAAGCGCCTCGGCTTTCAAGCATTTGGACAATCCACTCGTCGCCCAACCGCAACGGCCCGCCAACCAGCGCAACCCGCGCCGCGCCGGGCGCAACCGGGAGGAAGGCGCGTTGGGATGCGCGGCGATCCTCGTGCTCGATCATGGTCCGGATCAGCGAGTTGGGGTCCGGCGAGCGTCCGCCGCGCCCGATCAGGAAGCGCCCCAGGCGGAGCAGTTCCCGGCGATAGAGTTGTCTCGAAGCGGGGTTGTCCCAAAGGGCCGGGACGTTCATGAGGAAAACTCGGCCCGCTCCGTCGATCGTTTCGCTGGCGCGGCGCATCTGATCGCAGGTGGTGGTAACGACGATGGTATCGTCACCGCCCCCCGCCGCCTGCGCAAATCCAGCGGCAATAGGACAGACGCCGGCGCCAGCGACCGTAGGCAAACTCAAAACCCGCACGGGCGATTGGCCGTGCGCCTCGATCCACTCGGGCGGCACGAAGGGCGAGGAGTAGAGGACTCTGCCGCTCAATGGACTACCCGCCTCAGCGTTTGCGCGCCACAAGCATCCCCTGCACCAACTTGCGCTGCCGAACCAAGCCTTGCATGAACTGCATCTCGCCGGCCATCGCTTTCATCACGTCAGCGTCGAAGCCGATGATCTTCAATGCGTCATAGGTCAGTTGTTGATCGAGCATGGCCAGGTAAAGATCGATGGCGGCCGGAAACCGCTGGGTATCCTCCGCGGTCACGATCCGGCAATGGTTGGATTGGAAGAAATCGACGTAGTCGCTCATGGACGCAATGGTGGGGAACTTCATGAATCGAAGCAGGCGGCCCGCCTCGGAGTCGCTCATGGGGGTTGTGCCTTCCATCCAATCGGTGAAGGCGATCGTCCCCCCGCCGCGCACGAGGCGGACGGCCTGGGCCGCCAAGGCCCGCTTGTCGAGCACGTAACACCAGGCATCCTCGCCCCAGACAAAATCCGCCAAGCCGTCCGGCAACTTGGTCGCCGAAGCGTCGCCCAAGACGAATTCGATCTTGTCGGCGACGCCCTCCGCCTGATTGCGCTGGCGGCCGCGCTCGATCATGCGTGGGGTGGCATCGACGCCGGTCATGTGTGCCGCGCCGCAAAAGCGCACCAGGAAGCGCATGCCGGCCCCGGTGCAGCAGCACAGGTCCACGCCGCGCCATCCCGGCTGGATTCCCGCCGCCGCCGCCAAGGCGCGCGACGATTGCAAGCCGCCCACGTGAATCTGCTGGCCCATGACCAGTTCCCACAGGTCGGCCTCCGGGCCGGCATAGACCGATTGCACTTGTGGCAGACCGACGCCTTCGATGTGTTTCATGTCGTCCCCTGGCTGTGCCGGATGGTTTCGAACAACGCCTCCAGGCGCACCTGAATGCGGGCCGAGTCCGAACTGGAATAATCGGTGTCAATCTTCAGATACGGCAGGCCCAGGTCCTGTTCGGCCAGCCTGCGCGTGCGATGCGATTCAACGTCATAGGTCAAACACGCGTGCCAAATCAGCTCGATGATGCACTGCGGCCGATATTCCGATGCCAGGCGCCGCAGAACGTCGGCCCGGCGGTTGTTGGGAGTCATTACGGAACACGGCAGGTGATAATATTTTTCGGCCAGCGCCAGCAGCGGATCGGCGGCGGTTTCGTCCACGTCCTCAAGGATCGGCTTCAAGCCGGTGCAGTTCTCCATGCAAACCACCAATCCTCCCGTGGATTCGATGAGATCGACGACGCGCTCGGCGCCGTGCACCGTTGGCACGCCGGTCATCAGCACGCGCACGCGGCGCTGCAAGGAGGCATCGCCCTGGCTGGATTCGTACCGCTTCCACGCCGCTTCGTACATGGCCAGGTCGGCATCGATGCCGGAAATGCTGCTCTTGAAATCCATCAATTGCCGGCCGCTCAGAGGCGGACTTGGGCGTTTCATGAGCGACGCCAGTTGCCGGCGCAGGCCGCGCTCGCGATTCATCAACCGAATCGCGCGGCGCAGCGCCTCGTCGGTGATGTTCACGGCGAAGCGGCGCTCCAATTCGGCCCGGAAGGCGACGAGCTGCCCGTGCCAATATGCAAGCGATTCGGCGCGATCGCTCTTGTTGGGCAACTCGATCACGTACATCGGACGAGTCGCGCCCATCAATTCGTACATCTTCTTCTTCCCGTCGCACGTGGTCTCGGCGACGATCAAATCGGCCATCTCCATAAAGGGATTGCTCTGCATCACGTGATAGCCGTAGGTCGATTTGATGAGCGGACAGAGGTTGGCCGGAAGGTGCTGCTCGGCCGCCGGGATGGTTTTGGCCGAGCCGCCGCACAGGCAGACTGGCACGGCATCCGCCGCCAGGATCAATTCTCGCGGAGTGAATTCGCAAGCAATACCGACGATCCTGCGGCTGGCGGCCTTGGCGGCCTGGGCGTAGGCCAGGCAATTGGGAATCATCCGGGCGAAATGCCCCACCGGATCGCTCTGTCCGTAAGTTCCTTGGATGGCTATGCCCATTTCACCTCGTCGGCCGGCAGCAGTTTAACCTCGCCGCATCCGTTTCGCACATCGGAGCGCACGGTTCTTCCGTGAAAGAGTGATTGAACCGCGGAGACCGCGGAGAGCGCAGAGAATTCCTTTGTCCGAACCGTGCGCTAACGGGTTGCGGAGGCTCGTTTATGGTTGCCCCAATCTATGTGGAATTTTCTCTGCGATCTCTGCGAGCTCCGCGGTTCAATTACACTTTGGAAATGAAGGACCCGCGGCGTAGATGAAATATCTTGGGCGTACCAGGAGAGGCGATTCCTTTGGACGCAACGGCGGCGAGATCGCGTTACCGCGCCATTGCCACGGCGTTGTCGGCCGCGCCGGCTTTGCTTCTGGCGGAATCGACGGCCAGCTTGGCATCGGCGTATTTGGGATCGGCCCGGATCGCGTCTTCGAGCCCTTGCTTGAGCGAATCCATCGCCTGCCGGGCCGAGGCCAGGCGGTTCTTGGCGGCTTGCAATGAGGGCGAAGCGTCGAAGGCCTCGGCCTCCAGCTTCCGCTGAGCGGAGGCCTGGATCAGCATCGGAGCGGCCAGCGCCGCCAGCATGCCCGGATCGTCCGTCGCGCCGGAATCGCGCGCCCGCTGCACCGCGTCCTCGGCGGCTTGCTTGGATTTGATAACGGCTTGATAGTCCGATCGTCGCGCCAGGTCCGCCAGCACACCGCTCAGTTCGGCTTGGTAAGCGTTCTGGGCACCAGCTAGCGCGACGTTGGCGGCGACGTAATCCGGCGAATCCTCATGCGCCTGCCGCAGGGCGATCACCACGCCCGCCAACGCCTTCTGGGCGTTGGACAATTCGTCGTCGGCTTGGGCGGCAGCCGCTTGGTATGCCTGCACCTGGGATGGTTTTGGAACAGCCGTGGGTTTCGGACTGGAACTGGATTGAGATGAAGACCGGCCCAGCGGTGAGACGAAATGGGGCGTACACGCGCCCCCTGAGGGGCGGGCTCACGCATAGGCCGAGTGTTGGCAGAACAGCGGGGAGAGGATTACTCCGCCAAAGACAACCGCGGCGATCGCGAAACCCTTGCCAAGTGGCCAAGTCATTGAGCACTCCGGTCAAGCGAGCATTCAATAATATCGGCAGTTTATTGCCTCTCGCAAAGACATGCAAGATAAAACAGGGAAACCAAGCGACGAGAAAAGCCGCGCCAGTCCGCGCCGATTTGCGGCGCGTGCGTAAATCGCCTAGTCTTTTCTTCGGCTGAAGGCGGACGCGCCGGCCGGTGCGCATCGGCTGGTTCCTGCCCATTGTAAACGCTTACGGTAGCGGCAAGTAATGACGCTGGATCGCGCCTTTGAAACCATCCATTACGCCTTGATGCAGCGGGATAACCGGCTCACCGGGCAAACCGCACAAAGCGCGGAGTCATCATGAAAAAGCCTCTCCTGGAAGCAATCAAGGATCGCCCCTTGCTGGGCGACGGAGCGATGGGCACGCAACTCATGCTCGCCGGCCTGATTCACGGCCACTGCGGCGAGGAGTGGAACCTTATCCATCCCGAAAAAGTCCTGGCCATCCAGCGCCGATATGCCCAGGCCGGCTCCGATTGCATCCTGACCAACACGTTCGGCGGCTCGCGCATCATGCTCAACCGCCACGGCGCCGCGGATCGGGTGGCGGCGATCAACCAGGCCGCCGTCTGGATCGCGCGCGAGGCCTTCGGCGGCCGCGAAGGCTACGTCATCGGCGACATCGGCCCCCTCGGCGGTTTGATGAAGCCTTACGGCGATTTTCCCGAGGCCCAGGTGCGCGACGCGTTCAAGGAACAGGCCAAGGCCCTGATCGACGGCGGCGCTGAGGCGATCATCATCGAAACTCAAACCGGCCTGGAGGAACTGGGTCTGGCGATCGACGCCGCCAAGGAGGCCGGCGCGCCATGCACCATCGGCTCCATGGCGTACGACGTGACGCTGGACGGTTCCACCTTCCGAACCATGATGGGCATCGACCCCGAACGCGCCGCCGAGTTCATGCGGGAACGCGGGGCCGACGTCATTGCCCTGAACTGCGGAACCGGAATGGACATGACGCGGGCGCGCACGGCCGTCCAACGATACAAACAGGTCAGCGACCTTCCCGTCATGGTCCAGCCGAACGCAGGCCAGCCCAGGCTGGTCAATATGAAAGTGGTTTATGACGAAACGCCCGAACAGATGGTCAAGGGCGTCGTGCCGCTGCTCGAGGCCGGGGCGAACATCATCGGCGCCTGCTGCGGCTCCACGCCCGATCACATTCGCCTGTTCCGAATGGCCATCGACCAATATCTGGAAGTGAAAAAATGAAAACCAAGCTCTGCGACGTTAATTCGGCGGCGAAAGAAAAACTTCCACCCCAGGGAGAGACAAATCCGGAATCGGCGTACATTACGTTGACGCCTATCTCAAGCCGATGAACGCCAAGCTCGAGGACGTCACGCCCGTCAAATGCAACCGGCGCGGGCGCTACGCTGACCGTGCAGAACGGGCCCATGTTTATCAGCGTCTGACGTTCGCCCCTTCAATGTTATCTGCGTCGCCGGCGGCGGAGAATGCCCAATCCAGCCATCACCGTCATCGCCGCGCTGGCCGGCTCCGGCACGCTGGACGTCGGCAAGGACAATCCGTTGGCGGCGGCGAAGGCGTCCAATGCCGCAACGTCGCCGGCCGACACGTCGGCCCCGCTGACGCCCTGGTTGAAGTTCGCCGCCAGCGCGTTGAAGTCGGACGCGTTCACCAGGCCGTCGTAATTGAAGTCGCCCTGGTCCCAGCCGGTAATGCTCTGGTTGAAGTTCGCAGCCAGGATGTTGAAGTCCGAGCCGTTGACCAGGCCGTCCAGATTGGCGTCGCCCAGCAGCGTGTACATCACCTCGACTTGTCCGGAGGTCAGGGTGGTGACCACGCCGTCGCTCCCGTCGGCGTAGCCCACGCCATAGAGAAGGCCACTGGCATTCGTTAGCGCCACCGAGGAAATGATGCCCGGTCCGTTCCAGTTGCCGCCGTTGTAGCCGGATTTAATGTACGCGGCGATCGTCGTGATCGGATCGGGGAAGCCGTTGGCGGCGAAGTTGATAATCAGGTGGTTGTTGTTGATATCCAACACCGAACTGCCGCTGATGGTGAGCGATCCCATCGAACTGCCGCCGCTGTTGTGCGCCAGTTGCAGGGTGTTGGGGGTGCTGCCGTTGCCGATCGTGAGCGCCCCGCCTCCGCTGATCGTGCCGACGGCGCCGTTTCCGTCGATTTCGGTGGACCCGTTGTTCACCAGCCCGCCGGCTTGGCTGAAGTTGCCGACATCGACGACCATGTTGGCATCGACCGTGGTGGTTCCCGAGCCCGAGACAGTGCCCAAGGTGGCGGGGATGCTGGTGGGGGGCGGGGTGGCCGGCAATACTCCGCTGATCTCCAATGTTCCGTTGTTAACAATGGCGCCGGTCGCGGGCAGGGGATTGATAAAGCCGGTCGTTTCGCCGCCGTATGAGTAGGAGGCAATCAGATGACCGCCGCTATTGATCGTCGTGGCGCCCGCATACGTGTTGCTGTTGGTGAGCGTTAGAGAACCGCTGGCAACCGTGAGTGCCGTCTCATTGCCGGTGGGGCCGGAATCATTGATTTTCCCCGTGAAGGTGCTTGGATTGCCATTGGTGCCCGCGTAGGTAAAGGTCGCCGTGCCAGCCGTGCTACTGGTGTTGATGATTTGAGCGTAAGCGCCGGTGGGGATGGTTTGCGAGCCGGTCGTCACGGTAATGCTGCTCACGGTGGCATTGTTCCCGTTCAGGTCCAGCACGCCGGATGGAACGTCTTGGGCGCTCAAGGTCAGCGCCGTTCCCGTCGGCAACGCGCCGGCGGAAGCCAATTGCAGATTGCCGGCATCAACCGTGGTTCCACCGCCATAGATATTGGTGCCGCTGAGCACAACCTTTCCATTACCGGGACTATTGGCGGTCAGACCGCCGTTTCCGCTGATATTCCCCGAAATCGTCACGCTATCGCCGTAGTTGACGACCGTAACCGTCGTGTTGGAGTTCAGCACGACCGGGGCGGATATGGTATGGGCGCCTCCGAAATCGGTCACGGTCGCGGTTCCCGAGCCGTTGTCCATCTTTAAGACACCCACCGTCGGCGACTGGGGTGCAATCGTGTAAGAATTGGCGTCATTGAAGCTAAGACTGCCCACCGAGTACGTCCCATCAAGGGTCACGGTGGAGGGCGCGTTGGCCTCGCTGAAGGTGGCGCTGTCGCCCGCTAGGTGAGGAACGTACGCCGCGCTCGGACTGTTATTGTTTACCCAATTCGTGGAGGTTCCCCATACGCCGCTGCCGGGGTTAATCCATGTTCCGTTGGGAAGCGCTGATGCAATGGAGATGTACTGGCCGGGGGTGGTGCTGAAATTGAACGTGGAAGTGGCCAAGTTGTTGGTTCCCACCGGCAAACCGGGAAGGAATTGGTTCGAGAGATAGCTGTCACCTCCGCCGTTCTGGTCCACCATGACCAGAATATTTTGCGAGGGATTGCCAAGGTCGGCAAGCGGGATGCTGATTTCCACTCCAGTCTTAACGGCGTCGGGCGAACTTGCGTTCGCGCTCGTGGAGGTGCCCTCTGTTCCCATGATGCTGACATTGGTGTTATTCAATCCGAATCCAATGCCGCCAATGGTCCCCTGTCCAATCCCACTGCTTAACGGCATAGAGCCCAAGTAGGAGTTGGCGCTGCCCGTGGCGTTCAGAGCATAATGGTTGACGTACATGGTTCCGTAATAATCGTTGATATCCAGCAAGAGATTTGCGTTGAATCCCGAACTGAATACGGAACCGTTCATGGATGAAGCCGCATAGCCGTTACTGGTAATGTTCAGGGTGTTCTGGCCACCGGCAGCCCCATCATCGATAAACAGGTTGAGGATATTGCCGTTGTTCTCGACGTTGCCCGCCAGGAACAAATTCAGACAGCCACCATGCACCACGCCATAGGCGGCGTCGAGTTCCGAGCCATTGGCGTCCGGCAGACCATTGCTGACGCCTCCATAGGTGCTGTCACCAAATTGGGTATTGATTGTCTGCGTCGCCAGCGCTGGACCGTAAGTAACCGGCGTGGTGCTCATATTGCCCGTCACGGCGAGCTGCGCCTGCCCCTGCCGCGCAAAAGCCGCCAGTGCGATCCCTCCCAGACACAACGATAGTTGATGTGAACGTGAACGCTTGCGCATCGAATTCTCCCTTGCTCTATGAATTGCCTTATTGAACGTTCCGCCGCCGCTGAAATAGGGTTAAACGGTTAACTTTCGCTGTTGAAAATAAGCAGTTCGCCAATCCGCATTTCCTGACTATCAAGCTGATTCTGACAGGATAACAGCCCCGATCGCCGTTCGCAAGAGAAAATTTACCCTCTCAACCGGATTTTCGATCACTCTGGCAAATCAAGTTAATCGCTTAAATCGCACCCTTTAGCCGTGGTTTTTATCGAAATACCGCGATCTCCGCCAAACCCGCGCTCTGAGTCCCCGCGCTGACCTGTGTGATCTCCACCCGCAACCACCGAACCGTGCGCGACTTAAACCGAACCTCCAGCCCGGTCTTGCCATCGTTTGGCAACTCTCCGAACGGCACGGCGCTGCCATCACTGAATACAATTCGACCCGCCAGAACCTGGTCCGTCAGGTTCGGACGGTCAAACAGCAGCACCCGGCTCATAGTCTGGTCCGAATCCCATCTCAGGGTGATGGCCGCCCCGGCCCTCTCATGGTTGCTCGCCCATTCGTGCCGTTTGTCGCCGGGATATCCATCCGCAACCCCATCCACCGCACCGGACGGGTCATAACCACCCTCAGTGCTGGAAGCCGTGACCATCGCGCGGCGGGCCAGATCCAGCTCGGCCGGCGCCGCCACGGACGCTGGCACTGCGATCTCGCAGTCCTGACCATCCACCTTTGCCGTCAGACGGAGGATCGGCGTGCGGCTGGGAACGATCACGGAATCCTCGGGTGGAAGTTGATCGCACAGTGCTTTCAAATCCAGGTCGGTTCCGTCCGCAAGTTTTACGTCCGCCCAAGGCGTAACGTTGTCCGGCAGACTGGCCGACTGTAACGCCGCGGTCCCCGAGTCGGAATCCAAAACTCCTGGCGCGGCAAAGAAGCGCAACGTCTCGTGGCCATTGTAAAGGTATGGAGCATCGTTGGCGCGGACGACCGCGACGCCGCCCGCCGCCAAAATTCCCGCAGCCAAGGAAGGATCGCGCGCCGCGCCCACCGCGTCACCGATCATCCGGTTCACCGCCCCCGCCCCAACCGCCCGGCCGACGATCCCCGACAGCCGGGCCGCAACCGCCTGACGATGGATCGTCTGGGCATCGGCGATATCCGCCTTGACGACGACCTCGATCGCGCGATCAACCGGATGCGGCGAAATCTCCACCCGTGCGGTCCAACTGGCCGGATCGTAATCCACTTTCCCCGCCGTCCCGTCGATCAGCGCCCCGTCCGGCCGTTGCAGGTCCGGCAACTCGACGGTGTACGAACGCTGGGCCGATTGACCGTTGTAATGTCCGGCGGTCGGGGAAATGTCGATCGTGATCGAGCCGGCGGTTCGGCGATAGGACAGCCCCGTCCATGCCTGCGCTCCGGATTGGTATTCCCGCGTCTGGCCGTCGTCTTCGTAGAGCGCGCCGGCGCCGGTTTCGCCGTCCGGCCCCGGATAGCAACGCAGAATCAGATGATTCAGCGGCGCGGTCGCGGGTCTTGGCGTATAGTCCCGCATGGGAATCGGCACGCCGCCCCGAACGAAAAGGGGACATTCATCTATATCCGCCGCGACCACGCCCTCTTCGCCTCCGTCGTATCGCTCGCCGGTGAAATAGTCGAACCACGTCCCGGGCGGGAACCACACCTTTTGCCACGCCAGCCGGCTCGGCCCCACCCCCGCCGTTGCAATCGGCGCCACCAGCAGATCGTCGCTGAAGTAATACTCCTGCGCGTTGTGGTACGCCGGCTCCAATTCCGGATGCTCGATATACGCCGGCCGCAGCAGCGGGATCGTTTCGCGGCTGCTCTGGGCGGCGCTGCTGTAAATGTATGGGAAAAGCCGCGCCCGAAGCCGGAAGCTGCCGCGCATGGAATCTTCGGCCCATTGCGGATAGGTCCACGGCCGGCGATCCAACGTCGCGTCGCGCGTCGAATGCGACCGCAGCGCCGCCGACAGCGCCCCGAACTGGCACCATCGCGCGTAGGATTCGGCGTTGCGTTCGCCCCAGTGCCCGCCGATGTCGTGCGTCCAGAAAAAACAGCCCACGTTTCCCGCCGTGGACGTGAACGGAACTTCAAACGCCAGCATCGCCCATCCCGTATTGGCGTCCCCGGAAAAATGGATCGGATGCTTCTGATCTCCCCATCCGCCCCAGCGGCTGAACGACGCCCCGCGCTTTCCGTCCGCCTCGCTCTGTTGGAAGTAGAATCGGTTGAGCCACGCCAGGTTGCTTAAATTGGCAACGCTGCGCGTGAACTGAAACTGCTGCCAATCCAGCCACCAGAAATCCACGCCCGCTCGCTCCAGCGGCCTATGGGTGTAGGCGTAAAACGTCTGGAGATATTTCCGGTCGCCGGCGTCGAACGGCAAAGCCTGGTTCGTATTTGGGTCCGCCCCCATCGCCCGCATGAAATCCGCGTACATCCGTTCGTGCGGCTGAACCCCGTCCGCCGGGTGATCGTTCAGCGTCACGTGCAAACCCTGCTCGTGAAACCACCGCAGCAAGTCCTCCGCATCCGGCAACAACTTCCGGTCCCACGTATAACCCGTCCAAATCTGCCCCACGCGCTTTACCCCGGCCAGTTGCGTGATGTGCCAATCCATGTCCATCACGATGTTGTCCAAAGGAAAACCGTGATCGGAATATTCCCGAACGATTTGCCGAAATTCTTCCGAGTCGTACGGCCAATACCGCGAATACCAGATTCCCAGCAGATTTTTCCGCGGCAGCGGCACCGGCCCGCTGATCGCCGCCAGCGATTTCAGCGCGGACTTGTAATCCAATCCGTATGCGAACAGATACCAATCCCTCTCCGCCTGGTTCGGCCGCGATCGCACCCAATCATTTGTCAACACCGGCGCGCCCGAATCATCCACCACCGCCCAACCGCTGCGGGATATGACTCCCTGTCCCAGGTCGCGCGGGCCGGTGCACGTATCCAGGGTTCGAAGCGTCCCCCCGAGATTCAGCGGATCGGCCATCCCCGGCGTCCACGTCGTCGTCTCATTTCCACGATGGATCACCGCCCGGAGATTGCTAGAACTGAACGGCTTGCCGTCTGACGCGTAACTCAACACGACGGCGCCGGTGTCGATCCAGAGGTGCGAGGGCTTTTGGAGGATCGCCGCTCCGTCGAATCGTGCGTCGCGATTGTCCGCGAAGAGTGTCGGGGCATCGGTAAACTCGCCGCCGTTGGAATACTGGATTCGAATCAGATTGGGGGTGATGACGGTGAACCGGGCATTGCCAAGCGTCGCCTGCGCCGTGCCGGCAACGGCCGGCACGGCGCCGTCAATCCCGACAACGACCATGATTGCCGTGGCGAACAACGAGTTACGAATAAAAAACATGATTGAAGTTAACCGTTTCACCGCTATGCTGGAGGGTACCGTTCCACGGACCGTTGCACAAGAGTAATCCGGACGGCGGAGCCTGACATGACCAAACCCACGCTATGCACCCGGGCGGCCGGGATTCTGCTCCATCCCACCAGTCTCCCCAGCGCTTTTGGCGCTGGCGATCTGGGACCCCAGGCGTATCGCTTCGCCGATGCACTGCGCCGCGCGGGGATGCGCTGGTGGCAAATGCTCCCAACCACGCCCCCCGGGCCGGGCCCGGAGTTCTCGCCTTATTCTTCCCAATCGGCTTTCTCCGGTTCACCCTGGCTCCTCTCGCCGGAGATGCTTTTCCAGCAGGGTCTGCTCTCCAGGCGCGATTTGGCCAAAGCCCGCCGGCCCCTTGGTGGACGCATCGACTTCCCCAGGCTCCATCAATCCCGCGCCGCGCTGTTGCGCGCGGCATTCGCCAACTCGGCCAAACTCCGCCAAAAAGATCGCCGGCAATTCGATCATTTCAATCGCCAGAACGCCGGCTGGCTCGACGACTATTCCCTCTACGCGGCGCTGAAGGAAACCCGGCCCCAGACATCCTGGCTGCACTGGCCGGCCGAATTGCGCCGGCGTCTGCCCTCCGCCCTGGCCGCCGCCAATCGAGAACTCGCCGATGCCATCGCCTTCCAACGATTTATCCAATGGCTCTTCGATCGCCAGTGGACAGCCCTGAAGGACTATTGCAACCGGCTTGGAATCGGTCTCATCGGCGACATCCCCATCTTCGTCGCGCACGAATCCGCGCCCGTCTGGGCCAGGAAAGATCTCTTCCTCCTCGACCGGCACGGCAACCCCACGGTGGTCTCCGGATATCCGCCCGATCCGTTTTCCCGACATGGGCAATTATGGGGACATCCGCACTATCGCTGGTCCGCCCACGTTGCCGAAGGATTCGCCTGGTGGATTTCGCGATTTGAGCGGCTCCTCAAACAATTCGACGCGGTGCGGGTGGACCATTTCCTCGGGTTCCACCGCGTCTGGGCGGTACCGGCCCGTTCCAAGGACGCGGTCCACGGAAAATGGATCAAAACTCCCGGAGAAGCGCTTTTCGCCGCACTTCGCGCCCGGCTCGGCGAAATCCCCATCATCGCCGAAGACCTCGGAGCACAAACGCCCCAGGCCATCGCCCTCCGCGACAAATACAACTTCCCGGGCATGCGGATACTCCAATTCGCCTTCGGCGACTGCGATTACAATTGCCCCCATGCCTTCACGCGCAATTCCGTCGTCTACACAGGCACCCACGACAACCAGACCATCGTCGGCTGGCTGAAAGACCTGCGGGTTACACACAACGGCGAGTTGGCGCGGGCAGTGGCCTATGCCGGCGGATCGCCCCTGCCTTCGCACTGGGACTTCATCCGCATCCTTTTCGCCAGCGTCGCGCAAATCGTCATCATCCCGGTTCAAGACGTTCTCGGCCTCGGGGCCGAGCATCGCATGAACGTCCCCGGCATATTGCATGGAAACTGGGGCTGGCGAATGAGCGCGCCGATGCCGCAAGACGCCCTGCTTCGCCTGCGCGCTCTGGCCGAAGCCACCGGACGCTACAAACCGGAGGAAACCCAATCACATGTCCAACACCGCAACCGCAAAAAAAGGCCTCGCACAAAGGCTCAATAGCCTGGCCCACAATCTCTGGTGGACGTGTAACAATTCCGCCGTCGCGCTGCTGACGAGCATCGATCCCCAGCTCTTCGCCGCCACCAATCAGAATCCCCTGCGCATGTTCACGCTGCTGGGGAAAAAACGCATCGCGGCCCTCGGCGACGACCCCGATTTCCTCCATCGCCTCCGGGCCGTCGAGAAGGATCTGTCCGCCTATCTGGCCGCGCCCACCTGGTATCGCAAATTCGCCCCCAAAAATGCGCGCAACCTCAAGGTCGCGTATTTCTGCGCGGAATTCGCCGTCCACGAGTCCCTGCCGCAGTATTCCGGCGGCCTCGGCGTCCTGGCCGGGGATCACGTCAAATCCGCATCCGACCTGGGCCTTCCGTTCGTCGGCGTCGGGCTGCTCTATCGCAACGGATTCTACACCCAAAAATTCGCGCCCGACGGCTCAACGCGCGTCATCTATCCGGAATTGGATTTCTCCCAATTGCCCATCGCCGACACCGGCATCGTCATCCAGGTTCCGATGGCCAACCGCAGAATCAACGCGAAAATCTGGCGCCAAACCGTCGGCCGCGTGAGCCTCTTTCTCCTCGACACCGACATCCCCCAGAGCAAGCCCGCCGACCGCCGGCTCACCCATCACCTCTACGGAGGCGATCGCGAATACCGCATCCAGCAGGAGATTCTCCTCGGCGTCGGCGGGATGATCGCGCTGGATGCCGTCGGCCAGTCCCCCACCGTCGTTCACATGAACGAAGGCCATGCCGCCTTCGCCGCCCTGGAACGCGTGGCACGGCTGACCCGCGGCGGCGTCCAACTTCCCGACGCCGTTCGCCGCGTATCCGCTTCCTCCGTCTTTACGACCCACACCCCCGTGCCCGCCGGCAACGACCGCTTCGATCCCAGGCTCGCCCTGAAATACCTCGGCCATTATGCGCGCGATCTCGGCATCGGCGTGCAAGGCCTTCTCGCACTCGGCCGCGAGGACCCCACCAATCGCCGCGAAGAATTCTGCATGACCGTCCTGGCCCTGCGCCTCAGCCAACATTGCAACGGCGTCTCGGCGCTCCATGGCCAGGTCTCGCGCCGGATGTGGAAAAAAGTCTACAACGCGCAAGACGAAAAACGCGTTCCCATCGGCCACGTCACCAACGGCATCCACGTCCAAACGTGGCTCGCGCCGGAGATGAGCCCGATCTATGACAAATATCTCAAACCCAATTGGCTCCGCCCCACCGACCGGCCCGGATTCTTCCGGCGCGCCCGCCGAATCCCCGACGAGCAGCTGTGGTCCATCCATGAAAATCTCAAGCGCAAGCTCGTGGGATTCGTGCGGCAACGTCTGATGCGCTGGGACGTTCTGCGCGAGGACGTCCTGACCATCGGCTTCGCCCGCAGATTCGCCACCTACAAGCGCGCTCCCCTGATCTTCCAGGACCCCAAGCGCCTGGCCAAAATCCTCGCCAACGCCGATCGCCCGGTCCAGATTCTTTTCGCCGGCAAGGCC
>JBEKKC010000106.1:0-15799 GCA_050010915.1 Tepidisphaeraceae bacterium | reverse complement strand
CGTCGTCTGCCAGACCATCCGCAAAAACCCCAGCTTCGAGCACATGAAGATCATCATCGTCTCCGGCGTGGTGAACCATGACGAGATCAACGATCTGCTCAAATCCGGGGCCGATGATTTCGTCAAGAAGCCTTTCAACATCGAAAAGCTCATCGAACGCATCGGTGAAATGTTGGTCGCCTGATTTGGCCGGACCCACGGTTCTCGCCGTGGCTTTGCGCGCCCAACGTCGCGATGAAATGAACCGTGCTGTCCCCTTCCCTTTCACCTCCGCAGGACGATCATTCAACGACAATGTCGCCACCCCCGGACCATCCTCAGCCGCGGCGCGTCGAGCTGATCCTTCAGCAGCTTGAGGAGCTTCCCACGCTCCCGGCCGTCGCCACGCGCGTCCTTCAGGTGGCCGCCGACGAAGAGTCCTCCGTCAAGGACATCGTCGCCCTGATCGGCAGCGACGCCGCTCTGACGGCGCGAATTCTCCAACTCGTCCATCGAGCCGATCTCGGCGTCCGCGCCGAGACCGTGACCCTCGAGCGGGCCATCGTTCTCCTGGGTTTCCAAGCCCTCCGCAGCGCCGTCCTGGCCGTCTCGGTCTTCGAGACCTTTTCCACCCCGAATCCGCATCAGACGAAATTCTCCCGCGAGGAGTTTTGGAAGCATTCGCTGGCAACGGCCTGCTGCGCCGAATTGTTGGGCGAGGCGATGGAGGCCGCCTACGGCCGAGACGCCGGGTTCCGCCCTTCCGAAGCTTTCGTTTGCGGATTGCTCCACGATCTTGGCAAGGTCGCGTTGGACGCCATCCTTCCCAAGAGTTTTGCCCGCGTGGTGGAAGCCGTGGATTTGCTCCGCGGAAACATCGCCGACGTCGAACGCACCGTCATCGGATTGGACCACATGGTCGTCGGCAAACGTCTGGCCGAGCGGTGGGAACTGCCCCAGATCATCCGCGAAAGCATCTGGCTCCACGGCCAGGCTCCCGAAGCCCTGCCCGATTCCGTCAAATATCCCCGGATGATCAATCTGATCACGCTGGCCGACCTGATCGTCCGCCAGCAGCATTTGGGCTACAGCGGCAATTATTCCTTCACGCTCAGCCGGGAGCGGCTCGGCGAGGCCGTCGGCCTGGCTACCCCAAGCGTCGAAAGCGCGGTCACTCGCCTCGTCGATCGCATTCAGTCCCGCGCCGGCGCCCTGCAACTCGGCCAGACCAGCACGCAGGAACTGTATCATCAGGCGCTTCAGCGGGCGAATCAGGAACTCGGCCGGGCGAGCGGCCAACTGGCGGCCAAGAACCGCCGGCTCGCCGTGCGGGCGCAGTATTTCGACGCGCTGAGCGCATTTCAAGGCCAGCTTCGCGCCGATGCCGCGCCGCAAACCGTGCTGCGCGCCATCGGCCAGACTGCCGTGGGCGTTCTGGGCGTTCGCTGCGTCGCCGCGTTTTCCCTCATGCCCGCCCAGGACTTCGCCGAAGTCCTTCTCTTCGACGAGGCTGGGGAAATCTTTGAATCGTCTCTGGTGGATTGTCCGGCCCGGCCGGGCGTCGGCGACGGGCCCGTCCTGCACGCCGGGGATGAATTGGACTGGCTCCTCTCCGCCATCTCCCCTCGCCTCGTCGGAGACCAGCGATATTGGATCTGCCTTTCCGCCGAAGGAACCTGCGTTGGTGGCGTCGTCTGGGGCGCCGTCGCCGGCGAGGGGCAGCGCCTCGGTCCCCAGGCCCAGGAACTCAACGCCATGGCCGGAGGTTGGGCGCTGGCTCTGCGCACCGCCCAAATCCGTGATGAAGCTCGCGCATTGGCCGAGCAATTGGCCGAGGCCAATCGGCGACTTCAGTCGGCCCAGAACCAAATCATCCATTCGCGGATGATGACCAGCATTGGCGAAATGGCCGCCGGCGCGGCGCACGAAATGAACAATCCCCTGGCCGTGATTAGTGGCCGATCACAGTTGCTGGCGGGTGAATTAGCGGACCCCAAGCACCAGGCCATGGCGCATCTGATCAACGAGCAGAGCCATCGGCTCAGCGAGATCATTTCCGAGTTGATGGATTTCGCCAAGCCCGTGCCGCCCCACCTCCAGGAATCGGACCTGGCCGACCTCGTCGCCCACGCCCTGCACGATGCCAAGCAGCACTCCGATCCTGCCGATAGGACCATTGAGTTGACCATGGGCGACGTCCCGCCGGTCATGGTCGATCCGAAGCAGGTCGCCGCCGCTCTCACGGAAGTGATCGACAACGCCCTTTCGGCGACGGATCCTTCCAAGGGGCAGGTGGCGATTCACGCCGCGTACGATCCGTATTCGTCCCGCGTCGCGCTGACGATCACCGACAACGGCTGCGGAATGGACGAGGCCACGCTCAAACGCGCCTTCGATCCGTTTTTCAGCGGCAAGCCGGCGGGCAGACGCCGCGGACTCGGCCTGCCCAAGGCGCTGCGATGGTTGGAATCCAGCGGCGGGTCCATGCGGCTCGAAAGCCGCCCGCAAATGGGAACCAGAACTTTAATTCTGCTTCCCGCGGTCAACGGCAACTCCGCTCCGGACACCCAGGCCCCGGCCCCATGACGCCTGCATTGGAGTGATGATGACGCCTGTTCGACAACCGCCCCAGACCGAGCGATCCGTTTCGCCCCGAGTGCTCGTCGTTGACGATGAGTGCGACGTGATCGAACTGCTCAGCGACGCGCTGGGCCGCAACGTCGATTGCCGCCTCGTTTCCGCCCCCAGCTTCGCCGAGGCTTCGCAACTCATTGAGACCGAGGCCGTCGATCTGCTGATCGTGGACCTGCATCTGCCCGACGGCGACGGCGTCGAACTCCTGGCCGCCCTGCGGAAACGTCATCCGCTGGCCAGCGCGATCGTGGTGACCGGCTTGCCCAGCGTCGAGACCGCGGTTTCCGCCCTGCGGCACGGCGCGGTCGATTTTCTCGCCAAGCCCTTCACCCTTGATGAATTCCTGCGCCGCGTTCGCGCCGCCCTGCATCGCAACGCCCTCCACGCCAAGAGCGAAAGCCGCGTCGACCGCCTTCGACTTGCCGTGCGCCGTCTCAACGACGCCCGCAGGCTCGTCACCAGGAAGGTCGATCTCCTCTGCAACGATCTGGTCGCCGCCTACGGCGATCTCTCCCGGCAACTCGATTTGGTCCGAACCACCGAATCGTTCCGCGGCGTGGTCGTCAGCTCCGACGATCTCGAACAGATGCTCTGCCATGCCATGGATTGGATTCTGCGGCAGATCGGCTACGCCAACGTGGCGATCTGGCTGGCCGGGCCCGAGTCGGATTTCCAGCTTGGCGCGTACATGAAATACACCATCGCCGGTGAGCCGGCGCTGACCGAGGCCATGCGTGACGGACTGCTGCAAGTCCTTCGCCGCGACGGGATGCTTCATCTCAACCCCGATGAAGCCGCCAAGCTGATGAGTCCCGCCGAGTTGCGGTTTCTTCGCAACCAGGCGGTCCTCGGCATCCACTGCACTTATTTGGGCGAATCGATCGCCAGCATCGTCTTGTTCCGCGAGGGCGCCAAGCCGTTCACCTCCGACGATGCCGCCACCCTCCGCGCCATCGCCCCGGTGTTCGCCATCACGCTGGCGACCATGGTCCGCGGCGAAGTCGACCCGAACGATGCCGATGGCGACCTCCCCGACGATTACGATGGTCCGCTCATGGACGGACCGGATGATTCTTCTCCCCGCCGAAAGAAAAAAGACGATTCCGACTGGTGGAAGCGCGGCGAGCCGCCGCCGTTCTGACCGACCGAACCGGCGCTGCCGCCGTCAAGTAAAAAATCGCCTTAATTCAGCTCTTTTTTCACGGGCGATTTTTCCTTTGAATTAATCTGGTCTTGATGAAATCTTGATTGCCCCAGGCGCGGCGGGCCGATATTATCTCCAACGTACGGTTGTTCTGCTGATCTGCGTGATTGGAGAGCATTATTGGTTAAACCTATAATCAACCCCAGGGGATAGCCGCCGACGCTACGGCATGCCCGCTTAGACGGGAAGTTGGACGCGCCGGATAACGGGAGAACCCTCCCGCATCGGCCAATCACCCACCTTGTTCAAAGGGTTTGATCAAACGCTTTCACACGATTTTGGCGGATCCCCCGTACTACCCCGCTTTCCGCGCCGCGGCCATTCCGGGCGCCTTGTCATTCAATTGCTATTTGCGCACCGGCGGAAGAGCCGGCGGCGCGATCAATCGCTCAATCTCGCCCGGAAATCTGCAACTTTCCGCCCCCTTTGACCATCTATAACTATACAACTCGTTCATTTTACGCGGGTTTGCCTAGCGGGCCGTTTCGAGTCAGGCATGAAAAATGATATAATTTTGGCATTAAGGAAACGCCAATGAAATATTGCAAACGATCTTATCTCGCCGTGCTCGCCACGGTTGCCGGCATTCCATTTTTCGCCAAACCCGTTCTCGGACAGATACGCGTTGACACAACGGGCCGCGCGATGGATGCCAACCCGCAGATTGGCAGCGGGGGGTACAACCTGGGTCCCATCAACGCGCCGACAACTTGGGGTCAGTACCAGAACGCATTGATCAACAACAGCGCGGGCGGATTTGGCGCCGGTGGCCGCAACTACAACGCCTTCGCCCTTGGCGCCGGCTATACCAATCCGTTCGGATTCCGCGGACTTATGGCCGGACAGGGCGTGGACCAATTCATCTCCCTTACCAACGGCACGGCAGCGATGGTCAACCCCTCCGCTTCTTCTTCCAACCCATACGTCGTGGCATCCCCGTCCCAGCAAACCTTATACGGCCTGGCGAATCGCTCGGTGCCGCCTCCGGGACTGCCCAGCACCGTCGGTAATCCGGGATACGTTCCCGCTCAACCGGTGGGTCAGGCGCCCGAAGACCTTCGCCTCGGCGCTATCGAATTCAGCGGCCAAAGTCAGGTCCTTCCCAAACCAAGCGAAATGATACTGCCCGGACCCGTCGATCCAACCGCCAATCCGGCCACCTCCGCGCAACAGCAGTTGGCAGCCTCGCCCCTTTACGGCACCTTGGGCATTTCCACCAACGCCCAACAGCCCGGACCGGAAGACCAGAACAATCAACAATCCGGCATCTTCGGCGGCCAGACCCCATTGCAGCAAGGCGGGATCTCGCCGGTGCTTAGTCCAACCCCCATCCAAGTTCAAGTCAAAGAACTGCGACAGGAACTCAACGCTCAAAGCATGAACGGCATCGGAACGAAATCCCCCTCCAACAGCCTCGGCGCGTCACTACTTAAGCCGCTCCAACCCGGCTACCAAAACTCCAATCTCGACCAGCCGTTGCCTTCCGCCGCTCCGCAAACCTCGCTGGTGAAGTCGGCCAACGTCACACCGACGGCCGGCGACGTGGATACCGGTCAATCCAACCGGCAGTATCTCCCCGACGACGCCAACCTGCCGCCGCCCACTCGGCAAAGCGCTCTGTATGCCAAGCTGCGCCAAAGCTTGGACGATTACAATTCCACCAATTCGCTGACCGATGAGCAGGCCAACCGGAAATTCCAGCAGATTCTCCGCCTTCGCGACCTTGCAACCGCCAACGCCGAACACGGGTCCAACGTATTGAACGCCCCCGGCGCCGGCGCAGCGGCGAATCCCGGCGAACTCCCCGGCGGCATCCCCAATCCCGAAGAATCCACCGGCCCGGGACGGTTACCCAATCCGGGCCTTCTTCCCGGCCCCGAGCAAAATACCCATCTCGCCAAGCCCGGATTTACCACCATGCCCAGCAACATGGGCGCCGGACCCGGCATCGGCTTGCCGCCCGCTTCCGCCCCGCCCGTGCCCATCGACAGCTTCGCCACCGGAATACAAGCCAGGGGATTGGCCACCCTGATCGGCAGCGCTGAACTCAACGTCGAGCAACGTCATTACGACAAGGCCATCGCCCAATACAACTTGGCCATCGACGCCGCTCCGAACAACCCGCTGATTCTCATGGCCCGCGCCACCGCCGAGCTTGGCGGCGGATATTACGCCCAGGCCAACGTCGATATACACCTCGCAATCGCTCAGGACCCCGCGGTCCTCATGGGGCAGTACGACCTGCAAAAACACCTTGGCGCCGATCGCCTCAAATTCCTCCTGGCCGATCTCAAGCAGATGGCCAAGGATTCCAACGACGACACGCTCCATGCCTTCCTGCTCACCTTCGCCTATTACAACTCCCAGCACATCGGGCAGGCGGTGGATTGGCTGAACATCGCCGACAAGCGCTCGAACGGTCAGGATCTGGCCATCATACAAATGAAGAAATACTGGAATTTCAACGAAGACGAGCAACCGGCGCCGACCCCGCCCGGTGCCAGGCCCGGTTCCGCCGCGCCGTCAACGCGTCCGTCCGTCAAGAACTAGAAGCTTCCGCGGCAATCCCTTGCCGAAGCACCGCATGTACGTGCCGCGCCGCGCAAAAAAAAGGCCCCGGACGGGGGGATCCGGGGCGTAACTCCCTTTAGGAAGGGAGGTCGTCCAAGGGGGTGCTTGGACGGTTGAGGGCCTTAAAATTCGTTTGGAGCTCAACTCCCCCAAACGCATATTTTCTCAAACTTACCCGTCTCCCGCCTCTTAAAGGTGGAGACGCACTTTCAGAAATATTAGCGGCACATGCACAAAATGCAAGGGGTATTTTGAGCCGCCTCACCTCCGGAGCATCATGGCATAGATAACCCCATAATACAAAGCAGGTTACATGTCTCATGTCGAGCGTCCCAAACGTGTCGAATCCGCCCCATCTAATGCCGTATCCTGGTGGCGATAGTGAATCGCGCCGTTGATTCGATCGAGGTCAATGCGTCAAGGATACTTTCGCGGATTATCGTAGTTTGTCCCGTTCCTCGAGAACTGCCGTCGGTGCCGCCGCGTCTGTTAATATTTGATGATCCTCTTGATGCCATGCCGGTGCCCCATACACTTGCCGCCGTCCTGGAGAGTTAACGAAGTATGAGCAGGACTGCGCTCTCGTTATCGACGCCCTCGCCTTCTACGGAGGCCGCACTTCCCCCCGCGGGAGACATCGTCACCGCCACGCCCCAGGACATGGTCAGTCCCGCTGATATTCTCATCGAGGCTCGAAATGTGAGCGTCTTTTACGGCGCCCATGAGGCCGTCAAGACCGCCTCCCTCTCCATGCCCCGAAACCGAATCATTGCCATGATCGGGCCCAGCGGGTGCGGAAAAACCACCTTTCTTCGTTCCATCAACCGCCTGAACGATCTCATCCCCGGCTGCCGAGTCGAGGGTGAATTGCTTATCTCCGGCCAGAATATTTACGAACCCCAAGTGGACCTGGTCGCTCTTCGACAACAGGTCGGCCTGGTTTTCCAAAAACCCAATCCGTTTCCAAAATCCATCTATGACAACATCGCCTACGGCCCGCGGCTCCAGGGCATCACCCGCCGCGCGGAATTGGACGCCATCGTCGAGGACTGCCTCCAGAAGGCCGCGCTTTGGGAAGAGGTCAAGGACCGCCTCAAAACCAGCGCCTTGGGAATGTCCGGCGGCCAGCAGCAACGACTCTGCATCGCCCGAGCCCTGGCTACCCGGCCCACCATCCTGCTCATGGACGAACCCTGTAGCGCCCTGGACCCCATCGCCTCCACCAAGATCGAAGACCTGATGACCGGCCTTCGCGCCAATTACACCATCGTCATCGTTACCCACAACATGCAGCAGGCCGCCAGGGTCAGCGATTTTACCGCTTTCTTCTACATGGGGGCCTTGGTGGAGTATAATGCGACTTCGGCGATGTTCACCAACCCGATGCGAAAGCAGACGGAGGACTACATCACCGGGAGGTTCGGCTGAAAAAAACTCGGTCGACAACCAGCGCCGCATGTCACATCATCTGACCGATCTTCTTGAAAACCTGCGAACGCAAGTGGCGCGCATGACGACTCTGGTCCTTCAGGTTGTCGAGCAGGCTTGCGATGCCGTCTTCACCGCCGATTCCAAGCTCGCTCAGGAAACCATCGCCCTCGATCAGCGCATCGACGACGAGGAAGTCCGCGTCGAGAAGAGCGCGATCGACCTCCTGGCCCTTCAACAGCCCGCCGCCGGCGATCTGCGCATCGTCACCACCATCATCAAAGTCAACGCCGACTTCGAACGCATCGCCGATTGCGCCGTCAACATCGCCCAGCGCGTCCTGCCCCTTTCCCAACTGCCCGATTACGAGCCCCCCGGCGACTTGAAGCTCATGGCCAACACCGTCGTGGCCACCCTCCGCGACACCATCAAGGCGTTCAATCTGCGCGACGAGGACCTCGCCCGCCACGTCATCAAGAGCGACGACGTCGTGGACGCTCTCTATCACCAGATCGTCCAGGACATGATCTGCCTCATGGAAACCGACGGCCAGAAGGCCAACGCCGAGCTTGGCAACATCATGATCGCCAAGAACCTCGAGCGCATCGCCGACCACTGCACTAACATCGCCGAAGACGTCGTCTACATTCACACCGGCCGCATCATCCGGCACCTCCGCGCGGTGTAGGAATTGATCCGCCTCGGTAGGGTTTCGCGCTCTCCCCTTGGAGTCGAGCTGCGACAAGGGTGTTCCGATCAAGCGCGTATATTGAAACCGATCAAACATCGACAGATGGTGATGACGAGGCGGTAGCAAGTCTGGCGGGGCTTCACCGAAAGCACCGCGCTGGCCGAGTGGACGATCGCGTTGATTTGACGCCCCACTTAGCGTCGCCGTGCGCGAGCGACGAGGATAGCGCCCGGTGGGCGTTGGCTTCGGCGAGCAACTCCTTGGCCTTCTTCTCGAAGGTCTCGACGGCGTCGGCGCCAGCGGCCCAGCGCAGCGGGGGCCCGTCGCTGTCCGCGAGTTCGACCAGCGCCTTGGCGAGCTTGGCGGGGTCGCCGCCTTGTAACCCGCTCATTCCCTTCCAAGCGGTGACGGTCTGCCTGGTTTTCTCGGCGTAGTCGTCGATCGAGGGCTCAGGCCACTTCGTCGACTCGTCCGTGAGCAGCTCGGTGCGAAAGAAGCCGGGCTCTACGAGCATCGTGCGGATGCCGAACGGCGCGACCTCGGGGGCCAGCGATTCGATCCAGCCCTCGACGCCAAACTTCGCCGCCGAGTAGGCCGAGACGAACGCCTGCCCGGAAATGCCGCCGGTCGAGGAGATCGTCACGATGAGTCCGCGGCGCTGGGCACGCATGACGGGAAGCACGGCGCGCGTGACGTTCACTGGACCAAATAGGTTGGTCTCGATCTGTGCTCTGAAATCCTCGGGGGAGAGTTCCTCGAAGAACCCGGCGTAGAAGTTGCCGGCGTTGTTGACGAGCACGTCGATGCGGCCAAAGCGTTTAAGGGCGGCGGCCACGGCGGCCTTGGCGTCGTCGGGACGGGTGATGTCGAGCTTGACGATGAGCAGATCGGCGGCGGCGGTGAACGCTCTGGCCACGCCATCAGTGTTGCGGCCGGTCGCGACGACGGCGTGGCCCGCGGCGAGCGCCGCTTTGACAATGTCAACGCCCAGGCCACGGCCGGCGCCGGTTACGAACCAGACCGTCTTTTCAGTCATAGTATTTCCTTTGTAACGCTTCCGCCCCCTTTGATTCATGGAAACCGACGGCCAGAAGGCCAACGCCGAGCTTGGCAACATCATGATCGCCAAGAACCTCGAGCGCATCGCCGACCACTGCACCAACATCGCCGATGACGTCGTCTACATTCACACCGGCCGCATCATCCGCCACCTCCGCCCGGTGTAAGCATTGATCTGTCCCTCGATAATGGATTGATTTCGTGTAGCCGGCGGGCTTGCCCGCCGTATTCATCCGAATCTCGCCGACTTGGCGCGAGCGAGCCGGTCAGCATGTAAGGGGTGTTGGCCGCCTCGAGCGCCGCGATCGTCTTTTTTTGTAGTTCCGATTGTGACATTTCGCGACCCGCGTCAAATGCAGCGCATGAAGCTGCCGGTCATCCGCTTCCGGAAATCGCCTGCGCAGGCCCTGGAGAAACAGTCGTTTTCCCAGTTCGGACAGTTCCATCGCCTTCGCCAGACGCTGCGCCGGCGTCAGCCCCCGCAGCACATTCATGTACCGGCCGCGATCTGGCTTGGGCTTACATTCCATGTCAACCAATGTACGCCAAGTCGTGGGAAATGATGCGAGCTTCGCCTCGCGTCATAGTGATTTCGCATAATCAATCATGCCTTGAAAATCGACGACGACCGCCGCTTCGTCGCCGACGACCCAGGCATCGTGGCCGGATGGCAAGAGGGAAACGTCGCCCGGCTTGCAGTCGAACTCCGTCCCATCGTCCATGCGAATTCGCAGCACACCTGAAACGTGATACTGGAAGTGCGGAGCTTGGCAGCTTTTGGTCTTGGCGATCGGCTGCACTGACGTGGACCATCGCCAGCCCGGCTCGAAGATGGCTCGGCCGACTGTCGCGCCGCCCACCTTGATCAACTCCACTCTGCCTTTGGGAAACTTCCGAACCTCATCCGGTTTACCGAAGTTCTTCAATTCCGCTTTCTTCATATGTCTCCTTTCCGGCTGTGCGTGTTTGATTCCCTCTCGACGCGAACAATTTCACCAAGGGGTAGGCGGAAAGTCGAGGTCTGGGAACTTGCGCGACATCCCAAGTTCAACTCGCCTCGCCCGTACGGGCAGCGTTACTCGAATCGAATCCTCCCCCGATCCGACTTATCGGAATTGCCGCCCCGCACATTATCAGACGCGCGAAAAACCTTCCCGCACCACTAATGGTGGCACCCCCGCCCGACCGATCCGACCTGTGGAAAATGGACATGGACGTGATCGCTGCGGAAGGAGCCAGGCCATGAGTTGTGTCATCGCCAGTCCCCCAGACCTGTTCGATTCAACGCATTTTGCCGTGTCGCCGCGGCGAAGGCGCCAGACGGAGCCGCTGCTCGCACCCGGCAGTCTGTTTGATCTTCCGCAGTCCCCGCCGCGCAGGGCGATCCCCGGTCCGTTCCGCCGCGGAGCCGATGCCATCCTCCGTCCCGAGGAACACCTCGAGCGATGGGATGGACTATCCTGATTGCATTGCCCCCAAAAGACTACGCATCCGCCCCGGCTTGCCGGCGTTCCATTTGCCGCAGCACGTTGAGAAGTCCGTGCATATGCAGTGGCTTGAGAAAGACGTGGACGTGACAAGGCGCAACTTTCCGACGCCAGTCACGGAGCTGCGCGTCGATCGAATCGCTGAAAACCGCGACTTGATTCGGCCGCTTCGACGCCGGCATCTCGCTCAGCGCATCGAACAACTCCCGGTTGGCGCTGTTGCTGATGTCCACCACCAGCAGATCGGTGTGTTCCGAATTAATCAGTTCCAACGCATGGTCCGGCGAATCCGCGCGGGCCACGTCATGGCCGAGTTGTCCAAGCAATCGCCGTGTCGGCGTATCCTGGGGATGCGCATCCGACGATGGGAGCACCACTGCCCGGAATGCGGCCCGAAGTTGCGCTGGCATAGATCTGGCCTTCCTTGGAACTTCGAGGCCCAGTGTATCCCTCCAGCTTGGATCGAACAAACATTTGCCCGCAACTAACGAAATCTTAATTTTGGCAAACTATTGCACCGGTCAGGCGCGGCCCCGTTTGTCAATTTGCTCGGCCGCCGTTTGCAGAATTGGGTCAATTTCCAGCCATTCCATGCAACTGCGATGCGAGCAAGTCCGGGAATAGCACGGACTGCACGGCAAATCGAGCCGTACCACGCTGTCACCCCGCCCAAACGGCCCCGTGCGGGCCGGGTCTGTCGGGCCATACGCCGCCACCAGCGGAATTCCCATCGCCGCCGCCATGTGCATCGGTCCCGTATCGTTTCCGATCACCAACCGAGCCCTTTCCAATAATGCGACAATTTGCCGCAGGTTGGTCTTCGCCGTCAAATCGAATTTTGCCGGGATTTGACCGCTCAACCCCACGTCCTCCGCCGCGCCGGCCACCACCGTTTCCAACCCCAATCGCTCCTTCAGCGGCCCGACCATCCCCGCAAATTTTTCCACCGGCCAACGTTTGGTTTCCCAATTGGTCCCCGGCATCAGCACCGCATAAGCCGTCCCCGCCGGGATCAGCCCCTCGATATACCGCCGGTCCTGGTCATCCACCGCAAATTGGAATTCCACGGGGCCATCCCCGCAGCCCAGCGCCGACGCGATTTTCAAATATCGCTCCACCGCGTGTTCCTTGTCCCACCGGCAATCCACCAGCTCGCTGTAAAACAGCGGGGCAAACTCCCGCGCGTTGGAAAATCCGATCCTTCGCGCCGCTCCGCTGGCCATCGACACGCACCCGCTGCGGAACAGGCCCTGAAGATCGATCACCAAATCAAATCCCCGCCGCCGAATCGAACGTAGAAATGCCCCCAACTCCCACAACGCCGCCGGGCTGTGCCAGCCTCTCCCCAAACGCTTCCGCTCGAATAGAATCACCTCGTCCACCAGCGGATGCCGCTCCACCAGCGCGGCGCACCCCGGCGTCACCAGCCAACTCAGCTTCGCCTGGGGCCACAGTTTTCTTAGCCGCGGCAGGATCGGCAAGGCGTGAACGACGTCGCCGATCGCGCTGGGTTTGATGATCAGCACTTGCCGCGGACCCGCCCCCGAGCTTTGGGCCGAAACTCCGCTCATACGCTTCCTTCCGCCGATATCCGTGAAAACGGGGCATATCCCTGGCAAAGCGCCAGCGAATCCGCCACCGTGTATTGCGGATGATCCCGCATCGCACGCAACAACCGTTCAATCCCCAGCGCACGCCATCGCCGGAATCGGATCCCGTCCACGTCCACCAGCACCGGCATGGCGCCGAGCTTGGCATCCTCCTGAACGATCCAGTTCGTGGCCTTGGCGTCAAAATGTGAAAGCCCAAGCTCGTCGATCTGACGAAGGATGCGCCCCGTGCGCCGCATCAGCATGTCCCGCTCCTTCGCCCGCATCGCATCCAAATCCGCGTGCGCCAGCACCGAACCCTCCACACGCTCCAAGACGATCACGCTATCCGTGATGTATCCGAGCGCACGCTTTTGCATCACCGCCAGCGGCCACGCCGTGGGAATGTCGCGCACCACCAGCGACCACGCCTTGTGCCACGCCCGCCACGCGCGGCTTCCGCGGCCAATCTCGTTGACGTAGCGATACCAATACCGCTTGAACGGCCGCTTCACCACGACCTCAAGCCGCCGGCCCCCCAATTCCACCTCCCCCGCCAGCACGTCCCCGCTCGCCCCACGCTTGATCACCGCCAACTGATCCGCTTCGATCTGGCGCAACAACTTCGGCCAGGCGAGTTGCCAATCTTGGGCCGAAATTCGCAATCCGCTGGCCGCCGACCAACGCCGCGGGTATTTGTACTGCTTGAAGAAAACCCCGCGCCATGCCCCGGATTTCAGCAAACCGAAATAGTCGTTTTCCCGCCGCGCCCGCTCCGTGAATTTCCGCCACTGCCGCCGGCTCACCGCGTTTCCCGCGGGCATCGGTCCGCCCGGACCCAACTCGTTCCATCCCCGCTGCAATTCCGTTCGCGTCGCCATGCCCCGCACGCTGTGCGCCAGCTTCATCACGTCGCTCATTCTCAGCCCGCCGAACCGGATCGCGTAGCCGTCCAGAAGATAAACCTCGCCGTCGTGCAACACCATGTTGCCCAGATGCAGATCGTCGTGTCCCAGCCGCGCTTTGCCAAGCCGCCGGACAAGCTCGATCACTTTTTTTGCCAGCCTCGGGCGATCCGGGATTTCCTCCCCCTTCAGGCCCATTTCGGTGACGTGCTGGTCCAGCGCCGTCGCCGGCTCGATGGCTTGGAGGATCACCGCGTCCCCGATCTGTTCATTCAAGCGGAATCCCGAAAGCTGCGCCACCGCCCTGGGCGCCGGCACGCCCGCGCGTTGCAGCGCCTGGAGCCGCACGAATTCCCGCACCGCCGGGCTGCCCCGGAATAATCGCTTCAGCGCCATTCCCCGCCGCGGATAAAATTTCAGGTAATATCCCCGGCCCTCGAAGTCGAATCGCCAGACCTGCCGATACCCCCGGTCCTTGACCAGCCTTCCGTTCCGCGGCAAATCCCGCAAAAGTTTTTCCAGCGCCTCGGCCGACACGCCCGAATTTATATGCGCGATTGCCCCATTTGTCTCGCCACCCGCCGTTTGAAACGATTCAGTGCGGCCGCACAAGTGGGAGGCCGACCGATCCGGCGCGGCAAAAAGATTCCGGAAAGTCAGGCGCGATTATTGATCCAATGGGATAATGCGTCGACCACATGTGTGATGACGCTGTCCCAATCCCGCCGTGAGGGCTGGCGGAATAACCGCATTGTCGGATACCACGGGCTGTTTGTCCGGTCGCGCAGCCATTGGAACCCGGGATTGAAGGGAACCAGCGTCCAGACCGGGCGTCCCATTCCACCGGCCAGGTGTACCACGCTTGTGTCCACCGAAATCACCAGGTCCAAGTTCGACACCAGCCCCGCGGTATCGGCAAAGTCGGCCAGTTCATCGCCCATCTGAATCAGCCGCAAGCCCTGCGGAACGGGCTGATTCGCTTCCGGACCTTTTTGCAGGCCGTAGAACCTGACTCCCGGTACCGCCGCCAGCGGCGCGAACGTCGCCAGTGAACATGACCGTGCATTCTGCCCGTCGATTCCCGCCCACACGAGACCCACCTTGAACGATGAATCGCCCGCCAGCCGTTTGGCCCATTGCTCGATGCGCTGCGGCGGGGCCGACAGGTAGGGCACGTCGGCGGGAATCGTCTGCATCGTCGTGCCGAAAACCAGCGGCAGGCTAAGCAGCGGCGTCTGCCAATCGAAACTCGGCAGCCGCTCTCCACGCACAAACACCGACGAGATCCCACGCACCCGGCTCAGCAACGGCGCCAATTCGGCCTGGCATTCCAACAGCACCGTGGCCCCCCGCTCGGCCACCAGCGGCGCATAGCGGATAAGATGCATCGCATCGCCGAACCGGGCGTCGGAAATGAGAAGGATCGTTTTGCCTCGCGCGTCCTGCCCGGTCCAGCGCGTCTGGGAAAAGTCCCGTCCCAGCTGCGTCCACTGCGACATCCGCAGCCGCCATTCGAATTCCTTCCATCCCTCCTCGAATTCGCCCAGCGTCAGCAGCAGCCAGGCGTAGTTCCAATGCGCCTGCACAAAGTCGGCCTTCAGTTCGATCGCCCGGCGCCCGGTGGCGAGCGCCTCGTCAAATTGCCCCGTGTCGTGTAAGACGCTGCCGAGATTGTTGTGCGCTTCGGCGTAATCCGGCTTGAGCCGAATGGCCTGGCGATAGGCGGCAATGGCCTGATCAAGTTGCCCCAAGTCCCTCAAGGCGTTGCCGAGATTGGTGTGCGCTTCGGCAAGATCGGGCTCAAGCCGAATCGCCTGACGAGAGGCAGCGATCGCCTCCTCAAATTGCCCCCGGTTTCGTAAGACGACGCCCAGATTGTAGTGCGCTTTGGCGAAATCCGGCTTGAGCCGAATGGCCCGCCGAAGCAATTCCACCGCCTCATCCGACTTGCCGGCCTGCGCGGCCAACATTCCCAGTAGATATAAGACTTCAGCGTGATCCGGCTGCCGCGTCAGGATTTCGCGATAAATCCTCTCCGCTTCCGCCAAGCGGCCCGCCTGATGATGCGACATGCCGGATTCGAGTTGTTGCTCAAGGTTCATTGGTCACTGGTGATCTCGAAGTTCCTAGCTGCTCGCACCAGTTCCGCCACATCTGCCGGTACGCCGCTTCGATATTGCGGGCAAAACGTGGGGCATCCATCAGCGGCGACGCCTCCATCCGCGCTCGCAGCGTCCGGCGTAACTCGGCCA
>JBEKKC010000105.1:0-15952 GCA_050010915.1 Tepidisphaeraceae bacterium | reverse complement strand
TTTTGGACATCCGTGGCCTCCCTGCCAACGTCGCGAGGATTTTACCCGATTCGTCGGCAAGGCGGCACACAATTGTTCAAGAGGGTCCATTGTCTTTACCAATATCGTGAGGCACTACCGAATTTTAGACTTCGAATTTGATTCGTCATTCGAGTTTCGAATTTCGAATTTCCGGTATTCCGGCTAGGCTACGTCCATGCGGAACCCACCGGCGATCACCGCCTACCTCGCTCTTGGGGCCAACCTCGGTGATCGCGAGGGCAACATCCGCGGGGCGCTGGCCGCAGTGGCCGACACCGAAGGCATCTGCATCACCCGCACTTCATCACTACTGGAAAATCCCGCGGTCGGCGGGCCGGCCGATGCGCCGGCGTTCCTCAATGCCGCCGCCGAGGTCATAACGACCCTCGGGTCGCACGCGCTGCTGCACCGGATCATGGAAATCGAGCAACAGATGGGCCGCGTACGCCGCCGGAAATGGGAGCCCCGCGTCATCGACATCGACCTGCTTCTCTACGGCGATCAGATCATCAGCAGCCAGGAACTGGTCATTCCGCATCCACTGATGCACGAGCGCAGATTTGTTCTGGCGCCTCTGGCCGAGATCGCCCCGGAAGCCGTCCACCCCATCCTGCAAATGACGATCGCCGGGCTGCTTCAGAACCTCAATCGGGTCGAGTGAGGGAATTCTGAAGTCGTCATTGGTCACTTGTCATTGGTCATTGGTCACTTGTCATTGGTCAAACTCTCCAAATGGGATCCCCGCCGGCAACGGGGGCGGCCGCACATACTTCACAACCGGCTCGTACGCCTTGCCCTGATCCGAAGAATCCAAAAACCCCAGCATCAGATCGAGCACGGCCATCGCCTGCTCCCCGCTGGCGCGCGGAGCGCGACCCTTGCGAATCGCGAATGCCATGTCCGCCAGACCCACCGACCGTTCATACTGATGCTCGAAGAGGGGCGGCAATTCGCTGAAATCCGCGTCGGCGACCCGGCGCAATTTCACCGGCCCGCCAAAGCCGTTCGGGTCCGGCAGGAGCAGCGTCCCCTCCGTCCCGAAAATCGTGATCGGATTCTTTCCATCGTATGGCGCAAACCGCGTCGCGAAGCTCGTCACGATCGTCCCCACGGCGCCCTGCTCGAATTCAATGCTTCCCGTGACGTGATCCGGAGTCTGGACTTTGATCTTCTTGCCCCTCTTGGCGTCGCTGGTAATCGTCCGCTCCGGGATCGCCACCGACGCCAGCCCCATCAGCCGTTTCACCGGACCCAGACAATTCAAAAGCGCGGTCAAATAATACGGTCCCATGTCCAACATCGGACCGCCGCCCGCCTCGTAATAGAATTCCGGGCTGGGATGCCAGTGTTCGTGGCCCGGACACATCATGAACGCCAGAAATGCCACGGGCCGGCCGATCATTCCATCGTCGATCGCCTGGCGCGCCGTCTGTAGGCCCCAGCCCAGAAAAGTGTCCGGCGCGCAACCCACCAGCAGCTTGCGCTTCTTCGCCGCGCGCAAGATCGACTGCCCATCCGCCCGGGTCACGGCCAGCGGCTTCTCGACGTAGACGTGCTTGCCCGCCTCCAGCGCCGCCAGGCAAATCGGGGCATGCGCCTTGGGCACGGTCAGGTTGAGCACCAGATCGATCGACTTGTCCGCCAACAATTCATCGACGCTCAAGACCCGCGGGACGCCATGCTCCGCCGCCGTCTTTTCCGCCGCCGCGCGGTTCAAATCCGCGCACGCCGCGATCTCTAAAATCGGGAAACTCCGGCTCGTCCGCAGATACCGCCCACTGATCGCTCCACAGCCCACGAGGCCAACACGAATCCGTTCGTTCATATTGTCCAATCATAGTAATCCGGCGTTTTCTCGTCCATCGAACTTGATCGGCGAAATGCAGATTACCGTGAAGATCACCGCGAAGCAGCGAAGTTTCGCGAAGTCAGATTGATAATTCTTCGCGAAACTTCGCTGCTTCGCTGCTTCGCGGTAATCTTCATTTGACGCTCTCGAGCCCAACTTGCACTTGGAGCGTTGGCACCGCTATCATCCCCCTGGGAGGTCCCATGCACCGCGTCTGCTTTTTGCTTCGAGTGAAATCCGACCGCCTGACCGAATACAAAAAAGCCCACCGCAACGTCTGGCCCGAAATGCTTGCCGCCCTTACGCGCCACGGCTGGACAAACTATTCACTGTTTCTGAAATCCGACGGCCTGTTGGTCGGGTACGTCGAAACCCCAGATTTCAGGAAGGCCATTGACGGCATGCAGACCGAAGACGTGAACAGGCGATGGCAAGCCGCGATGAAGGATTTATTCACGACGCTTGGCAGCGGCGCGGCCGACACGTCCCTCGAGGTGCTGGAAGAGGTGTTCCATCTCCCTTGACGCCCCGCGGCCTACTTGTGCACGTAAATCACTTCGCCACTGGTGCAAGCCAAATCGCCGCAAGCACACTGCACGATGACCTTGGCGACGGATTGGGGCGGCAGCGTTTTCTCGCTCGACAACTGCTGTTGGGAGATGATGGACCGCAACATCGCGGTCTCCGTCGCCGCGGGCGCAACCGTGTGCACCCGCACGCCGATTTCGGCTCCCTCCCGCGCCAGCGCCAGGCCCAACAGATTTACGCCCGCCTTCGCCGCCCCGTACGCCCCCAGCCCGGGAAACGGATCGCGCGCCGAATACGATGACACGTTTACCACCACCCCGCCACCCTGTCTTCGGAAGACGGGCCAAAGCCGGCGGCACAAAAAATAGACCGACGAAAGATTCGTATCCAACATCCCCCGCCATTGGTCGATGGAAAGCTGCTCGATGGACTTCTTCACCACCATCCCCGCGCAATGCGCCAGCACGTCCACCCGCCCGAATTTCGCCAGGACATCCTCGACCAGGGCATCGACCCGCTGCGCTTCGGCAACGTCGCAAACGAAACCGAAAACTTCCGCCGTCCCGCCGCACAGCGCGCCAGTTTCCTGCAATTCCCGGTCCGTCCGCGAGACCAATGCCAGCCGATATCCCCGCCGCGCCAATTCCACGGCCACCGCCCGGCCAATCCCCCGCCCCGCCCCCGTCACTATGGCCACGGGATCGGTCATTCACAGCCCTTCGACGGAAATCCGCGTGCTCATGCGATGGATCAACCCGCCGGGAAGCTTTACCTTGCACTGGCGGGCGTTGGCCGTTTCCACGCAGACCATGGATTGCCATTGATCCGCGCCCAGGTCCGCCATCGCCGCGGCTTTTTTCGACCAGGGATTCCACACCACCGTGGCATCGGACCGGGTCTTCTCGACGACAATCGACCGCCGCAATCCCGGATCGCGCACCGTCACGTTCGAGGCCGAGTTGGAATACAGCCGATCAGTCTCGCCGGTGATTCGGATCGGCTCATCCGGCTGCTTTTTCCGCCGCTCCCCGTCAGCCCGGTCCAGGAATTCCGAACCGGTCAAACCTTCGATGGAAATGTCTTCAACGTTCCCGACCGCCAGATACGTGTGCATGGCCTCTTCAAACTCCACGAGCTCTTTCGACACGTTGCGCACTTCCACCGTCATATCCAGATAATCCGACGCGACCACGATGAACCGAAGCTCGAACGCGTGCGGCCAAAGCTGCTTGGTCTGGTCGTCGCTCGACGTGCCCAGAACGACCCGCACCGATCCATCGGCCCGAGCATCGCAGGATTCGATCTCCCACGCTTTTGTCCGGGCCACGCCATGCGGCGGCAATTGCGGCATGTCCGCCCGCGGACCGAACCACGGAAATACCAGCGGCACCCCGCCGCGAATCGGCGTCTTTCCGTCGAACAGGCTGTTCTTGCTCAGGAACAAGACCGGCGCCGCCCCCCGCGGCTGAAACTGCGTGACGTGCGCCCCGAACAAATATATTTCCGCCGACCCCTTCGCCCCGGTCACCACAATCCGCGGCAACCCCCCGCGGCCTTGATCCACCTTCACTACCCCGCTCAACCCAAATCGCCTGTGCAGTTCTTCCAAGTTCTCCATGTGGGATAGTTTATTCCATCGCCACGAAAAGAGACAGGTCATTGGTCACTTGTCATTGGTCATTGGTCATTGGTATCGGCGATTCGCAATTGTCTTGCAAATGACAAGTGACCAATGACAAATGACTAATCCCTTCAATACGGCGGCAAGCTGTAAAACTTGGGCCCCCACTGGCTGATCGGATAAACCGTCTCGGATACGTGCTTGGTCTCGACATGCCCATCGACATACAGGAAATTCGATTTCCGCAGGTCCCAGCCGCCCTGGCTTGAGCCGGCAAGATTGCCCATCGGCTTGCCCACGCCGTGGTTTCGGCCGATGAAATCCAGCGTTGTATCCGGTGGCTTGGTCAGTGGGCTGTTGTTCGAATAATAGCTGCTCGGATCGGGATGCATGTCGTCGATCTGCGCCCACCCGAACTCGCCCGGGATCGGCAACACGTACGCCGAATCCGCCTTGGGAATCGTGTAACCCAGGGCCTTGGTCTCGGAAACGCTGATGCCGCTCACCGGCCGGCGGCTGTTGCTCACCGGCGCCGAGCCGCCCACGTTCGACGACGCCTCCATGATCGGCTGAAACCCCCACATCTCCGTCGCCATGATGGTTCCGGCACTGTTGCTCACGCTTCCGGCCTTCACGAATACGTACGGGCGCGTGGAACCCCGGAAGCCCGCCACGAAAATGCTTCGTGGCGTCAGGGCCTCGTTCAGCATGTACGACATCCGCGGCGCCTGCATGTCAACCACGGGTTGACCGTTAATCGTCACCGACGTTTCGTTGCTAAGACCCGCATCGTTGTTCCCGGCGTAGGTGTTGGCGGGCGGAATCCCGCCGTTCACCAGGCTGGGGCACTGGAACATCTCCCAGCCGGACGTCGAAAAGAACCGCGGATCCTGAGGCCCCAAGGTGCTGGCAAAGAGCAGGCTCGACCAGTGGACGTACCCATTGACCGGTGTCGCGGGCAATTGGGTTCCGTTGGCGATCGAAAGGCCGACGTAAAAATTCGACGGGGGCAAAGTCCCGGCAAAATTCGCCTCGTATATCGCGATCGCCTGCCCGATCTGCCGCAGGTTCGACGCGCATTTCACCATGTTGGCCTGCTCCCGGGCCCTGGAAAGCGCCGGCAGCAGCACGCTGATCAATAGTGCAATAATGCCGATTACAACCAACAGTTCCACGAGCGTGAAACCCGATACCCGTTTCGACTTCATAAACCAAATCCCTTTCAGATAACCTACTGTACCCCTATAGGATTCATAGAATATCGCCGACTCTGGTCCGTTTGTCAAGAGTAGTTGACAAAAAAAGTGTGCAAGTAATCATAACACACTTATTTATAGTCGCTTATAATCAATACAATAACGACGTATATACTAGACAATGGTGCGTAATGAACTGGAATTGCTCAAGAAACGCCGTGTACCTCAGTCCCCCTTTACAAGCCTGGATAGCAGCGACAGCGCCCGCTCGGCCTGCGTGACATAGGGGTTGGACTTGTCCCAGACGTATCCGGCCAAGACCGAACAGATTTTGCGCATCACGTCGACGTCCCTGTCCGGCGCGAAAAAGATTTCTGGGAGCGTGCCGTCATACCAGGCGTTCACGTAAGCCCGGAAGGCGTTCACGCCCTGCATGAGGTGATCGGCGTATTGGGTCTGCCAATTCGGACGTTGGCCGCGCAAATCCTCAGTGAGAACCTGCGCCGAGCGCATGGCGGATTCCATGGCCAGGGTGACGCCGGAGCTGAAAACGGGATCGAGAAATTCCGTGGCGTTGCCGACCAGGGCGAATCGCGGGCCGTAAAGTTGCTTGACCGAACAGGAATACCCGCCGATGCGCCGGGGCGGGAAGGTGAATTCGGTTGTGCCGAGCCGCGCCGCGGCGTTGGGATCGCTCATGAGAATCGCGCGAAGCTGGTCGGCGGGTTCGCCGGGGAATCGTTGATAGAATTGCGGCGTGGCGACGACGCCGACGCTGGTCTTGCCGTTGGAAAATGGAATGATCCAAATCCAGGCGCCATGCGGATGAATGCAGATCCAAATCTTTCCCTCCTCGGCTCCGGCGGGACGACGGTCGCCGGTCACGTGGGTGAAAAGCGATTCGCGGAAGGGCTGGGTTGACGGCTTGTCGAGATTCAACAGCCTGGGCAGAACCCGGCCATATCCGCTGCAATCCAGGACAAACTTGGCGGTGACGGTGCGCAGGGCATGGTCGGGTTGTTCAATCGTGACCTGGGCGTGAGGCTCGTCGAATTTAACGGCCGAGACGCCGTGGCCGTAGCATATTTCCACGCCGCGCCCGGCGACCGTATCGGCCAGGGTTTTGTCGAAATCGGCGCGAACGACCTGGAAGGTGTACGGCCAGCCGTCGCCGGACTGATTGGAGAAATCAAAATCGCACGTCTGGGTTCCGCGGAGAAACACCGCGCCGGTTTTCTTCATGAAATGCTGGTCCTCGACGGCTTGGAGCAGGTCGGCATCCTTCAACAAATTCATGACCCGGGGGAGCAGACTCTCGCCGATCACGAAGCGCGGGAATTGCTGCTTCTCGACCACGAGCAGGCGAAAGCCCTCGCGATGCAATACCGAAGCGGCGATCGAACCGGCGGGGCCGGCCCCGATAATCAGAACGTCAACGTCGGTGGTCATGGAGTTCCTCTTGAGTTTGACCGACGCCGCACGACCGTCGTGCGGCGATGGGTTTGAAGGATACCGGGTTTTGGAGTTTGGCGCAACGGGGCCGCAGAAAGTTCCCGCCGGCTCTTATTCCCCCGGCGCACTTGACCAGCCCCATCCAACTTGCGAGAACCACGATTCTATGAAGATCAAGAAAGCCGTGGTGACGGCCGCCGGGCGAGGACAGCGGGCATTGCCGTTGCAGACGCTGGTGGATCGGGATGGGCAGCCCAAGTCGGCGTTGCAGATCATTATCGAGGAGGCGCGAAGCGCCGAGGTCGATCAGATTGGGATCGTGATCTCGCCGGGGCAGGAGGAGGCCTACGCGGCCGCCGCCGGGCCGTATCGGCGAATGCTGGAGTTGATCGAGCAGCCTTCGCCGGTGGGATATGCGCATGCGCTGTACTGCGCGCGGGAGTTTGTGGGCGGCGAGCCGTTCCTGCATTTGGTGAGCGATCACCTGTACATCAGCACGGGCCCGCAGCGGTGCGCGCAGCAACTGGTTGAGCTGGCCAAGGCCGAATCGTGCAGCGTCTCGGCGGTGCAGGCGACGCGAGAAAACATGCTGCCGTATTACGGCGCGGTCGGCGGCCGGCGGGTGGCGAAGCACAATCACGTTTATGAAATTGAGTTGGTCCTGGAAAAGCCCACGCCAACCGAGGCGGAGCAATCGCTGATTATTCCCGGGCTGAGGGCGGGGCATTATCTATGCTTTTTCGGCATGCACGTGCTGACGCCGGGGGTGATGGAATTGTTGGCCGAGGTGGTGAAGAAGGAAGCGGGGCTGCCGCTGGCGGCGGCGCTGGATGCGCTGGCGCGCAAGGAGCGATATCTGGCCGTCGAAGTGCAGGGGCATCGGCACAATATTGGAGTGAAGTATGGCCTGCTGATGGCGCAGTTGGCGCTGGCGTTGGACGGCGCGGAACGCGATGAGGTGCTGGCCCAACTGGTGGATCTGCTGGCGGTTCGCCAGCGGGACCGGAAGTAATTCATCCTGCCAAGGCTCTATTATGTCAGGTACGCTCCGAGGCATCATCACCAGCGAGGACCCGCGGGTTCGCGATGCGTCGCTGGAAGCGTTCGCGCGCGAGGCGACGGCGGCGCAGCTTCTGGCCGAGTGCGACGACCTGGATCGGTTCCGCCGGGCCGAGGGGAATTTGTATCACCGGGTGCGGGCGCTGTTTTTCTTGTACGCGATTCATCGTTTCCATCTCCCGCCCAAGCTGCCGCCCACGGCGCGCGGGTTGGTGCCGTTCGAGGGCTATAACCACGTTCTGCTACGCCGATTCGACGAAGGAATAGACGTTTTCCTGGCCAGCCAGGCGAAGACCGGTCCAAACGATTCGATCAGCAGCGCGTTGGCGGCGGCGTACAAGGACCTGGCGTTCCAAACGCTGGCCAATCAAGTCCGGCGCAGCGTGAAGAGCGTGCGGGGGAATCAGTGGATGTTCCGCGTGGGGCATCCGGCGGATGCGCCGCTGCGTCTTCGCCCGGAGCTTTTGCGGCAATCCGCGGATGGGACGTTCCCGATCCTGGGCGAGAAGACGCCGGTGCGGATGGATTTGTCGCACGGCGCCTGGAGCGACATTTTTTTCCTGGGGATGGATTATCCGCAAGGAGCGCGGGTGCTGAACGTGAGCATCGACCTGGCTGTGCACGGCCGGGACCCGTCGCCCAGGCCTCCGATTGAAACGTATCTGCGGGCGATCGACGAGCCGGTGATCCGGCTGGTGAGCGTCGATCTGGGGGCGTCGGCGGACGTGGACAATCTGCCGGAGCTGTTCGATTTTGCCAAGGATTACCTGGGTCTGCTGAAGGCGGCGGTGATCGCGTCGGGCATCGTGCCGCCGGGGATGGAAGGATCGGGCCAAAGTTTGGCCGATTTGCTGGCCCGGCTGGTGGGGCCGGGGCTGGGGTTGGAAATCGTCAGCAGCGTGAACAATATTCCCAAGGGCTCGCGTCTGGCGGTATCGACGAATCTGCTGGGATCGCTGATTTCGGTCTGCATGCGCGCGACGGGCCAGGCCGCGTCGCTGACCGGCGAACTGGCCGAGCACGAGCGAAGATTGGTGGCGGCGCGCGCCATCCTGGGAGAATGGATCGGAGGCAGCGGCGGCGGCTGGCAGGATTCGGGCGGAATCTGGCCGGGAATCAAGCTCATCGAAGGGGCGGCGGCGCAAGCGGGCGATCCGGAATTCGGCATCAGCCGGGGCAGGTTGCTGCCCAATCATCGAATTTTGAATGACCAGGATGCGCCCGAAAAAGTTCGCCGGCAGTTGCAGGAGAGCTTGGTGCTGGTGCATGGCGGGATGGCGCAGAACGTGGGGCCGATCCTGGAGATGGTCACGGAGAAATACCTGCTGCGAAGCGGCAGCGAATGGATCGCGCGCAATCAGGCCGGGGCGATCGTCGATCGAATTCTGGCGGCGCTGAAAAAGCAAGACGTCAAGGCGATCGGGAGTGCGACGACGGAGAACTTCTTCGGGCCGTTGCAGGCGATCATTCCCTGGGCAAGCACATTTTACACCGAGGCGTTGATCCGCAAAACGGGCGAAAAGTTCGGCGAGGCGTTCTGGGGATTCTGGATGCTCGGGGGGATGTCGGGCGGCGGCATGGGTTTCATCTTCGACCCCCAGCGCAAGGCCGAAGCCCAGGACTTTTTGCAGAAGATGATGAGCGAAACCCGGCAGGAACTGAAGCACGCGCTGCCGTTCGCAATGGAACCCGTCGTTTACGACTTTGCGATCAATCCGCATGGGACCCTGGCGCGGCTTCTCGAGGACGATCAAGCGCTGTTGCCGGCGTCGTATTACGCGATGGTCGTGCCGCGGCTGCTCAGGGTGGACCCGCGGCAACTCACCAAGGTGCAGACGGCGGAACTGGATCGCTTCGCAACGGCGGCGCGGTCCCGGACGGAACTGGCGGGAATGGTGCATACCCTGTTCGACCGCCTGTTTGTGCGCCAAGGCCAGGCTGGGGGCGAGGCGAAGGATTTGGCGGAGCTTCTGCGGGAAAATGGATTCGATCGTGAACAGCACGAGCGAGTTCGGGCGGATTTGAAGAACGGCCGGATCGGGCTGGCGCAAAATCGCCTGCCAAGCTCGACGACGATCACGGACGTGAAGGACCAGGACGTGATCGACGTCTCGAGTGGATCGAGCGAGGAGGATGAGCGAAGGGGCCTGGCGGCGCTGAAGGCGGGCGAGGTGGCGGTGCTGTCGCTGGCGGCCGGCGCCGGGAGCCGGTGGACGCAGGGCGCCGGCGTGGTGAAGGCGCTGCATCCGTTCTGCAAACTTGCCGGGCGGCACCGGACGTTCGTGGAAGTGCACCTGGCCAAGAGCCGAAAGATCGGGCAGACGGCCGGCGTGGAGATTCCGCACGTCTTCACCACGAGCTATCTCACGCACGAACCGATCCAGGAGTATCTGCGGGCGCAGGGCAATTACGGCTATTCGGGGCCGTTGCACTTGTCGCAAGGACATGCGGTCGGGCTGCGGCTGATTCCGACGTTGCGGGATTTGCGGTTCGCGTGGGAGGAGATGCCGCAGAAGTTGCTGGATGAGCAGCAGCAGAAGATGCGTGAAAGCTTGCATGCGGCCCTGATCGATTGGGCACGGACGGCGGGCGAGGCGTCGGATTACACGGATAATCTGCCGCTCCAATGCATGCACCCGGTCGGGCACTGGTACGAGGTGCCGAATCTGTTGCTCAACGGCACGCTGGCGGAGTTGCTGCGCGAGCGGCCTGGGTTGAAATACATCATGCTGCACAATATCGACACGCTGGGGGCGAACGTCGATCCTGGAATCCTGGGCCTGCACATCCGGCAGGGCGCATGCCTCTCCTTCGAGGTGATCACTCGGCGGATCGAAGACCGCGGGGGCGGACCGGCACGGGTGGACGGGCGCGTTCGGATGTTGGAAGGGCTGGCCATGCCGCGCGAAGAGGATGAGTTTGCCCTGTCGTATTACAACTCGATGACGACCTGGATCGATCTCGACCAGTTGCTGGCCGCATTCGGACTGGGGCGGGCGGATTTGGCAAACCAGCAGAAGTTGGCCGGGGCGATCCGGGAGTTGGCGGCGAGAATGCCGACGTACATCACATTGAAGGACGTGAAAAAGCGCTGGGGTCACGGCCAGGAGGACGTTTTCCCGGTCGCCCAGTTTGAAAAACTATGGAGCGACATGACGGCCCTGCCGGACGTCGGGAGCAAGTTCTTCGTGGTGCCGAGGATGAGAGGGGCACAGCTCAAGGATCAAGCGCAGCTCGACGGCTGGCTGCGCGATGGCACGGCCCAATACGTGGAATCGCTCTGCCGGTTTTAGAGCAAGGGCTGTCACCACGCACTGGCATGCTCCGCTCTGCGGGCGCCGCTTTGAAAAAGCCTTACCGCGAAGCAGCGAAGGAGCAAAGCTGCGCGAAGAAATTCAATTCTTGTTTTTTCTCTTTCGCGCAACTTCGCTGCTTCGCTGCTTCGCGGTTAAATTTTTCCGGAGAGATGCGATCAGAATTCACGGTCGCGCGTGATTGCGGGGGTTCCGTGGCTGGTGGTGAGCTTTAGCGATCCCTTGGGGCAAATCTCGACGCAGTAGCCGCAACTGATGCAGCGCAGACGGTCGATCGCCAATGTTTTCTTGAGGCGATTGACGAAGAGCGCGCCGGTGGGACATTTTTTCGCGCAGGCGGTGCAGTAGACGCAGGTGGCCCTGTCGAGGTCGAGTTGGCCGCGCGAGCCGGCGATGGGATGGCGCGGGCGGAAGGGGTAGCGGGTGGTGGGCGGACGTTTCATCGCCCATTTCAACGCGAGCCTGGACATCTCCAGATAAGCCATGTCATCTCTCCGTGCAACTGATACAGGGATCGATCGTGAGCAAGAGCACGGGCACGTCGGCCAGGTCGCAACCCTGCAACAACTGGAGCATGGCGGGGAGATTGGCGAACGTCGGCGTGCGGATGCGGAAGCGCTGGAGGTTTTTGGTTCCGTTGGCCTTGATGAAGTAGACGACCTCGCCGCGAGGTTGCTCGGTGCGGGCGATGATTTCGCCGGTGGGATTGCCGGTGACTTTGACGGCCACTTCGCCGGCTGGGATTTTGGCCAGGGCCTGGCGGATAAGCCGGGCGGACTGGAGAAGCTCGTCGCAACGGACGGCGCAGCGGGCATAGGAATCGCCCTCGGTGCGCGTGATGGGGGCCAGGTCCAGGTCCTTGAACGCGGCATAGCCGAGGGTGCGCATGTCCTGGGCGACTCCGCTGGCGCGCAGGGTGGGGCCGACGCAGCCGAGATCGTATGCTCCCTTCCGCGAAAGCACGCCGACACCGCTGAGCCGCGCCTTCACGGATCGGTCGCTGAGGAACACCTTGGTGATCGTGGCGATTTCCCGTTCGATGGAATCGAGGTCGGCGATGGTTTGCTTGATGCATTCCGCGTCGATGTCGCGGCGCACGCCGCCGATCTTGCAGGAACCAAAGATGACGCGGCCGCCGGCGGTGGCTTCCACGACGTCGAGCACTTTCTCCCGGACGCGCCAGGAATGCATGAAGAGGCTCTCAAAACCCATGGCGTCGGCCATCAGGCCGAGCCAGAGCAGGTGGCTGTGAATCCGCGAGAGTTCGCCCCAAACGGTTCGCAGATACAGGGCGCGCGGGGGAACGGCGACGTTCATGAGCGATTCAATCGCCTGGCAATAGGTCTGACAGTGGATGAAGCTACAGATGCCGCAAATGCGTTCGGCAACGTAAACGAACTCGACGTAATCCTTCTTTTCGACGAGTTTCTCCAGTCCGCGATGGATGAAGCCGATGGAAGGCCGCGCCGCGACCACTTTTTCGTCTTCCACGACCAGATCGAGATGAACCGGCTCCGGCAAGACGGGGTGTTGAGGGCCAAATGGAATGATCGTGCGCGGCATAATTTCCTCAGGTCGTCGCGGGTTTCGGCGGACCGGCAGATTTCGGCGGACCGGAGGGTTTCGGCTCGGCCGCGGCGGTTACGCGGGGCGCTTTCAGGGTGGCGAACGGGTGCTTGATCGCCGTCTTGTATAAATTGCCGTGAAAATCCACCGCCATGCCATCGACTTGTATGCCGAACAGGTCGTGTATTTCGTTCTCATAGAGCAGTACGCATTTATAAATGGAACTGATGCTGGGCAGGCGGGGCTGGTCGAGGGGCAAATTCAGGCGCAGGTTGGCCAGGCGGTTCTCGAGGTCGAAGCTATAGGTCAATTCCATGGACTCGGGCAGGCGCGCCGCGCCGATTTGAACGAGGCGATATCCCTGATCGCGCAGCGCCCGCACTTTTTCCAGCAGCGCGTCAGGCGTGACGATCTCGATGTTCGCTTCGGCGGTCATCGGCGCTCCTTGCGGAGATGAACGCGGGTGTCGGGGGGCGCGGCGGGCTCGATCTGGACGATTTGATAACCCTGCCGCTGAAGCCAGGCGACGTTCTCCTCGCTCTTGCCGCCGACCGCCGTCTCAAAGCACTTCACGTCGTTCTGAAGAGACTGTTCGACCTCAGCCAACAACCGGCGGCCAATGCCGCGGCCTTGAAAATACGGATGGACCATGATGCGGCTGACTTCGGCGGCATGGTCATTGGGGCGCGCTCGCGCGGAGCCGATGAGCTTGCCGTTGACCACCGCCTTGACGAAGCGAGTCTGGCCAAATTCGCCGGCCAATTCCGGGAGAGTTTGCACCAGGGGCGGGACGTTTTCCTCGCCGCCATAGAGTTCTTCGTGCGTCCGATAGGCGATTCGCTGCAATGCGAGGATTTCGGGCGCGTCTTCCGCTTCGGCGGGGAGATAAAGGGCCTGGTCCCGGTTGGCGTTGGACTTCATGGCGAGATGCTTATGCTCGAGCACTTGGACGGCTTTGATGACGCCGTCAATGATGGCTTCGGGCCTGGCGGCGCAGCCCGGGACGTAGACGTCCACGGGGATGACGCCATCGACGCCGCCGGAAATGTTGTAGCACTCCCGGAAAATCCCGCCGGTGCAGGCGCAGGCGCCGACGGCGACGACGGCCTTGGGCTCGGGCATCTGCTCGTAGAGATTGCGAATGACGGATTTGCTCTGTTCGTTGACGGCGCCGGTGACGAGAAAGATGTCGGCATGCTTGGGATTGCCGGTGTTGACGACGCCCAAGCGCTCGACGTCGAAGAGCGGGGTGAGGCAGGCGAGGGTTTCGATGTCGCAGCCGTTGCAGCTCGACGCGTCGTAGTGGAGGATCCAGGGCGATTTTGCGAAACCGGCCATGTGCAGCCTCACCCGTGCAAGAGCGAAAGAACGAGAATGTTTCCAAAGCCCAACAGCAGGGCGACGGCCCAGGAACTGCGGATGGCCGCAGGCCATTTGAGCCGGGCAAACACGTTGTCCACGAAGATGACGAACAGGAACGCGCCAACGGCGGCGGCGATTCCCAGCAGCGGCCGGGAAGCGAAGAACAAGTAGACCCATCCGAGCAGAAACACGATCTCGTACCAGTGGGCCACCTCGATCAAGGCGAGGGTTCGGGCGGAGAACTCGGTGGTGATGCCGCGGACCAATTCCTGGTGGGCGTGGTGCGAAGCGGACAGATCGAAGGGAGATTTGCGGAACTTGATCACCAGCGCGTAAAGGAAGCCAAGAAAGACGCCCGGCAGCGCCAGCACGAGAAGCGAGCCGTGATTGGCGATGTCGTGAACGGAGAAACTTTTGGTCACCACGTACATGCCGATGGGAGTCAGAAGGACCAGAGGCTCATAAGCCATCATCTGGATGAGTTCGCGTTCGGCGCCGATGAAGCTGTAGGGAGAACTGGCGGTGTAGGCGCCCAGGACGAAGAAAATCGCCCCGAGCGTCAGGGCGAAGATCACCAGGAGCAGGTCCGAGCCGACGAAGAACAGGGCGCCGGAGAAGACCACCAGCAGCAGGAAGAGGATGACATAGAGATTTTGCGTGCGCCGGGCGACCAGATTCTGCTTTTGCCAGAGTTTCCACACGTCGTAGAAGGGCTGGAGGATGGGCGGCCCGAGCCTCGATTGCATGCGCGCGGAGATTCGACGGTCCCAGCCGACGAGCAATCCGCCGACGATCGGACCGGCCAGAAGATAGACGATGAGTAGAATCCAGGGGCTCATATGCATGCCATCACGACCATTCCAGCCAAAAGCATCGCGCAAGAGACGGCGCCCCAGCGGGAGAGCCATGCCTCGTTGAGCAAATCGCGCAGGTAGTAATTCTGCATGGTGACGGTCTGCGCTTCGCCGCTGAATCCCGAGAAGCGCTCGCCGTCCCGCAAGTTCGCGCCGCCGAGATAGGCGCCGACGTTCTTTGCGCGGCGTCCGTAGTTGACGAAGCTGATGGGAAACAGCAGGACAATCGCCATCATCAGGCCCATGATGACAAGGTTGCCCTGGGAGAAGGACCCGGACTGACCGTAAACCGACAGAACGTAGGGTTCAACGAGCCTTGACGAAATAAGGGGGAAGAGCAGACAAGCCAGGAACGTGGCGATGGCCAGGCCATAAATGGCGACGAATTCACCGGCGCCGAGTTCGTTGGCGATCGGCTGGCACGGTTCGACGACTTGAAGCAGCTTGCCCATCCATTTGGCCCAGAAGAAAAGCGTCGCCGAGCTGCCAAAGACGATGAAAACCGTCAGCATGGGGGAAGCATCGACGACGGCCTTGAGCACCGCCCATTTGCTGATCAACATTCCGAACGGGGCGAGGAACATGCCGGCCATGCCGACCAGCATCATCACCGCCACTTGCGGCATCTTGACGATCAAGCCGGACATGGCTTCGATGTCGCGGCTGTGCAGCTTGTGCTCGACGACTCCGACGCAGAGGAAGAGCAGGCATTTGGCGACGGCGTGGAAGATAATCAGGAGGATGCCGGCCCAAACGGCTTGGGCAGTCCCCAAGCCGCCGCAGAGCACGATCAGGCCGAGGTTGGCAACGGTGGAATAGGCCAGAACGCGTTTGGCCTGGCTGGTGGTGATGGCGGCCAGGGAGCCGATGACGAACGTGACGCCGCCGACCAGCGCGACCAAAAGGCCGACGCGCGTGTGGGCCACGACCGGCGCCAGGCGGAGAATCAGGTAGACCCCTGCCTTGACCATGGTGCTGGAATGCAAAAGAGCGGAGACGGGAGTCGGGGCCACCATCGCCCCGAGCAGCCAGCTTGAAAATGGCATTTGCGCGGCCTTGGTGATTCCGGCAAAGCAAAGCAGCGCGGCGGGCAGGAGAATTGTTGGAATCCAGCGGTTCTTGAGCATCGG
>JBEKKC010000104.1:0-16143 GCA_050010915.1 Tepidisphaeraceae bacterium | reverse complement strand
TGTTGGGTGACTTTTAAGACATCACCATTATGACAGGAGGCCGCGTCTCGCGCGAGTGTTGTAAATGCAATTATGGCGCGGACTTATGGACTAAGCGAATGGCATTCGTGACTGTCCCCTATTTCTAAAACTAGGGACAGTCACCTATTTCGACGTCTTTAAATAGGTGACTGTCCCTAGTTATCTCAGCGGCTGGGCGGACGAGGAGGAATTGGAAGCCCACCTGCGGAAGCTGCAAAAAACGCCCGCATAAACCACGCCGGTAAAATCTGAACCGATCGGCGTGGATGCCGACGCTGCGCCGAAACAACGCGGGTTTCCCCCACCGAGCTCCAATTCACGACGGATCGCGCGCCTCGCCGATGTCATTCCAATCACTACAATCGCCGGGCCGAACGGGATTGGGACGTGAAACGGGGACGTAACTTAATGCCACGAAGATAGTTCCTAAGTCCGCGCCCTGGCGCGCCTTATATCGCTCGCGCCAGCCGCGGCCTTAGGAACTATCTTCGTGGCATTAGGGACGGAGCTAGTTAACCATAAATGACTACACTCCTGGTTAACCATGCCGATGCCTCTTTGCCGGATAGCGGGTACAGTCTGGCCGTGTCGATCGGCGGCACAAATCAGCCTCGATTTTTTTCCTTGCCAGCCGGCGACAGTTAGGTTATTGTTCGGCAAACGTGTTGTCCGATGGCCCATCTTCGCCTCTCCATTTCCTTCCCCATCCACTGCTCTACTGTTCCACTGCTCTACTTTCTCGCTCCGCGAGGGGGGAGGGGGGGGTTCGGGACATTTGGGGCACGAGTGGGACATTTTCCGACGCAAAATCAGAAAAATCGCCCCGCTTTTGCGACACGAAGAAAGAGTCTCACGCAAAGGCGCAGAGGAATGACGAAGACAAAGGCTTTTGCTTCTCTTACTTCTCCGCGCCTCCGCGCCTCCGCGCGAGACTCTTCCTCCCATGGATTTTGATTCGATTCGGCAGTAGTAAGCCGGGGAGAATGAAACCGGGACGGAGAATGAGAATGGAACCGAGACGTGAGCGCTTTGCCAGGGAGACGAAAGCGACCGGCTCTGAGGACATGAACCGGGACGCCGCTGGCCTTTATGGCAGCGTCCCCGCTTGCCTCACGAAGAAAGAATCTCGCGCGGAGGCGCGGAGGCGCGGAGAAGAAAATCCCTTTGTTTTCTCTGCGCCTTTGCGCCTCTGCGTGAGACTCTTTATTTTGCTCCTCCTGGCAAGCGCTTTGACTTGCCCAGCGGCGGTCTATCACGTGGCGCCCGGCGGAGACGACTCGGCGGCCGGAGATGCGGAGCATCCGTTTCAGACAATCTCTCATGCGGCGGAACTCGCCGGGCCCGGCGACGTCGTGCTCATCGCGCCGGGCGTTTATCGGGAATGGGTGGCGCTCGCGCACTCAGGGACGGCTGAGAAGCCGATCACGTTTCAGGCCGAGCAGGAAGGGTCCGCGATCATCAGCGGGGCCGATCCGCTAACGGTCTGGACGCCGATAACGGGTCGTCCGGAGTTGTACGAGGCGGACTGGCCATACGATTTCATCATCGACCACAAACCCGACGGTTCGCCGGTGCGGGATCACGGCGCCCCCCCGCCGGTGGGATGTGCCGAGCAAATTCTGTGGGAGGGGCATCCGCTGCGGCAAGTCATGAAGTCGGACGATCTCGTTCCGGGTTCGTTCTACGTGGACTGGGAATATCACACGCTGGTGGTTTGGCTGCCGGGCGGCGTCGATGCGAGGACCGCGAAGATCGAGGGTTGCGTGCGGCCGTATCTTTTATCGCCGCTGGAGAAGGACAATGTTTTTTCCGACGCCCGGTACGTCACGCTTCGCAGGCTGGTTTTCAGGGATGCCGCCAACTTCGCCCAGCGCGGCGGGGTTATCTTGCAGACCGGGTGGATTGCGGACCATTGCACGGTTGAGAGCAACAACGCCGGTGGAATCAGCCTGAACGGCGATCACATCCTGGTGGATCATTGCCTGCTCCAGTACAACGGTTTTTGCGGGCTCAGCGGATCGGGAAGCTGGAACACGATCCAGGACTGCATCGTCCGCGGCAACAACCGCAAGGGATTTCCGCCGGACTGGGAGGGCGGCGGGGGAAAATTCTGCCAGACCAATCATCTCCGGGTCGTTCGCCATGCCAGCTACGACAACACGGGGCCGGGAATCTGGCTGGACATCGACAACCTCGATTACTCGATCACGGATTCGACGTTCCACGGCAACCACGGTCTGCACGCGGATTGGGAAGGGAGCGGGATTTGCCTGGAAATCAGCCCGGGCCCTGGCGTCGTGTCGAGAAACGTCATCTACAGCAACACCGGCGCGGGCATTCTGCTGGCCGAGAGCGAGCACGTCGCCGTGCAGGCCAATACGCTGGTGGATAACGTGAGGGGCGTGGAGCTGCGCGCGATGTCGGACCGGGACAACCACCGTCTTGGCTCGATCGACATCAGCCGGAATCGCTTCAAGGAATGGCGGAGCGCCGCGATCGCGACGAGCCTGGGCGACTGGACGGCCAACTCGGCGGCCCAGCGGGGGATCCACATCGACGGGGATTTTTTCGATGCGGGCCGTGATAAACCCTATTTTTCATGGGGCGATTCAACCCTGGCGGATTTGCCGGCAATACGCTCGGCCCTGGGTTTGGAGGCACAGGGATCGGTGCAGGCGATTCGATTTCTGTACCCGCTGGAGAATGCCAAGACCCTGGCCGATCCCACCCGCCCCACCATCGCCAGGGCGCTCAACGGCGCGGCGGAGGGAAGCGTGGTGACGATCCCGGCGAGCTGCCGCTCGCCGCTGTTTAACGATAACACCGTTGCCGTTTTCGACGAGGAAAATGCGTGCGTCGCGCTGACGGCTCCGACGGCTGAGCTGCGGCAGCGTATCCAGGAGGCGCTGTCCCTCTGGCCCTCGGCTGCGCCGATTTCCCTGGAGATTCGGATCGATCGTATTCAACCGCACCAGGACCTGCGTGGAACGCTGATCGCGGTCAATTGAGCGGCTTCATCATGCCGGCCGGGCCAGGCGCCGCGCGGTGGATATGACGCCGCGTCTTAGGAACGCCTCGATTTCATCGGCCGACAGCGCGGCGCCGAACAGAAAGCCCTGCATCAGATCGACGCCGGCGTCGACGAGGAATTTTCGTTGGAACTCGGTTTCGACGCCCTCGGCGACAACTTGCAGGTCGAGGCTTTTGGCAAGCGCGACGATCGCGCCGATGATCGATCTTCCGTTGGGCTCCGAATTGCGAGGCTTCACCATGTCGAAAAACACTTGATTGATCTTCAACGTCTCCAGCGAAAGGCGCTGGAGATACGCCAGGGACGAATACCCCGTCCCGAAATCGTCGATGGCGACCCTGACGCCGCGGGCGTGGAGTATGGCGAGCTTTTCGCTGGCGTCGCGCATGTTCCTCATCAGGAGGCTTTCGGTCAGTTCGATTTCGAGCCATGGATCCTTGCAACCGGAGGTTTGGAGCGCGGATTGGACGGTCGAAATGAAATCCGGCTGCGCGAATTGGAGCGCCGAGACGTTCACCGCCACGGATTCCGGCGCGCAGCCCTCTTTGCGCCATTGGCGGAACTGGCGAGCGGCCTCCTGGAGCACCCAGGCGCCCACGGGAAGAATCAGACCGGTATCCTCGGCGAGCGGAATGAACGCCCCCGGGGAAACCAGGCCCAGCGTCGGATGATTCCAGCGGATCAGCGCCTCGACGCTGCGGATTTTTCCGTGACGGTCCACCTTGGGCTGATATTGAAGGTAAAGCTCGTGCCTGTCGACGGCGTGACGGAGGGCGCTTTCCAATTCGAGCCGGGCCACGATGCCCTCGCTCATTTCCGGCAGGAAGACCAGGGCGATGTTTCCGCCGGCCTCCTTGGCGCGATAGAGCGCCAGATCGGAATTGCGCAGAAGGGAGGCCGCGTCCGTCCCATGCCGCGGAAAAATCGCCGCGCCGATCGTTACGGTCACCACCAATTCCCGGCCGAGCAAATCGATCGGGCGCTGGAATGCGTCAACGAGTTCCTTGGCAACCCGCTCGGCATCGGCCGAATTGGCGAGATTGCAGAGGATGGCGGCAAATTCATCGCCTCCCATGCGGGCCAGCGTGTCGGAGTTGCGGAGCCGTCGCCCCAAACGGCTGGCCACCTGGCAAAGCAGTTCGTCGCCGTTGGGGTGTCCGTAGGTGTCGTTGACCAGCTTAAAGCGATCCACGTCGACCAGAAGAACCGCCAGGGGTTGGGACGTCCGTGCGGCGGCGGCCAGGGCCTGCTGAAGCCGGTCGTTGAAAAGAACGCGATTGGGAAGCCCGGTGAGCGCATCGTGATGCGCCTGGAACGTCAATTGTTCCGTGAGTTGGCGGTGCTCGCGGGCCACGCCGGTGAGTTCGCTGGCGAGCTTGAGCATTTCCACCGCGGACGCTCCGGGCCGCTGATTGTCACGAAGATAAATGCAGAATGCCCCGGAGGGTTCGCGATGGCGCGAGTGAATCAACATCGCCCAGCAGGACCGAATTCCCTGCTCGTTGAGATGTGGCAAGAGATCGGCCCAGGCGGGTTCGTCGCACAAATCGCAGACGATGGCGCGATCCACCTGGTTGGCGGAGAGGGCGATGAAGCGGGCGATGATCTCGGGGAGCTTGGCTTCGATGGCTTCCGCCAGGGCTTTGGGGAGCCTTGGCGCCAAGTGCCGGCTTTGATCGCCGATCAGGGCGACCGCGGCGGCGGCGGCGTGCGGCTCCTGGCTGTGGGCCGCATCCACCAGCCGATTGAGGATATCGTCCATCGGCCGGCCCTGTGCGATCATTTCCAACGTTTCGGCCCGCACCTGCTCGCGATATTCCATCTGCTTGCGCAAGGTGACCTCGCGCGCCGAGGCGTAAACCTCCCCGACGCTTCCGCCGGCGGGATGCAAAGCCCTGCGGCACGTGGACTCCAGCCAGATATATTTTCCGTCGGCGCGGCGGAAGCGGAACTCGATCTGCCCGGTTTCGCCGACCGAACGGGCGGCGGCGTAAGTGGTCTCGACCGCCTTCCTGTCATCCGGATGCACGAACCCACCCAGCTTGAGGCCGACGATCTCCTCGGGAGCATATCCAAGAATGGCCATCGAGGCGGGCGAAACGTACAGGAAGGTGCCGTCAAGGGCCTGGCGGGATATCACGTCCGAGGAGTTTTCGGCCAGGACGCGGAACCGCTCCTCCTTCTGCGCCAGCAGGTCGATCAGGTTCCTGGTATGAAGGGAGGAGCGGACGCGGGCGCGGAGTTCCGCCGGATCGAACGGCTTGGTGATGTAATCGGTGGCGCCCATCTCCAATCCGCGCAACTTTTCTTCCGTGGAAGAAGCGCCGGTGAGGAAGACGATGGGGATGTCCGCGGTCGCCGGATCGGACTTCATTCGCTTGCAGACCTCAAACCCGTCGGCGCCGGGCAGGTCCACGTCCAGAAGAATGAGGTCGGGGCGCAGGTCGGCGGCGGCGGACTGGGCGTCCCGGCCATCGGCACAGGAAAAGAAATCCAGAGGTTCCCGGGCCAGCCAGACCCGCACGAGCTCCTGAATATCCTCCGAGTCGTCAACTATGAGCAACTTTTGATTTGTCATCGCTTTCTCTGTTTGCGTCATAGCCATCGACGCCACGGATCAGGTCGATCAATTCGTTGACCGCGGTTTGGACCGCTTGGGCCTCGGGGGTCGCCTTGATGAGGGATTCGGCCTTGGCGGCGGCTTCGGTGATTTTTGGGAAGCCATAGCCGGCGCCGGCGCCCTTCAACTGGTGGACAAGCCGCCGGAGCTCGTCCAGGTCCTGGCTTGCCGAGAGCGAGGCCAGCAAGTTGACGCGAGCGGGAAGCCGCGACACGAATCCCAGAACGGCGTGCTGCATGGCGGCGTTGGCGGAGTCGGCGTTGGCGGGGCGCAACTCTTCGGCGGCTTTTGGCGGCGGCGGCGCGGGCGTCGCCGCGTGCCGCTGGCCATCGGAAGAATGTCTCATGTACCCATCCACGGACCGCAGCAGAACCTCCTTGTCGATCGGCTTGGTGAGATAGTCGGTGCAGCCGACGTCGAGGCATTTGGCGCGATCTCCGCTCATGGCGTGAGCTGTCAGTGCGATGATCGGGAGCTTGTATCCAAGCTGGCGGAGTTGCGCCGTGGCCTGATATCCGTCGAGCACGGGCATCTGCATGTCCATCAGCACCAGGTCGAACTTCTGCGACCTGACGCGTTCGATGGCCTCCAGTCCGTCGGGAGCCACGACGACCTCGGCGCCGGCCATCGTCAGGTGCATGGTGATCAGGTGCTGATTGTCGACGCCGTCCTCGGCCAGCAGAATCCGGCCATGAAGGGCGATCTCATCGGGCGCGGAAGGCGAGGCGAGCACGGCGAGCATCGATTCGGTGAGGCCGCGGCGCATGGGCACGCCTTCGAGCGGCCCACCGTCAACGACCAAAGCGAACTTGCTGCCGCGGCCAAGCTCCGACTGAATGATAAGGTCGCCTCCCATTAGTGTCGCCAGCCGTTTGCTGATGACCAACCCCAGCCCCGATCCGCCGTACTTGCGTGTCATCGACTCGTCCGCCTGGACAAACGGCTGGAATAGACGGCCGATCTGTTCCGGGCTCATTCCGATGCCGGTGTCGCTCACCTCGGTCTTCACGCGGCTCCCGCCGGCGGAGGTTTTTTCCACCGAAACCGTGACGCACACCTCGCCCCGTTCTGTGAACTTGATGGCATTGCCGGTCAGGTTCATCAAGACCTGCTTGAAGCGCAGCGGGTCGGTCCGGACGATCTCGGGTATGTCGCCGGTAAATTCCACCCGAAGGTTGATCTGCTTGGCAATCGCCCGGACGCGCAACATCGACACCACGTCCACGGCCAGCCTGGCCACGTCGCAGGGGATTTTGTCGAGCGTCAACTTTTCGGCTTCAATCTTGCTGATGTCGAGAATGTCGTTGATCAGGTCCATCAGATGGCGGGCATTGCGCCGCACGACCTGGAGGCAGTTCACGCGATCGGACATGGTCTGCACGGGCGAGAGCATCAGGTCGGAATAGCCGAGGATCGCGGTCATGGGCGTGCGGATTTCATGGCTCATGTTGGCCAGAAACGCGGTCTTGGCGCGGCTGGCCTCCTCGGCCTTGTCCTTGGCGGCGGAAAGCTCGGCGGTGCGGGCCGCCACCATTTCTTCCAGATGGTGCCGGTGGAGATTCAATTGCGCGTCTCGCTGCTCGATCTGCTCGAGCATGGCATTGAAGCAATCGACCAACGTTCCCAATTCGTCGTCGGTGGTCTTCGTGGCGCGAACCTGGTAATTGCGGTCGTCGGTGATGGTCTGAGCGGTCTTGCTGAGATGTTCGACAGGTCCCACGATGGAGCGTGAAAGCCGGCGAGAAAGCGCCAGCGCCAGCGCCATGGCGCTGAACATGACGGTGCCGAAGACCATCGCGGAGCCGCGGGCGCACTCGGACAACTGGCTGAGGTCGGACTGCACGTACACCCAGCCGAGCAGGCGTCCGTTCAACTCCACGGGGCTGGTGACGACCAGCGAACCGTCGCCGAACCGGCATTCGCCGGGTCCCAGCGGCGTGAATGGCGGGAGGGGCACGGGGCCGTCGCGGAAAAAGACAGCCAGCCTTTTCCCGGAGCCGTCATAGATGGCGGCGGCGACGACGTGCGGTTCTGCGCGAAGCGATGCGAGGTTTTTTGCGGCGTCGTTGGCATCGCCAAAAGAGAGGTCGGCGTTCGTGTTCTGCGCGACCATGTTGGCGTAGGTCTGGGTGTCGGTGACGAGCGCGTGGCGGATCTCGCGATAGTTAAGCGCCGCCAGGACTGCCCCGGCGCTCAACAGTGCCGCGCCCGCCGAAGCCACGCTCATCGCCAGCAGTTTCGCCTTCAGCGTTTTCAACGTGAAAAGAGAGTTTTGTTGCGTTTTCATTTCTTGTAAATCCTGGCGAGTCTCATGAGTTTGGCGCTGACCTTGAGGCCATCGGTGGCGATGGGGTCGGGATTGATTTCAAAACGGATTCGATTGTCCTCGAAGAAAAAGCGGACGCCGCCGCCGGCCGGCAGAAATTCGTCGCTCTCCCCGACGGTCAGGACGGGCTTGCCGTTGAGTTTGTCGCATAGTGCCTTGGCCGACGAGTCCTGCGAGGCCGGGACGAACAGGAGCTGGCACGGGCCGAGGCTGTCGACCGAGGCGAAATGCTGAACGGTCACGGTGCGATCGTCCACCGCTTTGGCCGCCATGGCCTGTTCCAGCGCGCCGTTGAACGGATCGGCGCCGACCGTGGCGACAACGAACGGAGAATCCTTCGAAGCGAAGGCGGAATCGGGCCATTCGACAAACTGCGTGAAGTTGTACACAAAAGCGGCTTTCACCTGATATTCCCGCGTCGGGGCATCCGCCCGGCATGGAAGCGTCGCGGTAACCACCGCGATGACCACTCCCATTTTCAATGCCCATCCTCGGCTACGCATACGTTTCCCTGCCCAACATGACTGCCGGCGCGTCTTGGCGCACCGGTCTCAAAACGACATTGACCACTCAGCAAAGATCGTCCGCGGCACCTCCGTGGACATAACCGTGTTGGAGGCGATGTCGCCGGATTCGTAATGACGGTTCTGAAGAAGATTCTGCACGCCCACGGTCACGGTCATGTTCGGTCTCACCTGCCAGCGAAGATTCATGTCCAGGCGAAAATAACTCGGAACGCTCTGGTAACTGTCGCCGGTTGCGATCGCGTTGATGTACGAAAGCGCATCAACGTAATAGAGCGAGGTATTGAGTTGCAGGTTCTTGAGCAAATCCAGATAGCAGTGGACCTGGAACTGATTTTGTGGGCTGCTTCCATTGACGAGCTGCACCAGATAGTTCGGAATGAAGAAATCGCCGGGTGAATTCGATTCCACCTGGGCATGACCCGTGAGGTAGCTGTAACTCGCCGCCAGCCGGCATCGTTCAGCAACCTGCCAGTTCACGGATACCTCCCCGCCCCAACTGGAAGCGTCCACGGCATTGGCGTAATCCACTTGCCCTGGCAGAAGAACATTGGGCACGGGCTCGATCAGGCCGGAATAGGTGTTATAGAAACCGGTCACGTCCAGGGTCAGCGGTTTGATCGGCTGGACCTTGTATCCGATTTCGTAGGAATAGGTCGTTTCCGCGCGGGGGTCATCCGTGCCAAATGTTCCGCCGACAACCCGGCTATCCTCATAAATCGAGGGCACGCGCGTCGAGCGGGAAGCCGCCGCCCAAATTGAATTTCGGTCGTCCGGCGTCCAAAGGAGCCGGGTGCTTGGCTCGACTTCCAGATCCGTGATGCTGTTGCATTCCAGTTTCGTGCCCAGAGTCCACTGCAACCGGTTCGGTACGATCGAAACCTGATCCTGCACGAAGCCGTTGTAAACGTATTCGTTTGTGTTGTGCGGATCGGCGGTGACAAACGGACCGTTGACCACCCGTTCCAAATAGTCGCGAGCCCCAAGTCCCCAGGTAACGTCCTGAATCGCGCCCAGAGGAAGGCGATTTTGAAACTGAACGTCAAAGGTGTCCTGCTCATACCCCACCGGCTGGTCGGTCAATACCTGCCGATCGTAATACGCCTGTAGCGAAGTGTCGGCTCGATCAGATTCAGTATGCGTCCAGCGTCCGAGCACGTCGCCGCCATTTTCGTAAAACGGCGCGTCCTCGATCACCGGCAGAGCCGTGGTCGTTTCCTTCAAATTCTGCTCGTAAACGTCGCCTTGAACGGTCAACGTGTCCTGCGGGGAAGTGTACCGATCCATTCGGAACCCGCTTTGCATCCCCTGCCATTCGTCATGCGCGGGGTCGCCGCTTGGCGTCCCGTCATTGCCGGTGTACTGGTATTGGGAATAAACCCGGTAGAAGGTTTTGTCATCAATTTGGCCGCCGTAGCGGACGTTTCCGATGTCGAACTGGGATCCGCCGGTGACATCGAACATGCCGCCCTGTGTGTCCCTGGACGATTTGGTGATGATGTTGACGACGCCGTTGACCGCGTTTGAACCCCACAGGGTTGAACCCGGACCGCGAATAACCTCAATGCGGTCCAAGTCCATCAGGGGATAGTTGACGGCATTCCACGTCACCCCGCCAAAAAAGGGAGTGTAAAGGGAGCGGCCGTCCATCAGAACGAGAAGATCATCGGCAAGAAAGCCGTTGTCTCCGCGCGCGCTGGTGGCCCAGTGGTCCGCGTCGATTTTGGCGACATCCATCCCCGGCACCAGGCGAAGCAAATCCGGCACGCTTCCCAGCGCGGATCGCTGAATGTCGTCCTGCCCGATGACCGTCACGGACGCGGGCGCATCGGCGATCCTCTGCGGCTCCTTGGCCACGCTGGTGACCTCGACGTTCATCAGGTCTTCCAGGCTCAGCCCCGTCAGATCGCCGCCGATGGAACTGGGCCGAAAGACCTGGCTTGGCGAGGTAGTGGTGCTGGGCATCGTGGTCGAGAAGGCGCGCGCCTGGGCCGGCAACGTCGCCGCGATTGCCGCGATCAGCAACGCGATCACCGCTCCGATTTTCCAAGCCCTGTGACGCATGCACATAATTCCGCCCGTCGTACAACAGGCATTCCGCCGGTTTCCTGTTCGTTCACTCAATACGTCATGGTCCATTCGGCAAACACGGTTCGCGGCTCCTCGCTGGGCATCGCCTGGACTTCGACGCTGCCCGTTTCAAAATGGCGACCTTGCAGAAGATTCTGCACACCCACTGCCAAAGTCATGTTTGGATTGATCTGCCAGCGGAGATTCATGTCCAGCCGGAAATAGCTGTTAACGCTCTGGTATTGCCCACCGTCGATGATGTCGTTGATCAAGGGAAGGGAATCTACATAGTACAGGGAGGCGTTGAACTGAAGGTTCTTTAGGAGGTCCAGATACGAGTGAATCTGGAACTGATTCTCCGGACTGCTGCCTGATAGGTATTGAATCGCATAGGCTGGAATAAACAGGTCGATCGGCGAATTGATGATTGGGTGAGCATCGATCTGGAGATAGCTGTAGCTGGCTCCGACCCGCCATTTCGGGTTGACCTGCCAATTGACCGATGCTTCCGCTCCATAGCCGTGCGCATTCGCCGCGTTGGCGTAGTCCAACTCCTCCGGCGAGAGCGGACTTGGAACCGGCACGATCAGGTCGGAGTAAATGTTGTAAAAGCCCGTCACGTCCATGGTGAGGGGCTTGAGCGGCTGGACTTTGTATCCGATTTCAAAAGACTCGGTCTTTTCCGACTCGGGATCTTGCGAACCGAGTGTGACGCCGAGGAAGTCCAGACGGGTCTCCTCGTAGATGGATGGAAGCCGCACGGAACGAGAAAACGCCGCCCAGACGGAATTCCGCTCATCCGGGGTCCACAGTAGCCGCGTGCTCGGCTGTACCTCAAAGTACGTAAGGCTGTTGTATTCGAGCTTCGTTCCGACATACCACTGCAGGCGATTCGGCACGATCGAGACCTGATCCTGCACGAATCCGTTGTAGATGAATTCGTTCGTGTAAACGGGGCTGTCGGTGACATAGGAGGGATTGGTCAGACGAATAAAGTGATCCCGCGCTCCCAATCCCCAGGTAACGTCTTGAAGCTGCTCGATGGGAAAGCGATTCTGTAGTTCGATGTCGAAAGTGTCTTGCTCGTAACCGATCGGCTGGGTATTCGCCAGGACCTGCCGATCGTAATACGCCTGAACCGAGGTGTCGGCGCGGTCCGATTCCGTATGCGTCCAGCGGCCCAGGAGGTCGCCGCCATTGGTGTAAATCGTGGTGCTGCCGATGGGGAGAGGCGACGTCAACGTTTCATCCGCCTGTTGCTCGTAGACGTCGCCCTGGAGGGTCAGAGTATCCTCGGTGGAGGCATACCGGTCGACGCGGAATCCGCTCTGTATCCCCTGCCACTCATCGTGCGCGGGATCGCCGTCGGGCTCCAGGCCGTTGCCGTTGTATTGATACTGCGTGTAGACCCGGTAGAAGGTGTTATCGCTGATCTGTCCGCCGTAGCGGACGTTGCCGACGTCATCCTGGCTTCCGCCTCGCGCATCGACCAGCAAACCCTGGGTGTCCTTCGAGGACTTGGTGATGATATTCACCACGCCGTTGACGGCGTTGGAACCCCACAAAGTCGAACCCGGGCCGCAGATGACCTCGATGCGATCCAGGTCCATCAGGGGATAGTTGACGGAATTCCACGTCACGCCGCCAAACACCGGCGTGTAGAGCGAACGGCCGTCCATCAGGACCAGCAGATCGTCGGCGAGATACCCGTTCAACCCACGCGAGCTGATCGCCCATTGAGACGAGTTGATTTGGGCAACGTCCATTCCCGGCACCAGGCGCAGGAGTTCGGGAATGCTGCCCAATTCCGAACGCCGAATGTCATCCTGTCCGATGACCGTGACCGCCGCGGGCGCGTCGGCGATCCTCTGCGGCTCCTTGGCCACGCTGGTGACCTCGACGTTCATCAGGTCTTCCAGGCTCAGCCCCGTCAGATCGTTGCCGATGGAACTCGGACGAAAGGTCCCGGCCGGCTCGGTAGTGGTGGTGGGCCTTGTGGTCGCAGAGGCGCGCGCCTGCGCCGGCAACGACAGCGCGATCGCCGCAATCACTAGCGCCTGGAGCACTCCGGATTTCCGCCCCATCGGTAGACAATTCATGTGCGGTCCTCTGATTGGACTTCGATAGGAAATCCTCGGAGGCCTTCTCAACACCAATCGGAGGAAAAGTGCCGTTTAATTAGAATATGGCGTATATGAGAGATGGCCCGCTTATAAGCCTCATTCCAAACTGACGGGAGACTGCCCGGTCCGATAAGGGCGCCTTGACCACGTACATCCGGCGGCATTCCACCCGGCCAAATTGATGCGGTCATTCGGACTTGGCCGCCAGAGACCCCCATATCAGAGAATTCTCCTACTTCAAAAGCCGGGCATCCCCCGATTCTCACCTTCGCGTCGCAGTACGATATTGGAGTCGAATCCCGCTCAGGAGATGGAACATGACCAACGTCATAACGCCGAACGGCCCAATGCCTTCCCGATCAACTTTGTCGGTGCCCAAGGCGCTGCGAAGGGCCTGGCTTTGGTGGGCGATTTTGCTGGCCGCGCCGTTCCTGTTCCTTCAATGGCTCATCTGGCGCCTGGCCACGGGAGATGCCGGCCACTCACATGCCGATGCCGAGAAATGGTTTGTTGCCGCGATGGCCTACCTGGTCGTGGTGTTGCCCGTCTCATTCTTCTGGCGTGGGCGCCTCTTCAAGGACTATTGGCTGGGGCGGCCCGTCGAACCCCGCAGGTATATCTTCGCCACGATCTCCGTCGGGCTGGCGATGGCCTTGGGAGGAATCTTCAGCCTGATCGGTTGTCTTGTAACAGGCTCGTTCATGCCGAATTTGATCCCGGCGTTGCTGGCGTTGCTGCTGTTTGCACTCCATTGGCCGACCGGGCGAGCGATGGTGAAGCCGGTGGGCCACGTGAATGATCCGCAGATTTATGAAGAGCCGCGGTGAGCCCTGTAATCTTGAATGCCCCCTTTAATGCGCGATCGAAAAAAACGACCCCTGGAGCGGGGTGCTCCGGGGGCTTTGCGCCTTGGCGATTGAAATCACAAACCGGACTTACTTTCTTCGCCGGCGGCTGAGGAAGCCGAGTCCGGCGGCGATCAGGACCGACGCGGAGGCCGGCTCCGGCACACTCGACGTGGGTATGGACAATCCGTTAGCCGCGGCAAAGGCGTCCAAGGCCGCAACGTCGCCGGCCGAGTTGGCGCCGCTTACGCCCTGGTTGAAGTTCGCCGCCAACTCGTTGAAGTCGGTCGCGTTCACCAAGCCGTCGTAATTGAAGTCGCCCTGGTCCCAGCCGGTGATGCTCTGGTTGAAGTTGGCGGCCAGGATGTTGAAGTCCGAGCCGTTGACCAGGCCGTCCAGATTGGCGTCGCCGAGCAGGGTGTATTTCACCTCGATCTGCCCGGAGGACAGGCCGACGACGACGTTATCCGCCCCGTCGGCGTAACCGACACCATAGAGCAGGCCATTGGTGGGCGTTTGCGCGGTCGTGGACATGATGCCCGGGCCGTTCCAGTTGCCGCTGTTGTATCCGGCCTTGATGTAGCTGGCGATCGTCGTGATCGGATCGCTGGAGCCATAATCGATGAAGATGTGGTTGTTGGTAAGGTCCACTTGAGAGCCGGACGCGACATCGATCGTCAATCCAGCCAGCGTGGAACCTACCGCCGAGTTGGTGGCGTACTGGAGTTTTGCGCCATGATCGACGGTGACGGCGACGTGATTGCCTGCGGTAGCGCCGGTGCCGCTGAACGGATCGATCGAGCCGGTGCCGATGACGACCTTTCCGCCGGAGATTTGGAAGGCGGCGTTGGCATAAACGTTCACCGCCCCGCCGGTGCGGGCGTAGGTGATCGTGCTGGGACCGGTCTTCTGGAGGTTGTATCCGTACCAGTTGGTGGTGCCGGAGCCGGTCAATTGGGAGTTGACGACGGCAACGTCGGTGGAATCGATCACGGTGCTGGTGTCGCTCAGCTTGGCCATGGGCAAGTTCAGGGGGATGGACGCGCCAGAGACTGGGGCAAGCTGCGTGGCGGAGGCCTGATTGGCCAGGTTCGTGTAGTCCAGGCCATTGGCATTGTCGACGGTGACGGCATCGTTGAAGTCGATGGTGCCGTCACGATTCACGTCGGCTTTATTGAAGGTATTGACGCCGTTGGGGTCGTAGCTGAATTCGTCGAGGCCGGAAACAGGATCGACGACCTGGAGGCTGGTGATGGGACTCAGGACGGGCGAAGCGCCAAGGGGTACGGAAGCGGCTTCGAGAATGGCGCGCCCGGATTGTCGGATATATGTGTCAACATTATTAGCGCCCACCGAGCCGACTTGCGCCACGTTGGTGTCGAGGTAATCCATGGCGGCGTTCTTGACCAGGACGCCGGTCGAGTAGCTCTTAGCCAACAGGCGATCGCCGCCGGCGGAGTCGGCGAGGGCTGCGTTGTCCGCGATGGCAACCAAAGAGGCCCCATCGAAGTGGCCGGTGCCGAGGAAATCACCCATGACGATCAGGTCGCCCTTGGTGAGATTGTTGTGGACGCTGCCCAAGGCATCGGTGTAGGAAATCACGGTTGTGTTGGCGACGCCGTTGGTGCCGCCGATGACGCCGTTGTTATCGCCTTGGGAAGTGAACTCGCTGCCGGGCTCGCTGGCACCTCCACCGGGCGCCGCCTGATCGGCCGCGATGAGGGCGCGATCAGCCGCCAGACCGGATTTCACGGCGGCATTGTAATCGCGGGTGCCATTCTGATTGAAGTTTCCGAAAATGTAATTGTTCATGGTGATGGGGATAGCGCCGCCGTTGTAGTAGTTTTTGGCGACGGTGGCGCCCTTGTCGCCATAAGTGCTTGCGCCGTTACCAATGGTCACGGCTGCAGGATTGTCAACTGACAATTTTGCCGTCAGGCTCGCGGTGCCTACATAGCTGTTGTAGAAATTGGGGTCATAATTACCGCCGTTGGCAACGGTATTCGACTGGCTCAGGACGGTACCGGTATCGACGCCGTTGGCGTCGAGAACATGGTTGTTAAGTCCCTGGCCGTCAATGTTTTTCTTCACCTGCATAAGCTGCGGAACCAAATAGCCTTGGGAGATCAGCCCGTCAGCCGGGTTACCAGCCAAAATTGCGGCGCCGGAGTTGGCAAGTGAACTGGCGGCGTTATTGAGGAGGGTAACAACATCACCGTTGGCGTCATCGCCCAAAACCTTACCGTTGATCACTTGAACGCCGCCCGTGACGATGCTGTTTGCCCCGGCTCCGTACACCGTGACAGGCGTGGTCGTCACGGTATTGGTAGCGTAGTTGGCATCGGGATTCCGAATAGTCACGAATTGTTCGTTCTGATAGAGCACATACTGGCCGTTACTGATCGTAGCGTAACTGGCCTGGACGTAGCCATTGGGATTCGGGGCGGCGATTGTGCCGTCCATATAGCCCTTAAACAAGCGTATCCCCCGCGAGCAAAGATGGCGGCGGGAGCGTGCGCAGGGCCTCCGATTCCCCGCGGTCGATCGAATCGTTTGGTTGTGCATCGAGTCATCTCCACCACA
>JBEKKC010000103.1:0-16247 GCA_050010915.1 Tepidisphaeraceae bacterium | reverse complement strand
AGGGACGGGGCGCGGCGGCATGTCCGAGAATCGACGCGACGGCAGCGATCAACCCCGCGACGCCGAGAATCACCAATACGTCAATTCCGACGTTCGCGGGTTTCTTCAGCGCCTCGCGGACCTTGTCGGAATATGCGATCGCCCATGCCATGAGCCGGGAATTTTAGGGATGCGCGCCGGGATTGCGAGAAGATGAGCCTGCTCGCGACAGGCTCGCCCCGAATAAAAAAATCTTTTACGCCGTCAATTGCCCTTGGATCTGGCCGAGCTGGTCCGCGATGGTCTTGTCGTCGTTGCAATCGCTTTCGATGGTGCGGACGGCGTGCAGGACCGTCGTGTGGTCGCGGCCGCCGAAATAGAGCCCGATCTCCGCCAGGCTGAAACTGGTAAATCGGCGTGCGAGATACATGCACACCTGCCGGGGGAACGCGATGCTCTTGTGCCGCTTTTTGCTTTGGATGTCGGCCAGGCGGACGCCGTAGTATTTCGTCACCGCATCGTAAATCTGCTGAATGGTGATGCGTTTCTGCTCGGGGCCGGTGGATTCGCCCAGGGCGCTCTTGGCCAGGTCCAGATCGATCCGGCCCGCCTGAAGCAGGCTCATTCCCTGAATCCGGGTGATGGCGCCTTCCAACTCGCGCGTGTTGTTTTCCACTTTCGAGGCGATATACGACACCACGTCGTCGGGCAACGCCAGGCCGCGCACTCGCGCCTTCTTTTGAAGAATCGCGATGCGGGTTTCAAAGCACGGCTTTTCAATGCGCGCCACCAGCCCCCAGTTGAACCGGCTGACGAGCCGCTCTTCCAACTCCGGGATTTCGCTCGGCGGGCAATCGGCGCTCAGGATAATCTGCTTCTGTAGCTGATAGAGCGTGTTGAACGTGTGGAAGAATTCCTCCTGCGTGCGGTCGTGCTTGCTGAGGAAATGGATGTCGTCGATCACCAGCAGATCGACGTGCCGATAGCGGAAGCGGAACTGTTGCATGTCGCCGTGTTCCACCGTGGTGATGAACTGGTTCACGAAGCTGTCGCAGGAGAGGTACAGGATGCGCAAGTCCCCTTGTCGCTCCAGCACCTTCTGGCAAACGGCCTGGAGGAGATGGGTCTTGCCCAACCCGACGCCGCCGTGAATGAACAGCGGGTTGTACGCCTTGCCCGGATTCTCCGCGACGGCGACGCTGGCGGCATGGGCGAGCTGGTTGCATGGGCCGGTCACAAACTGCTCGAACGTGTAATCGGGATTGAGCGGCAATGGCTGGTCGGCGTCGTTGAAAAGCCCGCCTTGGCCGAGGCCTTCGCAATGAAATGACACCGAAACCAGACGCCCGATGACCTGCTGCGCCGCCACCGAAAACGGCGTCTGGCACTGTCCCTGGCAGAAGTTAAGCTGCGCCAGCGTGGGAACAATGACTTGGATCACCCCGTTGGTGATCTGCCGGGGGATAAGCTGATCGAACCAGACCCGGTTGAGGCTTGGGTGCTGATTCCGGACCTCCTGGAGGATGCGTTGCCACACCGCGGGATCAAACGCGGGCTCTTGCGCGCGGCGCACAGGCGCGTCGCGCCGTGAAGGCGATTGCGTAATTACCATGGCGATTCTTCAGCGAAAAGTGTCTATTAATCTCTCCGCGCGCCGGCTGTCAGACTTCCTCGTCCCGCCGACGTACGAGCTTACAATATCAAATTCACGACCTTGGCGAACGCGCGGCCCAGCAACGACATGCGTGATGGCCACCAATTGTTTCAGCCGCGCGCTATTCACACGCACTAATGCGCACATTACCCATTTGTCGATCCATTTTTCAAGAGCAACCTGATGAACAAATTCGCCAGGTGCATCGCGCGCGAATTCAATTGCACAATCCCTAGATGCCGCGCCGAACCTTGTCCCCAACCCGTCTCGCGCAAAACATTTTTGGAAAAATATTTTTTTCCCAACAACCGCTCATCCGCTCGCTCGGTTGGGAATCGGCAGCCCGACCTCGGCCATCACCTGTTTCAGATCGCTCCAGACCGCGGCTCGATTTTCCTCTGTGTAGGAACGCAAGAGAAAGGCGGGATGAAACGTCGGCATCAGCTTGATGCCGCGCCAGTTATACCACTGCCCGCGCATCTTTCCCATCGACAACCGCGAGTTCAGCATGTATTTTGCCGATGGAAGCCCCAGCGTTACGATCACTTTTGGCCGAATGATCTCAAGCTGACGAATCAGGTACGGCGTGCAAGCGTCAACCTCGTCGGGCGCCGGAACGCGGTTGTCCGGCGGCCGGCATTTCACGATGTTGGCGATGAAAACCTGCTGGCGACGCAAATCCATGCCCGCGATCATCTTGTTGAGCAACTCGCCCGCCCGGCCCACGAACGGCCGGCCCTGAAGGTCTTCGGTCTCGCCCGGCCCTTCGCCAATAAAAAAAATCTTCGCATCCGGATCGCCTTCGCCGAACACCGTGTTTCTGCGGGTTTCGCACAGCCGGCAACGGACGCAGGGCTTGACCTCGCCAGCGTCCATTTGCGCAAGTCGCGCGATTTTTTCCTCGCGCGATAACGCTTCTCCCATCGTGGGAGTAGACTCCGCATCTCCATTTGACGCGAAAAGTTGCGCCGCCGACGCCGGTTGCGATGCGACCGGTTGTGGTTCGGGTTCGATCCGGTTCGGCCCATTTGGCTGAGGCGTCCGCACCGATTCCAAACCGAACGCCCGTTCGCTTCTCAGCCACAGAGAACGCCGATGTTTGGCAATCTCGTCCTTCGTCATCTCCTCCGATCCTATTTTTTTTCTTTCCGAGAACAAATGCTTGACGCGCCCGCGTCATTCATGCACAATACCCGATGAAAAGCCACCCCGGCCCGCAATGGCGGGTGCTCCAATTGAGCACACCGTAGCGGGCCGCGGTGGTTTTTCTCATTGTGGAGTCATCGCGGATTTGCCGTCGTATTGTGGTGAATCGTCCAGTGCGGCGCCATCTTTGAGGAATCCTCATGGCCAACAAAAGCAAACCGGAACTCTTGAGCCGAACCATCCAGCACTTCGACATCACCCAGCACAATCCGGTGGCGATGGTCGATGCCATGCGCCACATGGCCTACACCGCCCGCGATCTCTACCGCGCGGCCGATATTTACGACCGCATGCTGCGAGACCCCGGTTGCGGGGTCATTCTTTGCCTCGCCGGATCCCTCAATAGCGCCGGTCTCAAAAAGATCTTCGCCGAAATGATCCGCAGCAACATGGTCGATGCAATCGTCTCCAGCGGCGCCAATATCGTCGATCAGGACTTCTTCGAGGCCCTGGGCTTCCATCATTACCTCGCCGACGACTATCTCAAGAGCGGCATGCACGACGGCATGTTGCGCGAATTGATGATCGACCGCATTTATGACACCCTCATCGACGAGAACGAACTGCGCGTCTGTGACGAGACGATGCAGAGGATCATCGACGAGCTTGAACCCAAGCCCCACGGTTCGCGCGAGATCATCCGTGAGATGGGCGCATACCTGCAAAAGCAGGGCAAAGTCGCCGATAGCATCGTCCTGGAGGCCCACAAGCACGACGTGCCGATTTTCTGTCCGGCCTTCAGCGACTGTTCGGCCGGATTTGGGTTCGTCGCTCACGTCCACGCCCGGCAGGCCACGGGACAACCGGCCGTCAGCCTCGACAGCGCCAAGGACTTTTACGAGTTGACCCAACTCAAGATCAAGAGCAAGGAGACCGGCCTGCTCATGATCGGCGGGGGGGTGCCGAAGAACTTCGCCCAGGACGTCGTCGTCGCCGCCGAAATCCTCGGCGTCGAAGTTCCCATGCACAAATACGCCATCCAGGTCACCGTGGCCGACGTCCGCGACGGAGCGCTATCCGGCAGCACTCTCAAGGAAGCCAGCAGTTGGGGCAAGGTGGACACCGCTTTCGAGCAGATGGTATTCAGCGAAGCGACGCTGGCCCTTCCCCTGATCGCCGGCTACGCCTATCACAAAGGCGCTTGGCGCAATCGAGCGGCGCGCAAGTGGAATCAGCTCCTGGAAGCCAGTGCCGTTGCCTGAGCCGCGTCCCCTTGCCAAATCGGATCTCCAAAAAAACATCACGGTCGGCCTCGTGCCGACCGTGACTGGTCTCGTTTCCAACCGTTCATGGCGACGCACGTCGCCCTTGATTCGCATTCAAACCGAGGCGAGTTGATATTCCATCTGTGCCGCTTTGAGCTGTGCCAACGCATAAACCGCCGCTTCGCGTTGACAGGCGCCCACCACCGTGCCGTGGCGCTCATCCGCCGCATGCCCCGGGTCCAGCGGCTCGCCCGCCGGCGCCCACGTCGCTCGATAGCATTTGAAAGTCAGGTTGTGGTTGATCGACAACTCCAGCCCTGCCCTGGCAAATTCGCGCTGCACCCCCAGAATCGACGGAAATGACCGCCCATCCGGCAAATGTTCAACGTCCAAATCGTCCTGCGGCAGCCAACCGACCTCCAGAAGTCGGTCCACGGCATACGTAAGGTTCATCGTCGCTCCTTCCAATTCGCCCGAGTTGCTCTCCCGCATTCCGCCCGTCGAAAACGGGCAATTATTCTATCTCCGGCTCCAAGGCGATGCCAGTCCTGAAATCAGCCCTTGTTTTCGGCCAAATACCGCCATTTCTTGAGCTTTTTTGCAGCCATGCCGAGCATGCGCCAAGCGTAGATTATCCGGCCCGCTTCGTATAGTCTAACCCCTCATGAGTTCCAGCCGGAACCCCGACCATGGGGGCCGCGGCGGGCGGTCGCCTCGATACCAGCACCGTGCCCTCAGTCACGAACAGGCCCATTCCCAGTCCTCGCTTCACCAACAGACCCGGCATCACGATCATCCCCTTGCGTGCCGCGACCGGCCGCAGCTTGTTACCCGGCAGGAGGAGCTTGCCGAACTGCTCCAATCGCTCAAGAGCGGCGGGCCCTTCGCCTACGACAGCGAATTTATCGGCGAACTCACCTACTTGCCCAAGCTGTGTCTGATCCAGGCCGCTTCCTCCACGCGGATCGCCCTGATCGATCCCCTGGCGGATTTGGACCTCCGGCCCTTCTGGGAACTGGTCACCGACCCTTCGGTGGAGAAAATTGTCCATGCCGGCCTCCAGGACGTCGAGCCGGTGTTTCGCGCACTTGCCAAGCCGCCGGCAAATCTCTTCGACACCCAAGTTGCCGCCGGGTTCGCCGGGCTTGGATATCCCCTTTCCCTTTCAAAATTGGTCCTGGCATTGGTTGGAGCCAAGCTGGGCAAGGGGCTCACCTTCTCTCACTGGGATCGCCGCCCGCTCACCGATTACCAGCTTCGTTACGCCGCCGACGACGTGCGATATCTCCCGGCCGTTCGGCACGAGATCGGCAAGCGCCTCCTCAACGATCGCCACGCCGCCTGGGCCAAGGAGGAATCCGCATCCCTGGCCGATCCGGCCCTGTACGTCTTCGATCCGAAAACGCAGTGGATCAAGATTCGCGGCGCCGGGGCGCTGCCTCCGCTGAACCAGGCCATCCTGCGCGAGTTGACTCTCTGGCGCGATCGCGCCGCCCGGAGCGAAGACGTTCCACCGCGATCCCTGGCCAGGGATGAGATTCTTTTGGACATGGCCCGCTCGCCGATCGACGCCGTCGAGGACTTAAGTCGCGTCAGGGGACTACCCCGGCCCGTCGAAGCCAAATACGGAGCCGGCATTGTCCAGGCCACGCAAACCGCCAAGTCCTTGCCGCCCGATCAGTGGCCCGACCTGCCCGCTTACGAACCCGCTCCCGAGGAAAAATTCCGCGCCGATGCCCTCTTCTATGCCGTTCAATGTCTCTGTGCCGGCCAGGGTATCGATCCCAATCTCGTCACCAGCCGCCAGGAAATCGGCGAGTTCTATCGCATCCACGCCTCCGGCCAATCCCCCGAGGCCTTGCGCATTCTCCGCGGCTGGCGCCGTCAGGCCGTCGGCGACCGCCTCCTGTCACTCCTGAACGGCCAAACGCCCGTGACCCTGCAATGGATCGATGGAGCACCTCATTGTTAACGAGATTTGCTCCACCCGGCCTGCGGCATAGAATCATTCCATGCCCATTTACGAATACACCTGCAAATCCTGCAAAAACAATTTCGAGAAGCTCGTGAAGTCGATATCGTCCGCTGCCAAGGTGGAATGTCCCAAGTGCGGATCGAAGCAAACCGCCCGCAATCTGAGCGTTTTTGCCGTCGGTTCCGAATCGAAATCCCAGTCATCGCCGCCCGGCACGTGCGGAAGATGCGGCGGACCGGGCCCGTGCGGGATGAATTAGCACCCTCCCCGGATCACGCGCCCCATCATATTTTTCCCTTCTCCTTTCGTGCATCATCCCGCCTTCGTCCGCCGCCTGACTCCACCTCCACTTCGGTGTAGCATTTCCGCAACGAGGTCCCCAAATTGGCCAAATCCAATCGAATCGCGTTCCTCGTCCTTTCGATGTTCGCCCTGGTATTCGTCGCCGGCGGAGTCTTGTTCCTCTACGCGGCCACGCACCAACGTCCCGCCCCGCACCACGCGCTGCAACCATTCTGGCCCTTCGCAACCGGTGCTGGAGTCTTCTTCCTCGTTGGCTTCGGTGTCCTGACCATGGCCATCGTCGGTGGCCGCACCATTAGACAAAAGTCCGAACTGAAAGCGGATCATCCGGATCAGCCGTGGATGTGGAAGATCGACTGGGCCACCCGCAACATCCCCGACCACGTTGTTGCCGGCGCCGTCGGTGCATGGATCATCGCACTGCTCGTTACCGGCATCACCATCCCCGCCGCAATCGGCGGGCTGCACCAATACCTTCACAAGCACAACAACGCCGGCCTGGTCGGCCTGATTTTCCCGCTTATCGGCATCGGACTGATCTTTGTCGCCGCGCGCGCCTCGCTCCGCGTCTTGAAGTACGGCAAATCAAACCTTCGCCTCAAAACCCTCCCCGCCCCCATTGGCGGAGTGTTGGCTGGCACCATTTGCGTCCAGCGCCCCGTCAACTCGGCCGACGGAATTAAACTCCGTCTCCTCTGCATCCACCGCGTCGAAACAGGCGTCGGGAAAAGCCAAAGCGTGACCGAGACCATCCAATGGGAGGATGAACAAATCCTCGACCGCCTTCCGCCCTGCGACCGCGGCACCGAAATCCCCGTCAGCTTTCGCATCCCCGCCGACGCCGCCTCTTGCGACGATTCCAACATGCGCGACCAGATACTCTGGCGACTCGAATGCCGCGCAAATTCCCCCGGAGTCAGCTACCACACGCGTTTCAGCGTCCCCGTCTTTGCCGTCGGCTCCGCCCTAGTTGAGCAAAGCATCCCCGACCCCGTCGCCCCTTTGCCAGAATCCAAAGTGATGCACCATCCCGGCGACCCCGGCATCTCCATCCTCCCCCTCGCCGATGGCGGACAGATTTTCCACTTCGCCCCCCTGCGCAACAAAGCTCTCGCCGCCAACATGACCTTCATGTCCGCCATCTTCCTGGCCATCGGCATCTGCGCCGTTTACTTCATGTCCTCCCCATTCTTCTGCGTCATTTTCACCAGCATCGGCGCTCTCCTGTTCATAGGCGCCGTCCGCGCCTCGCTCGCCAGCACCACCGTCACCATTCGCCACGGTTCCCTCACCGTCGAAAACAGTCTCCCCACCCTCTCCCCAACCCGCCGCTGGTGCGCCCAGGACATCCAGGACATCTTCCCAAAAATCTCCATGCAAAGCGGCAACGCCGTCTATTACAAACTCTGCATCAGGACCGCCGCACCCAACCCCAAATCCATCCCCGCCGCCATCGCATCCAAAACTGACGCCGACTGGCTCGCCCAGGAAATGACCAAATCCCTGCACCGTTAGATTAGAAATGATGTCGGCGCGCCGCTCATCCCGCTCGCCCGGAAACCGGGGCCAGGGGCGTGAGGCGTCTATTTCCCCATCTCCCTGCTTCTCCGCTGCGCCGCCTTCATCGCTTCAATCGTGATCCGCGGCCAATTCTCTTTTTCCATGTGACTGATCGCCGCGTGCGTCGTGCCGTTGGGCGTCGTCACCAGCCGCCGTTGGCTGGCCGGCGAATCGTCCGATCCGCTCATGATCTTCGCCGCCCCCGCCGCGGTTTGAATCGCCAGCGTCCGCGCTTCCTCCTCGCTCAAACCCATCTCGATGCCCGCCTGGATCATCTGTTCGGTGAGGAAGAAGAAATACGCCGGCCCCGATCCGCTGATCGCCGTGACCGCGTCGATCTTCTCTTCGCCCAGTTCCAGCACCTTGGCTCCCGATTCAAACAGTTTTCTCGCCGCCGCCAGATCGTCCTTGCCGGCATTGGCCCCCGGCGCGATGGCCACCATTCCGCATCCCACCAGCATCGGCGTATTGGGCATCGCCCGGACGACTCGCCAGCGCTTGCCTCGCCCCAGCGCCTTTTCGATGAAGGCGCTGCTGATCCCCGCCGCGATGGAAATCACCGGCGATTGTTCTTCCATCGCCGGCGATAATTCGCGCAAGACCGCTTCCATCTGATACGGCTTGACGCTGAGCAGGACGGTCCGGGCCCCAGCCGCCGCCTGGGCGCCGTTTTCAACCGCGTTGATGTGCAGGGTGGAATTGAACAATTCCCGCCGCTGGGGCGACACGTCCGCGGCGACGATCTGCGCCGGCTTGAGCGTCCCCGCCGAAACGATCCCCCGCGCGATTGCCTCCGCCATGACGCCGGCGCCGATGATGGCCAGTTCGTGAGCCATTGGATCATCAAATTCGAAACTCGAAATTCGAATGACGAATCAAATTCGAAACTAGAAATTCGAATTTCAGATTTCGAATTTGATTCGTCATTCTAATTTCGAATTTCGAGTTTCCGCGCAGCGAAGTGATTCGTCATTCGGATTTCGGATTTCAGGTTTAACAATATCAGCTATCCTCCGCCCCCGATCGCGTCTTGCACCGAGCGAGGGGCGGTGACGATCAGATTGCCGTTCCAATATTCCATCGAGGCCGGCCCCCCGTTGTCACGCCAGATTTCCGGACGAACCACCGTTTCGATCAGCTTGATCAGCGCCTGCGCCTTGGTGGCCATGGTATTGCCTTGCGACGTGTTCTGACCGTTGCTGGTAAGAACCTGCGATCCGCCGCCTCCGCCGCTGCCCGCGATCTGGGCCGTGCCGCCGCTGATGTTCTGGATCGTGTAATTGAACGTGTCGTTTGGCTGCAACAGGTCCATCACGTAATAAACGACGGTGATCATTTTCTGGTCCGCGATGGCCCGCGTCGTGACCTCGATCACGTCCTGGTCGATGTAGTAGGTGAGCAAATCCCCCGGCCCGGCCTGCGACAAAATCAGCGACAGCACTTTCCCCGCCGATACGTCGTGAAGGTTCAAGTTGATTTCCGTGCTCTTGGAGATGTTCAGCCCTTCCAGCGCTTTCCAATCCACGGTGACGTTCACGCCGGCGACGTCGCGCAGGAAATCGATCGCATCCGCCAGCGAGACGTTGTCCAGCTTCGCCGATGGCAGCCGTGCCGCCAGCATGTCGCGGGCCGTGCTCCTGGCCAACCCGGCGCTGGTCCAATACAGCAGACAAAACGCAACCGCACAAACGCTCAGTGCAGCCAGAAAACACGAAGACCGCCTTGGGCCCTCGGCGGCTTGTCTTCGCTCTGTGCATTCTCGCGGTTGCATTTGGATCACGCATTGGAACTGGTCGATTGCTCGCCCAGCGGCTTGCCCGTGTAGGGGTCGAACCGCATCGGCGCCGCGGCCGGCTCCTGCGTCAGGGGCTTGCCCGTATATGGATCGAACTTGTATCCCGCGCCCGTCGCCGGCGGCAACGCCGCCCGATCCGTCGGTTGCTGCTGCTGCATCGGCTGCGTGACGTCTTCCTCGATCCCCGCCAGGCCCTTCTTGAATTCGATGATTCCCTTGCCCAGGCTGCGGCCCACTTCAGGCAATCGCTTGCCAAACAAAAGCAGCGCCACAATCGCGATCAAAAGCCAATTGTCCAGGTACGGACCCAGGATATTCGCAAGCGGAAGGTGCATCACGGATTATTCCTCATTAATGCCAAAACGAACGGCGCCAGATAATATTATACGGCCAATTCGGCCCGAAACTAAAGCGTCTCATAAAAATCCGCGAAATCCGCCCAAGCGGCTTCCCCCATTCCCTCGCATTATCCACTGTCCACTATCCATTATCCATTATTTCCATCAGCCTGCGCATATCCTCCGGGATCGGCGCCGTCAGCGTCATTTCGTTAAGCGTGGCCGGATGCACAAACGTAATCTCGTGCGCGTGCAGGGCCTGCCGGTCGAATCGAAAGTCCCCGGCCTCAAAAACCCTGCCTCCGTACAGCGTGTCGCCGACGATCGGAAACCCGATGGCGGACAGATGCACGCGCAACTGATGCGTCCTGCCCGTCTTGGGCGTCAGGCGGAGTTCCGAGAACCGCGCCGGCGGCATCGGGAGATTCCGGTCGCCGGGGAACAGGCTTGGCTTGAGCGCCGCCCCCGACGCCGCGCCGAAAATCCGCTCCACTTCGTATTTCGTCATCGCCGGCTTCCCCCCGTTCTCGATCTTCCTCACCGCCTGTTTCTCGCGCACGTAACGGTCCCTGCCAATCGGCATGTCAATCACGTCCGCCAGCAGTTCCGGCACCCCGTGCACCACCGCGATGTACCGCTTCTGAATCGTGCGTCTCTCGAACTGTCTCGCCAGCCGCCAATGCGCTTCGTCGCTCTTGGCCACCAGCATGATCCCCGTCGTATTGCGGTCCAGCCGATGCAGAATCCCCGGCCGCCATTCGCCGTTGATCGTGCTCCATTTTTGTCCGTAATACACCAGTCCGTTCACCAGCGTTCCCGTCCATCTTCCCCGCGCCGGGTGCACCAGCAAATCCGCCTGTTTGTTCAGGGCCAGAAAATGCTCGTCCTCATAGATGACGTCCAGCGGGATCGGTTCGGGAACCAGGTCGTTGACCGGCTCCGGCGGCGCGACCATCTCCACCACGTCGTTGGCCTTGATCTTGTAGCTTGCCTTGGTGGGCTTGCCGTTGACCGTCACCAATTCGCCCTCGATGAGGCGTTGGACTCCGCTTCGCGACAGCCATGGAACCCGGTCGACGAGAAACTGATCGATTCGACGCACCTGCGTCTTGCTCGCGCGGAACCGGAAATGGGACACGTCCGAATCGTCGTTGGGCGGGATGTCGGGATCGTCGGCCACGGAAACCCAGATTATCCGCTGGCGACATCGCTGGCGAGATACGCCTGAATGTAAATTCGAAACTCGAAATTCGAATGACGAATCAAATTCAGAATTCGAAGTTCGAATTTCGGACTTCGAGTTTGATTCGTCATTCGAATTTCGAGTTTCGAATTTTATCTTCTTCTGCTCGCCTGCGTCGTTGCCGGCAGATCGACCGTCGCCGGCAACTGAAGTTGTGCCAGAAGTTCCAGTCTTTGTTTTGCCAGAACTTTGAAGGCCTGCTCGGCGTCGCCGTCGATGACCGTCTGGTACTGCGCCCGGGCCGCATCCCATTGCGAAGGATCTCCCCCGGCGGCCCGGTCTTCCGCCACCGCCGCCAGACCGAAATGGGCCGCCGTCACCACCGGCTTCTGGCCTGCGAAGTCGCGAAGCGCCTGGCTGTAGGCGTCCGAGGCGTTGCTCAGCAAGGTCTCCCGCGGTTCGGCCGGCCTCAGCGCCGGCTGCGTCGCCGCTCCGTCCAGTTCCGGAAAATTCGCCATCTCAAAATTCAAATCGCCCTTGTCGAGCAGCGCCTGCGCTCTCATCTGCACTTCCCCATCGGGCGCTTTTTGCAGGACGGTATCCACTTGTTGCAGGCCGTCCGAGAAAAACTCCTCGCGCTGCCTCATGAACGCTTGCCCGTCGCCTTCCGGATCAAATTCCATCGTCCGCAGGCGTTGAAGATCGTCGGCCACGATGCCCAGACTCGTTCGGGCGGCCTCCAACCGCTCCTGTCCCGTGCGAATCCGGTACTGGATGAGCACGACCGCCAGCGCGATCAACACCAATCCCAGCGAGACCTGTGACTGGTACTTTTTGATCGTTTCAGGAAGACCCTGAAGGGTCCAGATCAGAGAATTAGCTTTCAGCTCGCGCCGCCGCTCGGATTTCATGGGATGCGGAAGTGTAATGGTGGGCAACGCGCAATGCAAACGGAGGGAATGTCATTGGTCATTTGTCATTAGTCACTGGTCATTTGTCACTTGTGCCCGGCCGCTTTTCACAAATGACCAATGACCAATGACAAATGACGAATGACCTTTCCCCCAATTGCCGACATAAGACAAGCATGCCCGACCCTCGCACTATCCCCAGCCCCTCGCCTCGCCTTGGCTTTGGGCTGCTGCTGGCACTCCTGGCCTTGGTTGCCGCTGGGAAGGTCATTCTTGCCGATACGCTCGATCCCGATTGCTTCTGGCACCTTCGCGTGGCGGATGAAATTGCCCGCCAATCCTGGCCGCATCCGCTGATCGACGATCTTTCATTTGCCTCCATTCGCCAGCCCTGGACTCCGTATTCCTGGCTCGCCGAGTTGGGCATGAAATGGTTATGGGACGCCGGCGGCTTCCGCGCCGCCGTCGCCGTCCAGGCGGCCATGGAATCGGCGTTCATTCTCCTCCTGGGCCTTGCCGCCCTGGAGCTTTCCCGCCGCGTTCACGGCCAGGCCCGCTACCTCGCCTCGGCACTGGCCGCCGCCATGGGAGGGATTCTCTCCCTGGCCTATCTGAGCTTCCGCCCGGTCACCGCCGCGTTGACCCTCCTGGCGTTGATCGCCTGGCTCCTGCTCCGCGACCGCCGGATGAACCAGCGATCAAAAGCGGTCTGGCTGGTTCCCCCGATCACCGCGGTGCTGACCAACCTCCACTTCTTCGCGTTCTTCGTCCCGCTCTGGACCGCCGCGCTGCTGATCGGCGACGCCATGGATCGCCGCGCAGCGTCCACCTCGCGGCTCCCCCGGCTCCTCCGCGGCTTCGTCCTCCTGCTCCTCTCGCTGGCCGCCTGCTGTCTGACCCCGCTTCTTCCCGGCGCCCTTCGCAGCGTTCTGGATTATTCCACGCAGGATGTCATGGTCCGCTCCGGCACGATCGCCGAGTTCCGGCCGTTCTATTCTGGAATCATGGGCAACGTCTCCGCCGCCTTCGTCGCGGCGCTTTGGACGTGCGTCCTCTGGCATCGCATCCGGCCACCGCGCGTTCCCCTGGGTGAAGTGCTCTGGCTGGCGGGCAGCACGCTATCGCTTTTTCTCATGGGACGATTGTCGCCACTGTTTGCCATCATCGCCGCCCCCGCGTTCGCCGCCGCCATCCCCCGGCTCTCCGACAAAATCCTCGCGCGCCCCCCGATCGTCGCGGCACTGGCGGCGGTTCTGGCCCTCTCGGCCTGGCCGGTCGCCCGCGCCTTTCCTCGGCCCGGTGAATCCCTTTCCCTCTGGCTCAATCGCCATGGCCCTGATGCTCCGAATTATCCCTGCCTGGCCGCGGATTTCGTGGACCGCAACGTTCCCGCCCAAACGCATCATCTCATCTGCGAGCTGACGTGGGGCGGGTTTCTGGAATGGCGGCTCGGGGACCGCTTCCAAACCCTGATGGACGGCCGCACCCAGCTCTTTGCCCCCGAGTTCTGGCGCGTCGCCGCCCTCGGCTCGCCAGACCAGCGAAAAAAACTCCTCGCCGACACCCACGCCGACGCCGCCGTTGTGCGCGCCGGCCACGGCGCGTTCGGCCAAATCCTCACCGAGTTGAACTGGAAGACCGTTTATCGCGATGATTTCGCCGAGGTTTTGGTGCCCCCGCCAACGGAATTCGAAATCCCCAATCCCAACCAATCCATTTCGAATTCCCAATGACGGCAAGGAAAGTGCGTCGCGTTCGAACTATTTATTTTCCGCCGCCAGGCCCGCCGCATACCGCGCGAAGTATTCCGGCACCGGATAGTGCTTCATCAGGAATTCCTTCAACTGCGCTCGCTCCGCAATCATGAAATTCACCGGCTCGTTCACCTTCCGGCCGGAAAAATTAACGGCCCTCACCAGGTCCTGCGGGCTGGTGGCCATGTGAAGATCCAAGTCCTGCCGGTTCAGCGGAAGCAGATGGAATTGCCACGCCTGCCGGCGATTCAGCAGCCGCAGGCAATCCGTGTCGATCCTCTGCTCCTCCAGATCAACCACCCCGGTCGTGCGGACGTACTGCTCCACCCACGCATCCTCAACCGCCTTGGCGTCGATGCCGAACAACCGCTCGGCCAAATCCCCGAATGGCCGGCCCGACATCTTCTGCACCTTCAAAATATGACCCACCTGTGCCTCGCTCAGCACACCCTGCTCCACCAACAGTTGTCCGATTTGAATTCCTGCCAATTCCGCCTCCTGCAAAAGCTCGGCACTTATCTTGCCGCTAACGCTTTATCGGCCATCGGCGCCCCCGGCTCAACCAGCGGCTCGATTTCGGTAGTGAGCTTTTTTCGCAATCCAAAGCCCTGGGAGCTTGCTCCCTGGGGCATGCCAAATCGCTTCAACATTCAGATTGACCCACTACCCGATATCAATGCCCGTCACGTGCGGCCGTTCCACATCTGCAAAGCCCTCTCCGCGAGCGACTCAATCCCCTCCCGGCCGTCCAGCCAGTGCACCGGATTGAACCTGCGGAACCATTTCATCTGCCGCCGCGCCAGTTGTCGCGTGGCGATCTTGATCCGCTCCACCGCTTCATCCAGTTCGATCCGCACCTTCACGTGCTCGATCAGCTCCGCGTATCCCGTCGCCTCCGCGGCCGTCCGGGACAGCACCGGATATTTCCCCAGCAGCCCGCGCACTTCCTCCACCCATCCGCCGGCGATCATTTCCTTCACCCGCGCGTTGATTCGCCGGTTCAACTCTTCGCGGTCCCACGACAATCCGATCCATACCGCCGGGTGTCTCGCCGGCTGATGGGATTCCCATTGGCTTTGAAGCGTTGAGATGGGCTTGCCGGTCAGTTCGTAAACCTCCAGCGCCCGGACCAGGCGTTTATGATCGCCGACGTGAATCCGCGCCGCCGCCGCCGCGTCCACACGCTCCAGGCGCTCGTGCAGTTCCGGCCCCGAAAGCGAACGCAACCGCATCCGAACCGTCTCGTCCGCCGACGGACCGGCGAACAACCCCTCGAACAACGCCTTGAAATAGAGTGGCGTTCCCCCCGTGGCGACCAGCGGGCATTTCGATTCCCCGATCGCCGCATCCGCTTGCTCCACGAACCTCGCCACGCTGAACAACTCGTCCGGCTGCGCAACGTCTATCAAATGGTGCTTGATCTCCAGCCTCTGCCGTGCCGTCGGCTTGGCGGTGCCGATGTCCATCTCCCGATAAATCTGCATCGAGTCCACGCTGAGGATTTCCCCCCGGCACATCCGCGCAATCGCCATCGCCAACGCCGATTTCCCCGACGCCGTCGGTCCGATGATTGCCAGAAGCGGTCCTGTCATTTCCTGCACAACCTGCCAATTTTGGCGATACGTCGTCAGGCGATCTCAGCCGCCGATTGCCGTAACCTGATGATTCTCCGGCCTGTGCGCACCAGCCGCAATCCCATCACCCTGGCATGAAATTTGTTCGTCTCCAGGTAAGTCCTTTTACCAGATAGGAGGCCATATTATGGCACTGCCCACCAGAGTTCAGAGATCCGCCGATCCCAATGAATTGGCCCAGCGCGAATTTGACACCATGCTCGGCCGGTTCTTCGGCAACCGTGTATTGGATGACGGCAATTACCTCGCCCCATACGGCGTGGACGTCCGCGAGGACGCCGACCACATCTACGTCGAGGCCGAGTTGCCCGGTTACAAAAAGGAGGAGGTCGACGTCAATCTGGAAAACCAGGCCCTGACCATCTCCGCCGAGCACAAGGAATGCAACGACGAAAAGTCCGGCGATAAGTCCGAATGGCTGTTGCACGAACGGCGATATTCGCGGTTCCAACGCAGCTTCATGCTTCCCCCGACCGTCGATCCCCAAACCGTTCAGGCGAAGCTCCATGACGGCGTGCTTAGCGTCACGCTGAACAAGCGCGAGGAAACCAAGCCGCGCAGGATCACGGTGTCGTAATCGCCGCACCGCCGCGCGACGTTTCTTCATCGCGCGGCCCGCGAGTGAAAATTCGAAACCCGAAATTCGCCTGGTGGCCCGTGATAATTGAAATGCCGCCTTTGATCGGTTGAGATAGAGGGTGTTGCGGCGATGGATCGCCGTCGTGTGGGCTTTAACGGGAGCCAAGTCAT
>JBEKKC010000102.1:0-16273 GCA_050010915.1 Tepidisphaeraceae bacterium | reverse complement strand
GCACCATTCGCCTCCGGCGAGAGCCGAAAGCCAACGGTAATGGACAAATCTCCAGTTCCTCAAAATGGCCGGTTTTGGCGCGCCCATCACTGGCCGGTTTTGCGCGCCCGCTGACACTGAATCCGCTCGCGACGCGGATCAACAAGGCAGATCTGGATGCGGCGGTAGCCGCCGATGCTTACCAATGCGTCTGCGGTTTGCTGGACAACCTTCCCCATGTCGAACGGTTCGTTCACGAGCTGGCTGCTTACATGCTCGATTACCTTCAGGTGACGCTCGCGCAATTCGCCAAGCTCGAATTCCAAAGCGGCTTCATACGCCTGCCAGAAGCCGTGAAGCGCGCTCCAGAGGTATTCCTGCTCCGCTGAGTCGATCTCGCGGCTAATCTCCCGGCGTACCATATAGAGGCACAGCCGCCTCGGGGGTATTGGGCTCTTTCCCAGTTTGGCTTCGGAGTAAGGCTTCAGCCGCGGCCCGTCTAGCCAGTAGGTGTGTCCAGATGCATCTTTGTAGACGGGCTTGTTCCCCGGAGGGGGGCACTTCACATCGCACGGCTCCAGGCAATTCACGTTGCGATGCAGCGGTGCTGGCGGCTGGGGCGGCACCAGCGGAACGGTTCCCAGATCGTAGGCTCCGCCAGCATCGAATCCGAGGATGTATCGAGCCCCGCAATAAAACTGCTTGCAAACGGCTTCGGGCCCCTGTGGGACGAGGTTCCACAGACTGTCGGACCATACCCGTAGCAGCGAGCGAAGCCGGAACCGAGCATCGCCCGACACCGGGCGATCACGTTGTGCGGGCGGAATCGCGCCATACTCCTCCCAAGCCAACTCCCAACGGTTCTGACATGCGTGTTCGTCAGCGATGCGCTGGCGAGTAAGGCTCCTGTGGAGGAACGTCTGCCATACCGGGCAGGAGATCGTGGCTTTGCCGGTTGCGTCGCGCCGAATGAACCCCTGAACTTCCAGCGGCGTTAATGCGCGCACTTCCACCGGCTTCTTGCCTTTCAACACATTTAACAGAAGGTCATAGGACTTGATGTCGCGTTCCACTTCGCGCAGGACCATTCGTGAGAAGTGGTCGTGTGGCATGTGCTCGTTCACGAAGGCATCGATCAAGGATTGAACTTGCTTACGGTTCCAGCACCCAGCCAACACCACGGCGGGCAAAACCAGCGGATGGCGCATCACCGACACAACAATCTCCTGGATGAAATGCGCTTGTCCGCCGGTCTGCTGGTAAAGATACTCAAACGCATCGGGATCGATGTCCCGGCGCTCTGCTGCAGGCAACTGATTCGACTCCTGTGGTAGCGGGCTGCACTTGCCGGCGCGGCGGCGACAGAAAAAGTCGAGTGCCGTTTCGTTATCCATACCGTAGATTAGGTACTTACGCGCGTGGTGGTAGGGAGACCGCTCGGAGTACGTCAGGGGGATGAAATCCGCGCTACCCGTGACTAGCACACCCATTCGGTCCCGCAACCTGGCGTCGCCGTGACAATGCTGAAACGCAAGTAGCAATTCTCGCACTTTTGGGACCGAGAATCCAAGTATGTCGTATACGAAGAACCAGATCGTTTGCTGCGAAGCGCGCAGCGCACGCTGCATGATATCAGCCAGCCTTCCGGAGAGTAGCATATCAGCAGGTGCGCGGCCAATGCGCACCTGAAGTTTCCCAGCAATGGTACGCGCGAATCCAGCGTTATCCTGTCCGTCAAAATCACGATAGTGTAAGGGAACAACCATAGGCTGGCGTGGCGCCGGCCAGCTTTGTGCGAGGTCAGTAACGGCCTTCAGCACCAAAGATTTGCCGCTGTTGCGGGGGCCGAGCAATGCGATATGCCGCCCTTGCTCTAGGAGCCCGGCGAGCTCGTTATAAAACGGCTGCCCAATCCAGCGTACGTATGTCTTTGGGTTCATGTCATGGCCTCCGGTCGAGCGAGTCAACTATGACACCTAGATTCGGAAACGCTTTCCGCAGGGCATCCCGCAAGAGAGGCAGAGCGAAGCGATACCGGTAGCTGGTGCAAGAAAGTACGTTGGCATGCAGGAGATTCCTTAGGGCATCGTGCACCTCATCCATTTCCAGCGGATGACCGCAATCTCGACAGGCCGCCAGAAACTCTCCTTCAGTCCATTCTATTGAAGTTTCTTTGTTGGCCAACAATAGAGCGCATAGTCGCTCACTCTTGACAGGACTGGCGCTGGAGATCGTATTTTCCAGAAAGTGTTCCAGCAAAAAGGCGCTTACGTCCGCGTCGTTTTCGATGGTATCGATGTCGGCGGGCCCAGCCTCCTGAGGCTCTCTGCCGCACGCCAGGTTGTAAATTTGCTGCGCGTAAAATTGGACAACGAAAGGCTGGCCCTGTGAACCATTCCAGATGCGCTCAAGAACTCGGGATTCAGATTGAATAGTCACGCCGGCTGATCGTAGCGGAATTGCCACCAACTGTTCCGTTTCCGATTTCTTCAACGGCTGCAGTGTCAGCGGCAAGAGCGCCTCGTAAAAAGGGCTGTCGCGCCTATTCAAGTGGCTGACGGACCTGAAGCCCGCGAATACCGGACGGATGCATCCCTCGCTGGTTGCCGTCTTCAGCACTCGGAATAATGGCCAACCTGCCTCTGCATCCAATTCGACGACTCGGTCCACCTCATCAAAGAACATCCAGATTGTTTTCGAACCATGCCGGCTTTGCCGTTCGAGAAGGTAGGTGATGTTGCGAACGCCCTTATCGATGCGGATTTCCGCCTTCGGAGCCATCCCATGGGCGATCCACCGGAAACAGTCGCGATATCCTCCCCAGGTCAGGCAGTTAAAGTAAAATGCGCGTGTGCGAAACTCACCCCGTGCACGTAAGGCGTTGCGAGCTCGAATCAAGAGCGATGTCTTGCCGATGCGCCGGGCGCCGCTGACCATGAAACTCGTCTCCGACTCTTCGACCAGTCGGCTCAGTTCTTTTTGTCGCCCGAAGAACATCGCGCCGCGGGCTTCATGAGTTGTGTCGTAGGGACACAGCCGATGCACGGGAACCTGCCGCCGGATGATCTCGTACAGGACGAAGTTCGGGGAATCAGAGTCGAACAAGTGGCGGAGATCGTTACCACATAGAAAGATCGCCTGCAGATCCGGTCGCATGAATGGGTTTGGTGGCGGCAAAGTTGGCGTGAGCAGAATCTGGAAGCACAAGCCTATGGACTGCAGCGCGTCTTTCTGATCCGCCAGGATTATCGCTTGCCGTCGCATCTCTTCCTCGTCCCGCGGTGGATGCGAGACGATGGCCACGTTCAGATCCATCCCCTTGAACCGGAGGGAACTTAAGTCCAGAAGGAAGCGGGCCGCCAGATCCTCCGTGGCAAATTCAACCTGCTCAACATCGAGCAAATCGGCAATGGCCGTTATCAACTCGCCAGCCGCGGCCAAGTGATTTGGCTGTTGCTCCTGACATGCCTTCTGCCACAGGTGTTCGAAGTCCACGGGACCCGTTTTTTGCCCACCGATGCCATGGCCTGACTGCCCGGAGGCTCCGCCAAGCCCGTCCCGGCATAGCAGCAGTCCAACGTTCATTCTGCGTAGTCGCAAGTTTGCCGTCAAGTCCTCTGACTAAGGGAAGATCATTTGGCCAATACCGGCGACAAGAGCCCGCGGGACAGGTAATCGCGATTGCGGCTGGCCATCGCTTGTTCCTGGCTCTATCGCCGGCGCTGCGGCACCAGCGGTTTGATCTGCCGAACCAGCTTGGCGATTTCCACCTCCGGGTCCACCTTGCAGGCCCGGCAGATTCCCACCCATTCGATCAAGTCGATTCGCCGCTGCCCGGTCTCGATGCGACCGATCAGGTTTTGTTTCCGCCCCAGCGCCTCGGCCAGTTGACGTTGCGTCAATCCGGCGCCTTTGCGCAATTGCACGACCGCGGCAACCAGTGTGTCGTTAGTAGGAATCCTAAATGTTCCAGACGCGGAATTAATGTCGCAGTTTGGCCAATTCCGTCAACGCCTTGGCGGGATCTGCGCCGCAGCCGACGCAGAATTCGATGAATTCAGCCACATCGAGCCGGCGGCTACCTGTCTCAGAACGAGCGACCCACCACTGGCTCTGGCCGATCCGATCGGCCAATTGCCGTTGCGTGAGGCCAGCTTCCTCCCGCATCCCCCGCAGAAACGCCGGCACTTTTTTGTAGATAATCGCCTGGTTCCGCTTCGTTGGCATGGAGCGGGACTATCCACCGCATGAAGCTTGATGCGCTTTAAGCATATTCCCTCTTGATACATTTGGAGCATCGCGGCACAATATCCACCGGCCGCGTGCATGGTGGGGCATGCGGCGGCATGTCATTCTTCGCGGCCGCGAACAAGGAAAGGGGCGAAGGCTTATGGGATGGCAACGCTCGATTTTACTTGTGTGGGTTCTCTTCGGCGGTTTGGTCGTCACTTCATCGGTTACATCGGCGCAGATGTCGGAGGATGAGGCGATGGCCCGACTGCGGCAGCGGATTGCCGTGCGTGCAGGCGAGCAATCAAACAGCCAAGCAGCAACGCAACCCGATAATCTGCTGTCGCCCCCGTCAAGCACGGATGCAAGTAATACCGCTGGCGGAACTGACAACACGGCTCCAGCCACGACGCAGCCGGACGCGCAGTCGCCACCACAAGCCGAAAATGGCGGAGTTGGAAATCCTGCCGGGAAGATTCAAGACCTCCGCAAGGCCGCCGATGCCGGCGACGCAAAGGCGATGTTCAACATCGGGGTTCTATACGAAGGCGGCCATGGTGTGGACCAAGATTACCGACAGGCGCTGGCCTGGTACCTCAAAGCCGCCGACGCCGGCAACTCGGCAGCAATGGTCAACATCGGGGATCTGTACGACGCTGGCCACGGCGTTCCCCAAGATTACGCGCAGGCAATGACCTGGTTTCGCAAGGCCGCCATCGCAGGCTGCGCGGAGGCAATGTTCAACATCGGCAGTCTGTACAACACCGGCCACGGCGTGGACCAGGACTACCAGCAGGCGATGGACTGGTATCTCAAAGCCGCCGGCGCTGGCGACGCGGAGGCGATGAACAACATTGGTGAGCTGTACGGCGCCGGCCACGGCATTCCCCAGGATTACGCGCAGGCAATGACCTGGCTCCGTAAGGCCGCCGACGCTGGCATCGCGAAAGCGATGGTCAACATCGGAGGTCTGTACGACGACGGCCACGGCGTTCCCCAAGATTACGCACAGGCAATGACCTGGTACCACAAAGCCGCCGACGCTGGCAGCGCGCAGGCGATGAACAATATTGGCGAGTTGTTCTACAAAGGCCATGGCGTGGCCCAGGACTATGTGCAGGCAATGACCTGGTACCGGAAGGCCGCGGACGCCGGTATCTCGGTGGCGATGATCAACATCGGCGATCTGTATTACCAGGGTCTTGGTGTGGACCAGGACTACCAGCAGGCGATGGCCTGGAACCGCAAAGCCGCCGACACCGGCGACGCGGGGGCTATGTACAATGTTGGTGCTCTATACGCCAACGGCCAAGGCGTGGCCCAAGATCAAGAGCAAGCCGTTATGTGGTACCGCAAGGCCGCTGCGCTCGGTGACGAGGATGCCAAGACGCGTCTGGCGGAGTTAGGTGCGGCCGCGCATGCAGCCGAGCAGTCAAATGCCCAAGCAGCAAGCCAACCCGATAATCGGCAGTCGCAATCGTCAAGCTCGGATGCAACTAATACCGCTGGCGCAACTGACAACACTGCTCCAGCCACGACGCAGCCGGACGCACATCCAATACCACAAGCCGAAAATGGCGGAGTTGGAAATCCTGCCGGGAAGATTCAAGAGCTTCGCAGGGCTGCGGACGCGGGAGACAGCAGTGCGATGTTCAAACTCGGCGTTCTATACGAAGGCGGTAAGGGCGTGGACCAGGATTACCAACAGGCGCTTGCTTGGTGGCAAAAGGCCGCAGACGCCGGTAACGCGCAGGCGATGGGAAGCATCGGCGTTCTGTACGAATACGGTTATGGCGTGTCCCAGGATTACCAGCAGGCCATGGCTTGGTGGCAAAAGGCCGCAGACGCCGGCAACGCGCAGGCGATGTGCGGCATCGGTCTTCTGTACGGACGCGGCCAGGGCGTGGCTCAGGACTACACGCTGGCAATGACCTGGTTCCGCAAGGCCGCCAACGCCGGCGACGCGGAGGCGATGGGCAACATTGGCCTTCTATACGAGCATGGTTATGGCGTGACCCAGGACTACCAGCAGGCGATGACCTGGTACCGTAAGGCTGCCAACGCCGGCAACGCGGACGCGATGTGCAGCGTCGGCGCTCTGTATGAATCCAGCGAGGGAGTGGACCAGGACTACCAGCAAGCATTGGTTTGGTACCGCAAGGCGGCCGACGCCGGCAACACGCGGGCGATGATAGCGGTAGGCGATTTATACTTCTTCGGCAACGGCGTGGCCCAAGGCGTTCCACAGGACTGGCAGCGAGCGATGGCCTGGATGCGAAAGGCTGCCGAGGCCGGCGACGCGGGGGGGATGTACAGCCTTGGCATTATGTATGAACATGGTTATGGAGTGGCTCAGGATCGAGAGCAAGCCGTCACGTGGTACCGCAAGGCCGCCGCCCTCGGCGACGAACACGCCAAAAATCATCTGGCAGAATTGGGGGTTCAATAGCGAAAAACAAGGAACATTGAATACGCCCGGTATCCCGGCGCAATCCCGCCCGGTCGCTTGCCGCATTACGCGGCCAAGGACCGGGCGGGAACATCCGGACCGGAAGTATTGGCGACCACAGTTCAACCGCCCCATTCAATTTCAACGGTCCACCGAAGCGGCTGAATGAATGATTGGATGACCAGCTCCGCTTGCTCTCGCGCCTGCCAGGCCAATTCTCGATCAGCCGTGGTGGCCGCGACAATCTCCTCACCGCGCCGGTAGGCCAGATCGCTGATGGCGGTATCAGCGTCATCGCCGCCAGGCACGATCAGCCAAAGGCCATTGGTGCTCATCCCGATCAGCTTCGTCCTTTGATGATCCAATTTCACGGATTGCACGCGCGGCTGGGGCAGAACCAGAATGGCTCGCTGGTCCGATTTATTCACTGCCTGGAATTTCGCCTGGGACAGGTCCACCGCCAAGGTCGCCTCCCCATGCACAACCAGGACCGCGGAAATCCCTCCCGTTCTGCCCCGTAACTCCATCGTCATCGCATCAGCCACCTCAACGCGCAGCGTCGTCAGCGATGAAAGCGTATGGATACGGTCCAGAATGGGCCCTACGTCGGTCGTGCGCGTGGGCGCCGGTCGATCCGTTGTCATTTCCCCGCGCATGATCCAGCCCAGCACCCCCGCGCCCAACACCATCCCCAACATCACGAGTATTTTTAGAATTGTCCTCATGAACCTCCCTTGCCCCGGCATCGTGGATTGTCTGATTCCGATCCCAGCAACCCACGAACGCCAGCAGCAGATACAACACAATCAAAACAACGGCGGCAAAACGCATGTTCACTCCAATGCAAGGCTCCCGGAGCAGGATCGAATACCCCATCCGCTCCGGGAGCCAAAACCACGGTTTCAGTTCAGCCCGGCCAACTCCAGCGCCGAGCGATACGCCCCCTGCTTAAAATCATTACTCGACCCAAACCAGATGGAGTCCAGCCGGCTCTCCCTTCGTGCCAGGTCATTGGTACCCCGGAACCGGCGCTGGTGATCGGCAAACTCCGTCGCGGCGTTCAGCGCCGCCCAGAGGGTTCCGCGCATCCCAGGCAACGTGTTCTGGTCATCGGCGAAGTTGGCATGGAGCTGGTCCATCGCCCGCAGGCGGTTGGTGCGCTCCCGATCGGAAGGCTGGTTGCCCAACGGCGTCAGCAGAGAGTCGAAGTATCTTTGCAAACGCCCGTTGGCCATCTGCACCGACCGGAGCACGTCGATCTCCTGGCCGAAAGTCTTCAGCCGCTTCTTCACCAGGCCCAGGGTCTGCCGGGCATCCTCCACTCGCCCCTGCAAATCACCCCGATGCCGGATGGTGACGCCTTCCCCCTTGCCACCGGACAGAGCCAGGTTGAGGGTGTTCTGGCAGACCACCCGTACGCTGGTAAGGATCGCGCGCAGGCAGGACGAGCCGTCGAAGGTGTTGTAGACCAAGAGATACGGCTGGATGGAATCGCCACGGCCGGCTTTGAGTTGATCCGGGAGTTTCAGGAGCATCCAGACGCGCTTGCCGCCGCGCAGCGCCCCGGCCGTCTCGTATTTGGCCAGGCCCTCGCCCACGACCGCATCGGCGAACTGAAATGCCTCGGCGTTCTGGAAGGGACGGTATTTGCGCGTGACAACACCTAGGATCGCTTTGGTGTCTTCGCGGACGTTGGCCACAAAATCCTTGGCCAGGACGGTGCCCCAGCCATCCGGGGCGCTGGCGGACACGGGCCACTGAGCTACCCGCCAGTCCAGACCGGCGAGTTCAATGGCCTGTTGGCTGATGACCGCTTCGGTGATGTTTCGGCCCAGACCGTGCCAGGGTGGCGAGCCGGCAACGAAGACGGCGGCGGTTCCGGTGGATTGATCGATCTCGTGTGACATAAATGATTCTCCTTGTTGTTGATTGAAACGATCCCGCCGAACACCGGCGGGGTTAAGGACATCTGGATTGAACCGTGAGGGGATGTTTCATCCCTCATCGGTTTCGTTGTTCGACTTGAACTTCAGTTGACTGATGGTGCAGGCCTCGGCGCCGACGTCATCCCGCTTACCCAGGTAAACCGGCTGATAGAGGCTTCCGCCGGGATAGGCGTAGAGATAGCGGACCTCGACGATCTGGTTCACAGCCGGAATCGGGTGATTCGGCGGAATCGTGACGTTGCCGACGCCGATCCGCCGGGGAGCATCCAGCAATTCCAGCTTCACGCTCCGCCGGCTGCCGTTGGCCCCGGCGACGATTGCCGAGGCGGTGGCGGTGAACTTCAGTTTGAGTTGATCGCCACCGCTGGCCGGACGGCCGGGAACGTACGAGGCGGCATGGCGTTTGAAGACGACGCCTTCCTTGCGCTCTTTCCGTAGCCGGTCAAGCATCGCGAGCTTTTGCGCTCTGGTGGTCGCGGTCTGGGCGTATCGGATGGAATCGGACGGCGTGCTGTCCACCAGATCGACCAGATGAGCGTAGCGGACCTGATAAGGCCTTGCGGCCAATTTAAGCGTCGCCTCCTGAAGCAGATCGAAGGCGATAAACGTATCACCCACCGATTCGCCATCCAGCAAACATCGGCGGGTATCCAGGCTCTGCACCGCCTTAACGATTGGAACCGGCAGGTCGATCACTAAACCCTGGCGGTTGATCCCCGTGACTTTGTCATCTTCCTTGCGGATCAGGACCCGTTTGCCGTCGAACTTTTCCTGCGCCCACCAGGCATCGTCCTTGATGAGCCGACGGGCCTCCGATTCGTCGATTGGGTTCAGAAGCTGCGGAAGAATCCCGGTGGATCGTTCGGCGTTGCCGGTCCGCTGATAGGGCGTGCCGTCCTCGCCGGGGGTGTAGCCCTTGGCGGTCTTCTCCTTCACCAGCTTGTCGAAGATCTTCTTCGCCTCGGCATAATCCACCGGCGCAGCGGTCTTGGCGCCGGTTTGCAGGGTGCTGCCGCGGCGCCCGAAGGCGAATGTGACGATGAAACCCGCTCCGCTGGGCTCGATGGCGACGTGATAGACCTTGTCGCTGCTGCCCTGGCGGTAATACAACGTAGCCTTTGCGGCTTCAGTTACGGTTTGCATGGGATCTCCTTTTGTTGTGTGGGTGGAAAGATTCAAAGACGGTCACGCCGGGGAATCGCGCGGAGGGATCGATGGCGGGCTATCTTCGTCCTCCCACAGCCGGCGCTGGGCATGACGTAGGGCCAGGATGGCGACCAGGACCAAAGACTCGATCTGCCGATACAACCTGCGCAGCTCCCCGGTCCTGGCGCCGGTTCGGGACAGGGCTTGGTAGATCAGGCCCAGTTCTTCCATGGCGTAACCGGCTAGTTCCGGTTCGATCGATTCCAGTTCCGCCATTACGGTTTTGTTGCCCCGGCGTTTCAGTTCCGACAATGCTTCAAGGATCGCCTTGGCATCCACCAGGCGATCGCCGCTGTGGGACACGGTTCGTCACCTCCTTCGGGGGTTTTAATATTCGTCGGGTAACAAGAGGGTCGTCACCTCGCGATTGGCCTCAGAAATGATCCAAATCTTGACGCCGTTCTTGAGGGAGTACGCCGAGACAATGCGCTCGCCATCGGTAAGAGCCCGATCGTTGGCGGCCCAATCCGTGGCGCTCACCTCGCCCCAATCCCCATGGCGGTGGCGCTCGATGAGTTCCGCGCCGCTTTGCCCGGCCTTGGCCAGAGCTTCCACGGCACCGGGCGTGGAGAGGAGCTTGCCCAGGGGAAGATTTGCCACCCGGCGGCCGCCGGTCGGAACATTGGACATAATCATCTTGGTTTTCCTTTCAAAGAGTACGGGCCGGAGCAGCGCCACGTGCCCCGGCCCGGAAGGTTGGAAATTGACGTTGGAACGATCGCCCGCCTACGCCACGGTCATTTCCGCGGCCAGCAAGTTCACGAGCAGATCCCGATCCACCGGCAGCCCACGCAACCAGCGCGTGAACTGCGCCAACATGAGCCCCGCTGCGATCGAGGCGCAGTAAATCGTGCTCTTGGCGGTACAGGAGCCCGAATAGGCTTCGGCGGATTCGAACAACGTCGTGGGGTAATAGACGTCATCCATCGGTCGGTCCGATGCCAGCACGCGCACGATTTCCGCCGCCATGCGGGCATCGACGAAGAAGGCGGCGAATGGCTTTACCGCCTCCCAAATGATCCCCCGCGTCGTGATCGAGTCCACGCAGCAGAAGACCACCAGCTTGCAGTCGGCATCATTGAAACAGGACAGGCTCTTGGGCGAGGAGCGGCGGAATCTCTCTGGATACAGATGAATCGCCATATCGGGATTCAGTTTCCGGCACATCTGGGCCGTCGCTTCGACCTTGTTCCTGCCGAGGTCGTCGGGGAAGTATCCCTGGGGCGCCAAGTTCTCTGTGGCCACATGGTCATCATCCACGAGCGTCATTCGTGATATTCCCGTCGCCGCAAGCTGCAGCGCCGCCTGCCGTCCCACCGCCCCGACACCGATCACCAGCGCGTGGCATTCCGCCAGCTTCTGGGGTGGGACCAAATCGCGCTGGCGGACATCCCGCTGGGAAAGATCGGGTGTCTCGACCATGGCGGTGTTCATGGCGACACCCCTTCCAGGATGGAATCGCTGTAGGCGTCCTCGAACTGCTGATCCAACATCATCTGGTCATACAGATCGTCCAGCGTGTCCCGCAGATCGGAAAACGCCGGCTGGGACTGGCCAGTCTGCGATGATCTTGTCACCGGCCGCCAGTCCTCCGGAAAGATGCGGCTGCCGTATTCGTCCAGCCAGCCGCCGAACAGTTCATCCAGCGATCCTTCCCGGTTTTGGATCTCCTGGGGCAAGGCTCCCCAGTCCACCACCATGGGGATCATGACATCCCCGCCGGGGCCGGCGCTGAAGCTCAGGCGGGCATAACTGGCCCCGCCCCTGGCCACAATCGCCATCACCGCCCAATCACAGTTTCCGAACACCCTGGCAAATGTCTCCTCGTCAACCCCGCTGGGATTGGGAGAGAGGCCAGGATGGGTATGGACCCAAACCCGGCCGCAGCGCGTGGGCTGGATGCCGACGGCGGCGCAGTCTTCGAAGTGGTCGGCGACGGATTGATCGTCGAAGCTGACGGTTACGGCGGACACCTTTTGTTTGGGCACCGCCAAGTCCTGCACGTACAGCAGGTCCTCCTTGGCACAAATGCCGAAGAACCCCACTTCCGTGTCCCCGGCGTGGAGAAATATCATCAACTTCAGCCAGGCCAGGGGGGCAAAACGCAGCGTAGGTGGCCGATTCTCATGCCGCGGCGCCGGCCGTGGCGGCTTGGCCGTGGGCTTTTGATTCCGCTCCATCGTCATCAGGTCGCTGGTGATCGTTGGACTCATGATTGATCTCCTGTTCTTGTGAAAGATTGGGGTGGTTGGGCGCAGCTTGGTTTGCTTCCTCCTCGCGTTGTTTTTCCAGGCATTGGGGACACAGGCCGCTGTCGCGATCAAAGTCCTCGGTTTCCACGATTCGCCGGCAGGCATTGCACCTCGCCCTGCATTCCCGGCAGCACTGATGTCCGGATTCGACGTCTTCTTCCAGGCAGGCCCGGCAATAGGTGGCGCCACAGATATCGCATGCGCTGGCGCAGTCATCGCAAAAGTCCCGTTCGCATCCATGGCAGAAATACGTCCCATCACCGTCGATCAAATCCCCGCAATCGGCGCATGGAGTGCCTTCCCAATCGTCCAGGGCGACAAACGGGGAATGGGGGTTGTAGGTGTGCAAAACGCTGTTCAGGGCCAGGAAGGCATCGACCAATCTTCCTTCGCGCAGGGCGGAGGCGATTGGGACGGTGGCGTCCCCAGCGCAGACTTCGCCATCCCGGACATGAGGATGGGTGACTTCCGAATTGCTGGCGGCGGGATGGGGATCCAGCGCGATTACCTCAAACACCGACGAATCCGCCAGCTTTGCCAAACGCGCCAGATGCAGCTTGATCTCAAAGGAGCCCAGGTAATACCCCTTCAGTTCGATGTCCTCCGTAACGGCCGTCACGACACCGGCTTTGAGGTCGAGGTCCACTTCCGAAAACTCCCGGCTGAGTTGACGAAGCTCATCGTACAGATCGCGCAATGTCTGCTGCGGTAAGGCGGATACGGGATGGATCTGGTTGACGGCATCCGTGACCGAGCGATGCAGTTGCCGCAGTTGATGGGTGAGCCGCTCCTGGACAAGAACTGCCGCGCTCAGCCAACCGCGCCGCCGGGCGACTTCGTGGCAATGCAACTGCTGCTCCAGCGTCTGGGCATAGCTCAAGGCTCCTTGAATGGCCGCGTGCAGCGGATCGTCCGGCACCGCCTGCCTCCGCTCCAGGCAACCCTGCAACTTGATCGCCATCCGCAACTCCGGGTCTTTGGTCTTCATGAGGACCTCCTGTGCAAAGGGGACAAAAACCCGCCTGGATATGGCGGTCCCGGCGGGCGGGGTTTGAAGCAAGACCGGTTTGCTTTATGCGAGCGCGGCGGCTCCCTGGATCTTGGTGGGCGTGACGCTGACCCGGCATCCCTCGGTGAGCGGCTCCTCGGCAACGGCCGGCTGGCGGTTGACGCGAATGAGATAGTTATGGGGATCGCAGCCCGGCATGCGCTGCTGGAAAAGCTGGCCAAGGGTAGTGCCCTCGGCGACTTCGATCTGGTCGGCGAATCCGCCGCCGTCATTGTTCAGGAAGAAAATCTTCATGGTCTGCTCCTTGTGAAAAGAGGGTTTGCTGAGGAAACAATCCGATGGAGTTAAATGGGCGATTACCTCCTTTTAGGCCGCTAGGCCTCAGTGGCGTTGTCATTTCTAAATAACGTAATTGAAGAACTTGGCACCTCATTGCCTGGCAAATACCGGGCAGCGGCTACGGTAGGGGCAGGTGGCACAGTTCTGGGGCGAAGGGCTGGGGTAGAAGTTGCCGGCCTGGATCGCCTGCCAGATCTGGCTGACGGACTCTTTCAGCCCGGCGATCCGGTCTTCGTCCGCGGCGACCGGGATCAACTGTATAACCGGCTTCTTCGCCTTGGTGATGATCGCGAAGTGCAGGTTGACGGGAACGCCCAAATGCTCCGACATCCCGCTGACGGCGGCGTGGTAGAGCAGAAGCTGCTCGGCAGATTCCTCGGCCTTCTGCTGGGTCCATCGGGAGCGGGACGTTTTGAAATCAACCACGTGCAGGGCGCCGTCGGTCCGGGTCACCAGGTCCACCCGGGCGAGCAGGTCGGGCAGTTCCGGATCAAGCTGGACGCGAAGCTCCTCTTCCACACCCAGGATGGCGCCCTTGGGATTGGCCAGGGGTGAAGCGAGGAAAGACGTGATGATCCGGTCCGCCAGGGCGTCCAGGGAATCGCCGTCCTGGTCCTTGTTGAAGCGGACGGGGATGTCTTGGCCGGCATCGCGCAGCTGGCGCGTCCAGCCGTCATGGTACGCCGACAACAAGGCCCCATTGCTCACCTCCAGCCCCTCCAACCTGGCCCGGAAATACAGTTCCAGGGCCGAGTGGATCGCTCCGCCGAAAATCAGGCTGGACGGGATGAAATCCGCCGGGGCTTTTTCGACATAAAGGAACGCGAACTTCCGCGGACAGGATCGCATCGTCGAAAGCTGAGAGTGGGACAGATACGTCCTTCCCGTGATCTGCTCCGCCAGGCGGCTGGGCGACCCCTCGGGAACCGTGCGCGCAAAGACATCCGGTGCCGTGACCATGGTCATGGCTTGCTCCTTTTCTTTTTAGCTGTCAGGGACAATTCCGGAACGCTGGCGAGAATCAGCGACGATTGTCGTGGCGTCCGGCGGGTTCACTATTCTTGAGATGGTCGATCAGGTCCGACGCCTGGCGGATGGAAAGCCGCTCAAACTCTTCGCCGATGAATTCGCGGCATTCGGCATCGAGATTGAGGTCCCACCTTTTGACGATGGCCAGGATGGCTCGGCGCTGGCTGGAGGTCATGGCGGCATCACGACGGTCTTCGTGACCGTTGTGGCCGTTGTGGCGGTCGTAGCCGTTGTGCCGATCCCGGGCGCGCTCATTCTGGCCGTTGCGGCGGGGTTGCGGATCGCCCAAGGCATCCGCCTGGCGGTCCAAGGCATTCTGGGCCTGGCAGTACAAATCGCCGATCTGCCGCTGAAGCTCGTCCGGCCTGGCCAGCAGCGTTTGATCGAGTTCCGCGGTGACGTTGATCGACACGCCGGTGGATTGGTAATTCTTCGAGGCCTTCCGGCTGAGGCCCACGTTGATAGATAAGGGCATGCAAAAGTCTCCTTGCCCGATTGGGCGGTGAATTTGCCATGAAAACATGCACGAACTGGCCGTGGCTGAAAGCGTTTCCAGCCGTTCATGTATATTTGCGCGAAAAGGGGGGGGATTTAGAGGTTGAAGAAGCGGGATCACGGCCGCCTTGCGCCATCTTCAATTGGGTAATTAGAACTCGTCCCTGTCGGCTGCTTCACGTCAGTTCCATGTTGGGTGCAAACGCCCGTTGGGGCAAAGCTCCACAACCGGAGATTCCGAACCATTCGCGAACCAATCGCTTGTAAACAATAGTAGAATCTGGAAAATCTGGACTCCGTAAGGCTTGATTTTACGGACATTTGGCACCAGAACGCCACTCTACGGAACCGAAGGTTGCAGGTTCGACTCCTGCAAGGTGCAATGAGGAATGACAAAGACTTAGGAACATCGCCCGGAGTTACCGATACCCCGTGGCAGAGAAGTTTGGCAGAGAAGTGCAGAAATAAAGCCCCGGCCAGCGTAAATGGCCGAGGCCTGTAAGCCTCGAAGGTCTACTCGCAAATAGACTGTAGAGGTTTCTATGGCGCACTTTCCCAAACCGTTCTTTCGCTCCGCTCGCAACGCTTGGTTCGTCCAGGTCGGTGATCGCCAGATCAAATTGGCTGCCGACAAGGACGAAGCCTTCGCCCGTTACCACGAGTTGATGGCCAAGCCGTCGCTGCCGCCGGTCAACCAAGCCGAGGCCCAGAAACTTGTCGTTGTCATCGTGGATGAGTTTCTTGACTGGTGCGAAAAGCACCGGGCACCGAACACCTACCGCTGGTACAAAGACCGGCTCAATTCTTTCGTCGCGACGATTGACCCATCTCTCACCGCCGATCAACTCAAACCGCACCACGTTCAGAAATGGGTGGACAATTACGGCGTGCCGCTCAAGTCGGGTTCCCGTCGCAACCTGATCGCCTCGATCAAGCGGGCGATGAAGTGGGCGGAGGAGCAAGGCTACCTCGCCGGGCGTCGCCATGCCGGGCATCGCGTAATTCGTTGGTTGGGCGATTGCGGAATCACCATACGGTGCCGCCGCGCGCAATTCCGCCAAGCCCTGCCGCCAGTAACCGGATAAAGCTGTTGCACCCAGTTTTTGTTTTCCTTCAGTGTCAGTTGCCATAAAATGCGCCTTTCATTTCAAGAACAACTATTGCCCCTGCATCTCACGAAATTGTTCAGCTACCAGTTGTTGTTCGATCACCTGATCGTTCACCCTCATCAACATCACCGGCAAGAGCTATCGCCTGCGGCATGGCGGCGCCGAGACGAGAACTAATTCAAATCGAGGACGCCGGAGTACCGGCGGCGATGAAGGGCTGTCCCCTCCGG